>CAZDMD010000056.1:0-7612 GCA_964506805.1 uncultured Vampirovibrionales bacterium | reverse complement strand
AGATCAACATAAAAAATGGTACGATCAGTATGTTGAAAGCCTCAGAAACAATCAGCTTTTATGGACGGGATTTTTGTCGTTGCTACTGACGATTATTATACTTGGCATGTTCACATTTTTAGCGACGATAACAGATTCTCATACACGCTCTATGATTGACATGCAAATGAATCGTATTGAATCGAAAATACAAAATATAGTATTTCAACAAAAGACTCAAAAAGCCCACCCTTAAGCAAACAAGCCTGATTCGATCTGCTGTTGACGCATCCGTAAACGTTGGGCTTTCTCTTCTGTCAACGAGTCGATACAATGCACACAAGAGACTCCTTCCTCATACGAGGCTAAGTCCCGATCCGCTTGCGTCAACGGCCAGCCACAGTTAAAGCACATGCTATAATTATTTTCTTGCAAGCCATGTTCCACCCCCACACGGCGATCAAACACAAAACACGCCCCTTCCCAAAGGCTCTCTTCCTTCGGGGCTTCTTCTAAGTATTTTAAAATCCCGCCTTTAAGGTGATACACCGTTTCAAAGCCTTGATTCAACATAAAGCTCGATGCCTTTTCGCAACGAATCCCCCCTGTGCAGAACATGGCGACTTTTTTATGAGTTTGCGGATTTAAATGCTCTTGCACATAAGGCACAAACTCCGTAAACACGGAGATATTCGGATTCACCGCATTTTTAAACGTCCCAATCGCCACTTCATAATCGTTGCGGGTATCCAAGACCAACACATCAGGATCGCTAATAATCGCATTCCAGTCTTTTGGCTCGATATAAGTCCCCACTCGCTCCGTGGGAGTCGCACAGGATGTTCGCATGGTAATGATTTCTTTTTTGAGTTGCACCTTCATCCGCCGAAAGGGTTTTTCCGTGGCGGTGGAATACTTCACTTCGCCTTGAGAAAGTCCGCAGTGGGTATTTAAAAACGCCTCGATTTCAGTAATCGCCTCAAAACGTCCAGCAATTGTGCCGTTAATCCCTTCAGGGGCAAGCAAAATCGTACCGCAAATGCCTAAATCGAGACATTTCGCTTTGAGGCTTGCTTGAAGCGTCGGTAAATCCTGTAAATCGACAAAACGATACAGTGCCATGACGTACCACGTATCAGGGGAGGGCGTTGCGTGCATAGGAGAATCCTTTGAACTAAATCTAAGTGTATTATAAAACATCCACCCCAAATGCCAAGTGGGACTTTTATTTTACGTCGTTTTCCAGTAAAATGCTAAAGTGCATCACATTAAAAAAGGATTTCATATGACCCCATTGCCCCAAGTTATGCCTCAAGTCAGTTTTGAGTTTTTCCCTCCTAATTCGCCTGAAGCAGGGGGGCGTCTGTGGCAGAGTTTAGAGAAACTAGCTCCTTTGCAACCTGATTTCGTGAGTGTAACCTACGGAGCAGGTGGCTCCACCCGAGAGCGAACGCACGATACCATTGCCAAAATCTTGAAAGAAACGACGCTTAACCCTGTGCCTCACCTCACATGCGTGGGGTCAACGCAAGCGGAAATTGAATCGGTTTTAGGGCGTTATCAGGCGTTGGGGGTTCAAAAAATCGTGGCGTTGCGTGGTGATATTCCCAAAGATCAAACGCCTGAAACGGCTTTAAAATACTTTAGATACGCCAGCGATTTAATTCGAGAGATTCACTCTTTTGGCGGATTTGAAGTCGCCGTGGCGGGGTATCCTGAAGCGCATCCTGAATCGGCGAGTCTAACGCAAGACATTGAATTCCTAAAAGCCAAAGTGGATTTGGGAGCAAAAGCCATTATCACGCAATTCTTTTTTGAAGCCGATACTTTTTTACGTTTTAGAGACGCTTGCGAAAAAACAGGCATCAACATCCCGATTCTACCGGGCATTTTACCGATTAGTAACGTGCAGCAAACGCTTAAATTCGCCAATTTATGTGGAGCGAGTGTCCCGAGTCGCTTACGCCATTTGTTTGATGGCTTAGATGAAGACCCTGAAACACGCAGTTTAATTGCCAGTAGTGAAGCGATTAAATTGTGCGAAGCGTTACGAGGCGAAGGGGTGAATCGCTTTCATTTTTATACGTTGAATCGTAGTGAGTTGGTCTACGGCATTTGCCACGCTTTAGGCTTGCGTCCCGATGCTTAGTTTAAATAAAAAAGGGATGCACACTCGGTGTTAGCCACCCTACTTCATCCCCCTGTTGACGTACCTGTGTTGCGTTCATCGGGAAGCCTCGAGCGGGGCGTAAACGAATCACCTCCAGTTGGTAACGATTTTTAAGCAAGCCGTCAATTTCCTTACGAAAGGGGGTTTTAAAATGCGTGGGTCGTGGCATGACAATGCAGTGAATATGTTGGAGCAACCAGTCTGCATTGTGCCACGTCGGTAAACTCATCAGTGTTTCTTCACCCATCAGCAGGTATAATCGTGCGTCGGGTGCTTCTTTAAAAAAATCGCTAAAACGTTTTTTAATGGTTTGAGCGGTATAGCTTGGAGAGGCATCGCTCTGCCATTCCAAATTAACCGCTTTAAAATAATTCTGCATCCCCAAATCATGGATGGCATCATTTAAAAACGCTAAACGTAAAGCAAGCGGTAATAAATCTTGTGATGAGCTGTGTTTCATTTTATTCGGTGGCTTGGGCGTGGGAATAAAAACCACTTCTCGGAAGCCCAGAGAAGCCAAAGTCGCCAGTGCTTCTTTGGCGGTATTTAAATGCCCCAAGTGAACAGGATTAAAACTCCCAAAATAGTAAATTTGTGTCAACGGATTCAGGCTTCTAAATGCAGGAGATTGGCATTGAGTCGGTAAAGGCGTAACGTGATGCGTATGTTCGGCTAAAAAGGAAAAGCCTGTCATGGAGTTTTACCTAAGTTTTAAAGAGAGAAGTAAAGAAAATAAAATGAAATAAGAGAGTGAAATCTAAATAAGGGGGAAGCGGGCTACGCCTCTGTGGTGACATCTTTAAAAATGCCTTCACGTTCCATTTGACGACGTAAGCGGGCTTCACGCTTGGCTTTCGTTTTTTGAAGGGCTTGCATTTCGGCATCATATTCTTTCAGTTTTAGCACTTGTTCTACATCCAAACCATAGGCATTGATGGCTTGAATATAAACAGGAGCCGCCCCACGCAAATGAATAATCGCCCCTTCTTCTAATGCCACAATTTTATTGTAGACATCCGTCATCGTCGACCGACAGAGCGTTTCATTGCCCTGTGCATCACTGACATAAAAACCTGCCACACGCTTACGTTCATAGATGATTTTTTTTAAGAGTAAAGGCCACGTTTCAGGACAAGGAGCAGGTTGCTGAACTTCAGACAAATCAGGTTGAACAGCAAGTTGAGAAGTCAATAACTGGTAAAGCATCAGCGGATTCATTTACAAAACCTTATTCAAGTTTCCAAGCATTGAGTGCATACCCTTATATTACACCACACAATAGTAAATGCAAGGCTTTACAAATGATTTGAAACAAATCATTCGCTTAGTTTTTCTTTTGAGTTTGTCTGTGATATAGTTCAAATGATTCAATATATCTATTGTGTTTGTCTGCCCTTTTAGGAATTGCATCCATGACAACTCCATTTTCCCCTCCTTCACCGCTTAAAAAAATCGTTTTAATTGGAGCAGGCCCTGCGGGGTATGTTTCCGCTATTCGCTTGGCTCAATTGGGCTTTGAGGTAACGATTGTCGAGGAAGCCCAAGTCGGAGGCACCTGCCTGAATTGGGGTTGCATTCCTTCTAAAGCCCTTATTCATGCCAGCACGGACTATTACAAACTGACGCAAGCTCACCAGCTCAATCAGCTTGGTATTTATGCCGATCACATCCGCTTTGACTGGGAAACGCTAGCAACTGCCTTGCAAGGAACGGTCAGCCATTTGCGTACTGGCATTGATGCTCGGCTCAAACGCTTGGGCGTTCGCCACATTCATGGCACGGCTCGATTCATTTCACCGACCGCCCTTGAAATCACACACCCTGATGACTCGCATAACTCCCATGAAACGCTTTCGGCGGATGCTTTTGTTATCGCTGCGGGGGCGGAAACCTTCATCCCGCCTGTTTTTGAAAATCAACCGAGTGAATTCGTCTTTTCGGTGAAAACCTTTTTTAATCAACCTAAACTCCCCAAGCGTTTGGCGATTGTAGGAGCAGGCGTGATTGGTTTAGAACTTGCCCAAGCCATGAATCGATTGGGCGTAGAGGTGCATGTGATTGATCGCTTGCCTGATTTGCTTAAGCAGTATGACAGTAAGCATGTAGAAACCTTAAAGCGTCTTTTAAGTGAGGAGGGGATTGTCTTTCATTTCAATGCCAACGTAACGGCGTGTGAAGTCAACGAATTGCAAAAAGAAGTGCGTTTAAGCATGGAGGCTCTTGAAGCGGAAAACACGGTAAAAAATACCGAAAACACTTTGCCTGAATCCCTTGTGGTGGACGGTGTTTTAGTCGCGCCGGGTCGCCGAGCTAATACGCATCGCTTAGGCTTGGCGGAAGCGGGTGTTCTCTGCCATGAGCAGTCGGGGGGCGTTCTCGTCAATGCCTATTTACAGACGAATCAACCGCATATTTTTGCGATTGGGGACGTCGTTCACGGCACGATGCAGTTGGCTCATGTGGCGTCGCATCATGGCATTGTACTCGCCGAAACGCTTGCTGGTAAACGACTTGGGCTGGATTCCGCCACACAAACCCCTGCGGTGATTTACACCCAACCTGAACTCGCACGCGTGGGCTATGCGTTAGAAGAGGCGAAAGCAAAGGGCTTTCAAGCCAAGCTAACCCGTTTGCCCTTTGCCGTGTTAGGACGTGCCAGCATTGAAGATGCCTCTCAAGGAAGTGTGTTGATTGTGGTGGATGAAAAGACTCAAGCCGTCTTAGGGGCTGAAATTATGAGTCCCCATGCCGATATTTTGATTTCGCAACTGGTGCAAGCGATTGAAATGGGAGCTACCGTCCAAGATATTGCTTTGACTATTCATCCCCACCCTAGTCTTTCGGAAGCCTGGCTCGAAGTGGCGGAACGTCATCTGGGGCATGGCATCCACATTTAAGGCGGTCGTTTAATGGGTAGCTTCTCTCAACGAGATGCCTCGTAATTGATTTGCTAATGCCACTAAATCGTTAAGCCACTGATTGAAACGAGGACATTCCTGACGCATTTGAAACAACCCGACTTCTTCTGCAATTAGACTCCCATCTGTCATTTTGTTAAACGCAAGAAACAATTGTTCAAGCCGTTTAGAAGGAGCTGTTTCAGGGCTATTATTGATGTCTTCAGGGGTATCAAATTCGCTTCGGATTGCTTTGAGTTTTTGATAGATTCTTTCATCTGCATTCATCGCACGTTGAATCGCCTCAATAGAAGAAAACCATAAAGCCTCTGTTTCATGGCGTTGTAGGTAAGGAATAAAATGAAGTTGAGGTTTTTGCTTGCTGACTCTTGCTTGCAGAGCGTCTTCGATTTCTTGAATTGAACGATTCGTGTTGCCTTTAAAACCATAATAATCGACAAAGGTACTCACAATCCGTTCTTTTTGTCTCTTGGCAAAGTCGATGATGCGGTCTTCCGATACGTTCCCACCAAGAAGGACAGGCTTTAACTTAGTATAGTTCTTTTGTAAAAAAGGATTCACGATTTGCTTGATGAACGTTACTTCTGTTTCTCCTTCACAAAGAATAGCAATCGTTTCCCACTGTGGAGGCTTAGTAGTCATCAGGTACGCCCCCTATAATGTGATGTTCCCAAATAGCCCCTAAGCTATAATCTTGAATCCATTCTTGAACGTCTTCTGGACTTAAACGACGAATCACCGTTTCATTGTTGACTTGGTCTGCCACCAATAAATCTTCTACCGAAAAGTGATTCAATAAGGTAACGGATTGAGACGCAACAATCACTTGCTTACCTGCAGCGGCCACCGACTTTAACATTTCTGCCAATAAATTGATTGCAAAGGGATGCAAACCCAGTTCAGGCTCATCAATAATCAAGGTGCTTGGGATGTTTTCAATCGGTTGTCCTAGTAAAGTGGCTAAACAAATAAAGCGTAAAGTGCCGTCAGACAAATCCTGAAAGCTCCATGTTTGTTCAGAATCTCGATGCTTCCAGCGTGGCAATATATTACCGATTTCATCAGGTTCGAGTATAAAATCCTGAAAAAAGGGAGCGACTAACTGAATCGCCTTTACAATTTTACGATAACTGTGCTGATAATGAGAAACAGGACTTTCTTTCAGGCGGTATAAGTAAGCCCCAATATTTCTAGCATCAGACTGTAAGGAAAGATTATCGTCCTGCGAGCTGGTTTTTTTCATAGGGGCTTCAGCACTGGTATCGTGGAAATGATAGATTTTATAACTTTTTAGTAGTTTTGATATTAGTAGTTTTGATACATGCTTTGGAACAGGTTTTTCTAGTAGTGTATCATACTCTGGTAAAACCCCCAATTCAACATGGTACGGATTGGTACCAAAATCCAAATCTAGTACAATACGCTGGGTTCGTTTGCTACCAAAATGCAGGATACGATCCGCACCTCCTGAACGACGGACATAGTGTTGTAAGTTTTGGTTGGAAAGTTCATGTAAAAACTTAAACACGCCAATGAAGTTCGATTTTCCCGCTCCGTTCGCTCCTACCAAAATGTTTAAGGGCTTGAGTTCAAGTTCTACTGAACGAATGGACTTAAAGCCTTCGATTTTAATTTTTTGGATATTGCTTTCTGAATCAGACGCTTGAGACATCATTAGTTTCACCTTATGTTGAAGTGTTTTTATCACTATAACACAAGATTAATGACGAATGGAAAGAGCTAATGCGTTATGCTATCAACGCACCACCGCCCACTTAGGACGACGATGTGTCGTAATCCCTTTCTTATAAAGCCAGTCGTATTGCTGGGCTTGCTTATAAGTAATGTAACGATACTGGGGCTTAGGAGCGACATAGACACTCGGAATGCGATACATCACATCCTGCATCGGTTGAGACGTAGGCTTTTGAAATTCCTGCGTTTTTTGGCGAAACGCATAGTCCGCATAACGTGGATAGGGACGAATCCCCGTTGGGGTATTTAAGGAACGGTTGCCTAACGCATCATAATCCTGATTGTAAATCTGATTCACACGTTCATACTGGCGTTTTTGATACAGCCAATTTGCATGGGCTTCTTGCGGATTGCTCGCTTGAATCGCATCAGGCGTTGGCGTTTGCAACGGATACAAAACCGCTTCATTGGGATAGCCAATGGTAACATTTTGCCCAACGCATCGCCCTGAGGGAATGACACGTTGACAACTTGCTTCTGGAGAGGAGGCATAGACAACCGTTTTTTGTTGAATCACATTGCCATTGCCTTGTATCACGACCGTATTCGCATGTGCCATTAAGGGACTTAAGAGCATCGCTAAAATAAGGCTGACAATTTTCCAAACAGGCGGGAAATTGAACAATTGTGTGAATCGAGTCAGGAGAGAAGCACTACAAAACGCCATATAAAATCCTTTATATTTTACAAGTGATAGAAAAGCAACGTATATAGTCTTTTCAAGAGTTTTCCGACCAGTAGGCTAGACGAGGAGCCTAGATGATTTTGTGAAGGAGTGTAGATAGACCTA
>CAZDMD010000055.1:0-11466 GCA_964506805.1 uncultured Vampirovibrionales bacterium | reverse complement strand
TCTTCACATGCGTTCAGAATGACGATATGTACTTAAAGGGATGATTCCGTAAATTATTTTCAGGGGCTTGTGAAAAGGAAGGGAACACTTTACAACGAAATGCCTTAAATGGGTGTCTTTCGACGACCTGCACTAAATGCGAGGCTTCCGAGACATTTTGCAGACGTCGAGTGTAGGGAAGAGACGCGAGGAGGTGGGGTAAGGGGGGATTTTTAAGGGGGGACTAAGGGGAGGAGAAACGCAATACGTCCTCCCCTGTCCCCCCTTGATAAAGTGCGAAGCCCCTTATGGGGGGAGGTTGGGAGGGGGTGGTAACCCCTTCCCAGAACGAAGCGTAGCGAAGTGAGCAAGGGATGGGGTCTTTTGGCAACGCAAAAGACCCCAAGAACAACCAGCTCCAAGAAAAACTGTATCAGTATTTTTGATTTCAGTTATACTTGTAAGCCCTTCGTTTAATCATTTTCTTCAAAGCAACTTAAAAATAAATCCCGAAACACCTCGCCTTGTGTGGGGGTAATGGTACTGCGATTGGTGAAATCGAGTTGCTCGATGATGTACCGCATCAGGGGGATGTTCCCTGCCTCTGCGGAGGCTTGCACTTCGACCATGACTTGCCGAAACTCGTACTGCACGGCAAGGGCTTGTGTCCCGAAGAGTCCTCTCATTTGGGTGAGAATCTCGTAAGCCGTTTTAGGCAAAGGAGGGGCTTCTCGTTCTTGCAGACCTTCAAGGCTTGCAAGCCGTGTTTCATTGGGAAGCAGTTCCCAGTCGTCTTCCACCATTCGCCAAGCGGTATAGGTGTTGTTGTGTAAATCACTAACGGCATACTGTGTCATGGGTATCTCCTTTCTCGTTGAAATCCGTTTTTATAAGTTCATCGTAAAGCCTGTAACCGCCACATCAAAGCCATTCACGCTTACTTTAAATTCCAGTGTGCGACTACTATTGAGCTGTACCTGATGTTCCACGGAATGATTCAGACCAAGATCCCAATTCGTTTCATGTAAAGATCCCGGTACTTTCCACCACGCTCCACCGCCTCCACGAGAAAAGGTGAAAATCGTGGCATTGTTGACATTCGGGGGGACAAAGGCACTAAGTGAAGTTGAAATATAAGCGGTACTCGACACCAGTCCAATGAGCGTGTTTGTCCCTGTCATGCCAGTGGCTATGCCATTCAGGGTCGTGGCATAGCGAAGCGTGGCACTGCGTCCCGACCATTGCACGACATAAAAAGGGAGAAGATTACTGTTGGCATCGGTTTTAAGGGCAAGCGGTAACTGTCTGGCATGATGCACCACAGAATTGATTGTAAAAGTGAGCGTCCCTTGAGAGGTATGTAAGACATAGCCTCCTGCACTGCTTGTGCCTGCATCCACCAAATAGAGATAATACCAAGTATTCGGTAGTAAGGTCGCCGTAGGAGACAAACCATTTAGCCCAGTGGTATCTAAGCTAATGGTGATGTTCCCTGTGGCGGAAAGGTCTCGAAGATAGTTGCTACTGCGAGCCACGGCATCGCCTGTCATGCTAATCGTCCGAGCCGACACATATTGTGGGATTGGCGTATGCACATAACCTAAGGGCAAATGTACACCGCCTATCACATAAAAAGCGGATCCTGTTTTTTGAACGGTAATGGTTTCCCCATGCACAAAGGCATTGCCTGCGAGGACTTGCCCTTGTTTTTTTTGAATCGGTAAGGCATTATTGGTACCGACTTTCACGCTTAAGGCTTCCCACGCATCAGGGGTTTCACTGATTTTAAACGAAACCGTATAACCATCAGGCAAGGGATTTGGTGCATAACTCGGATTCACCTCAAACACATGTTTGCTCACCCCTGTTTCTGTGCCTCCCCATTGAAGGAGTTGTCGTCCTCCGCCTAAGGTAAGCGTACCGTTTACCGTAACATCCTGCTGAAAGGCGGTTGTGCCGTTAAAGGTTTTATTGCCTGTAAAGGTTTTATTCTGATAAATGGCATCGTCTAACTCATTGCTTTTGTTGATGAGTTGATCGAGTTCCGCATTAAAGTCATCCGCATTGATGAGTAAGCCATTTTGAATCGTATTGGCTTTGAGTCGTTGGATATTCGCCATCATAAACTGCTTGTTCCTCCTTCAATATAAGTGATACTATACCCACTTATCGCAATGGGTTGCGAGGGAAGTTCCCCACTTAAGGTCAATTCAAACAAACGCCCACTCCCTTCGGGATAGACCCGAGCCACCCCTTTCGCTTGACTCCCAAAGCGAGCGGTATTAAAAAAGCCTGTGCCGTAGAGATCTGTGCCTCCGCCTGAAAGTTGAATGGAAGGCATTAAGGCATCTGAACCGTCGTAGCCTAGCTCCCAAGTGCCTTCGGCGTTTAAATCTTCCACACCAACATTGGCGAGATAGACATCAATTTTACTAATCCGAGAGACTTGGCTTAAATCCCCCAGCGAATAAGTGGCGGACGATAATTTCCACGTAATCGGTGAGCCGTTATAGGTATTGCCTTTGCGTTGTTGAAGCCATTTGCCAGAACTATCGCCTGTCAGTAACTGCCCCAAAGGAAGCGTATTCCCGCACGTCATACTCAGCCCTGTTCGCAAGCTCCATTTATAGGGCGTACTACTGTAATGTTGCACCCATACTTCATTGCAAACGGTGGAACTCCCTGTGGGAAGACACCACCATAATTCTTTTTGAATCGGGTCATGCAAGGCAAAGGCTTTATCAAGTTGAGCCTGATTGAGATGAGCCAACCTGCCCTGCATTTCAGGGGAAATGCTCCCCACGGCTAAAATCCCCAGTTGCGTATTCGGGCCTAAGGCGTTAATCCCTGAACTGGAAAGAAACCAAACATCCTGCCCCACGGGCATTAGACTTCGGGGGGATTGCGTCCCTAGCGTATTCGATACCAATTCCACACGAAAGCTCGACGCATCAAAGCCTCGTAAGGCATAGATGCTATTCGTCTTAAAAATAAGCAAGACATGCTCATTAGAATACGGCACATACAACGGCACTAAGGCGGTAATGCGTTGTCCATCCCCCGGATTGACTTGAATCGCCCCTGCCCCGTCTTCTAAAGCAGACGGCGTAAAATCTTCAGGATTTTCCAACGCTGAAAGATAAATCGTATTCGGACGAGTCGCATCACCTGCTAGAATCAAGCGGTTCGCATAGACGCATCCAATACTAGGATTCCCCACCGTCTCCCCTTCAGCCACATAAGGCCAGCCGACCATATTTTCAAAGGTATTGCTGACCCCATTCCACCGCTTGGGTCTAGCGGACGGGTTTAAAATAAAACACCAACCTAAGAATGTAACGTAAGTATTCGGGCTATTATAGGTCGTGCCAAGTGTTTTATGGATGGTGCCTGTCAGCGGATTCACATGAAAGAGCCTCTCGCCTGCTTGTACCAACGTTTGATCCAGCCCAGAGACATCTTGAAAGGTGGTGATGCTTTGAATGCTTGCCCCATTATTTAAGGGGGTGCTATTCATGGCTTGAAAGCCTATGTTATACGTTGACCAACCTGCTCCCTGTTGCCAATGTAGATTTTCAATCCACCGCTGTTGATTCGCTCGCAAGGCAAGCGGGGCTTCTTTCGTATTCATACCCCCGTCTAAAGTGGGGACATGGAGATGTTTGGTAATCATCGAAAAACTCCTTGTGGTTTGCATTATAGAAGGCTCTGCGAAAGTTCAAGTCGGATGAAGATTCAAGGAAAAACAAACGGCTTTTGAGGCGTGTAGACATACTACATAACGAAAAAACGGCTTGTTTTGACACAGAAGGTTCGCCGAATGGGACTTTTGCAGAGCTTTCTATAGTCTTTTAAAGAGTTTTTTAGGCAGTAGGCTAGACGAATCGTAGCGACAACGTATAGACACTGCAAAAGAACTTACTGAAAAGACTATATTCGTGTTTAGCGTTAGCTGGCTGTTCTTGGGGTCTTTTGTCTCGCCAAAAGCCCCCAAACCCCAAAAGGCGACTCAAGGGGGACGGGGGAAGGGACGTGTTACGTCCTCCCTTCCCCCCCCCCCCTTACGTCCCCCTTAAGAATCCCCTCGCCCCCAACCCTCCCGTTTATAAGAGCCTGAAATCTGGAATATCTTTTAGGAAACGTCTGATTTTAGCTTTTTAAAGCGTCTTATACCCTGTGTTCGGCCCTTTCATTCGCAAGTGATTAAACAAGGGCTGATACGTCTTCTTCAAACGCAACAGTCCTTCTTCGTATAAACGAAAGCTCAACAAGCCTGTCTGTACCTCCCCTAAAAATTGCTGTAAATACGCCACTGTTCCCAAGACCAACAAATACTCCGTGCCTTGTGGGAGCTGAGGGACATCCGTATTCTGCGTCAATGCCGTCATCGGAGGCTCCACCATTAAACGCAAAACCCCTCCCACACTGGGCGTGGGATACAAAAACAAATGGTTTTGATTGAACTGAAATTGCATCGGAGTTTCGGCGGTATCGCTTTCTAGCCACGGGGATGTCTCTGGTGTGTAGCGTAAAGAAGACCAATACGTTGCATTCTGATTCTTGACCCACACCGTTTGCACCGCAATAAAGGCTGCATCGGTGTTATACGTTGTCAAATCAATTTGCGTGGTACCTGCGTCATACGGAATTTGAAGCTGTTGCTTTAAGGCGGGAATGTTGACGCTTAAACGAATTTCTTCATACACCTGATTCAAAAAGCTAAGGGCTTGTTTGACAGGGGTTTGAATCCCAATCAATGTGCCGACGCTTTTTTGACCGCATCTCGTTAAAACGTCATTGACAAGCGTGAGTGTGTTTTTACCGTTGTTCATCCGATTAAATCCTTTGTTTGAGCTTTAAAATTAAAAAGAAACAGGGAATTGGAGGGCTTTAATTTGCTCCGATTCCCTGTGCAGTCTGCTCCATTTAAACCCTGTTTAAATAAGCGAAAAGAAAGAGAGAAAAGTCAGAACGTTATAGTCGATTGAAGTGCTTTCTGAAGTTACGCCATCGTACAACGCAACCAAGCCCCCGCTTCAGGACGCACCACTTTAGAGCCAAACAAATACAATCCACGCACCGCATGGGCAAATAAATCCGTCGGGCGAACATGTTCCACATTATTGACTTGAGACGCTAGCGTTACAAAATCCTTATGGAAGGCTAAAATCGGCACAACACCCCCCGCCAAAGTCGGCACGTTGGTAGACACATAGACCTTAAAGCCTGACACACTGCCCAAGAAGCCTGTTTGAATGGCTTGATCTCCCAAGCTGGTGGCACGGGTAAAAGCATCGCTTTGAAGCAGAATCCGTTTAAAGCGAGGACTCACAATCAAGACCCGATCTTCCTGTGGCACGTTGTTGTTGTCCAACATTTCCGCCATGAGGGTGATGTTATCGTAAATGTTCGTTTTGGTAATGGCAATCGTGGTGGACGCTCCGCCTACAATGTTAGCGGTGGGGATTTCCGTATAGTGATTGTACAAATAGGTGTCAATCGCATCTCGAACCGCAATGCCTGCCTGTTCGGTATATTCTTCAATGATTTTAATATCAGATTGGGCAATATCCAAATCATCGACTCGAAAGGCAAAATAGCGTTGCTGGTTAATGGTGAGCAATTGCTTGGGATCGCTCAAGGTATCGTAAGTAATGGCAGCGTCTCGGGTGTAGTTTTTCACCGTAACCGACCCTAAAGAGCGAATGTGGACGACATCCCCTGCTTTTTTGATTTCCCCTTCATAGTCTCGATTCACAAGGCTTGCCATAACGGAATTCTTATTGAAACTCTTTAAAATAATCTGGCTCCAAATTTCAGGTAGAAAGTTATCATATCCCATGGGTCTTCTTCTCCTTTGATTAGCGTGATAAAATGAACAGTATCGTCTTGAACCTGACGGTTACTTGATGCGTTTCTCCTTATAGGCTTCTTGAATAGCGGCTTCATTCGCCAGATATTCTTCAGGGGACATTTTCCCGATTTCTGCTCGTGTAAACGTGCGAGGCGAAATCCCCTTCATCGGGAGCTTGCCTTGTTCCACGAAAGGCGTTTTTGGGCGTTCTTTCGGAGATCTATTTTCAGACGGTTTCAGCGTGCCTTGAAACTTCATCACAAAGTTTTCAAGGGCCTGATTAAACAACTCGTTCCACGGAGCGAGTACGCCGTCTTCATCTTCTTCAATCAAGCGTGCCACCTCTTCCAAGATGTAACGCATCACGGGTTCGGCATCGGGGTGTTCTTTCACAAATTGTTGCATCGCCATACGCGCTTGCCCGTCTTCATTGGCAGTCAACAAATAGGCTTTAATGGCGGTGTCAATTTCTTTGCGGATAAAGGCAATCGGATCTTTTTTGAACTGGGTGAGTAACGCCAGTTCATCGGGCATTTCGGGAACGGGTGTGGATTCGGGTGTCATCTAGCGGTCTCCTTTTTGATTAGTAAGTAAAATTAGGTGTTTAAGTAGACTTAGGGCTTTTGACTTCTGATTCCTCCTCCCTAAGGGAGGAGGATAGGAGGAGGGAAGACCAGCTTCAATCTGAAGTTTGGAATCCCTCACCCCAACCCTCTGCCTAAGGGAGAGGGAGTCTCACCTAAACATCCTTAAAAAATAAAAAGGCTTGCTAAGCCCCCTGTAAAAAGGGAGGCTTTGTCGTGTGCGGTGCGACGGCAAGCCTTTGAACAGGGGACGTTTAAACGCCCTGTTACAATGAATGCCCTCCCTGCGGTTCAGCTAGCGTTGTCTGCGGTGATGTTAGTAATTCCTCATCTCGAAAACCCAAATAGCGAATCATGCGTTTGACAATGGCATCGAGATTCAGACGTTGCATCATTTCAGGGACTTCCTTCATCGTCTTTAAAAAGAAGAGTAAGCCTTCAAACTCTTCTTCTTTTTTGAGTTGCCCTCGACTGCCTAAAACTCGAATATCACAACAAGAACGTTGTAACACATCAGGCGAAAGCGATTGATACGAAACGCTTGCCGTATTTTCATCCACCAAGCGTAACTCTTCAGGATACACCCAAAACTGTTTCGCCAGTTCATACACCAGTTGCAACATCGGCTCTAGGCAGGCTTGTTCGAGTTGCATGAGCATACCGTCATACTTACGATGAGCGTTGGCAGTCAGTACGTTGACCTCTGTGGCGGTTTTCGGGGTGGATAAAGACCCTTCCAACGCCCCTGTCATCAAACGCAACGAGCCTGTGGTTTCCAAAATCTCGACCTTTAAATCTTCGATTTCTTGAAACGCCACGTTGATGTTTTGAGCCACCATCGGCAGAGGACGCAAGGTATCGTGATTCTTCACAGGAATCAACGCACCAGGGCGATACACCATCGAAAGCGGATCAAACACATCATCACTCAACAAATACGTAAACGGGGCATTGATGCAGAGATTGAGAATATCGAGCTTTTGATTGGTTAAGGCGTTAATGGCATGCTGTAAGCCAAGCGACTTTTCAACCGCTCCCACGCCGTAGCCTTCATGCGGCACGGGAATTAGGCTGGCAAAGACGAAGGGGGCTTGCCCTGCTTCTAAGCCATGAGCTTCAAATCGTAAGAGCGTGCCTGTTTCTTGCACCAACACTGCGACATGATTCGGGTAAAGCGTTTCTTCCACCCATAAATCCCCCCACACTTCCAAAAGTGTTACGGATTGTTGAGGCACGGGCATCTCCTTGCGATGCCCTTGATTTTTCAGCCATTGCTTAAAGCTCGTTAATAGGCTTTCTTTATTGTGGTAGCGTTCTTCTTGTAGCACTTGGCTGAGGCGTTTTTCAATACGCCGAATCAAAATACCGTCTTGCCATGTTTTGAGTGTGTCGTCGATGTAAACATCTCGTATATTCAGCACCTCAAATCGAGGGCCTTGTTCACTCATCACTTTTTGCGATTCGGTTGTGAAACCCACCGTCAAGCCCAATCGTTTAATCGGGACTTGACGCTTTTGAAGTCGTTCTTCATAATGCCATGGCATCATCATCACGCTATTGCCTGTAATTAAAAGCTGTTTTAAAAACAAACCAAACGCCGATTGAAATCCTTGTGTCGCCAGTTTTTGATGCAGTACCGTTTCTAAGAGTTCGGCATCGTGATGATCATGCTGGCGTTGACCAAAGACATGAAAGAAGCGTCCTGATTTCGGAAACAACTGACTCATAATGGTGGTGTGTAGATTTTCAACGGCTTGAAAGATAATCGGGCGAGCCACCTCGTTGCGATCGGCGTCCTTTTCCGTTGGATTTTCCAATTCACAACGATACGCCTTCCAGCAAGACTTCCAAATACGTTCTTTCTCCTGACGGCGGGCTTGGCGTTCGCTTAACTCCTTTAAAGTGGCATTCACAAAGCCCTGTGCCTGTTCTTCAGAAAGCGAAAAGGGGGCGTGAACATGGGTCTCATCAGAAGGCATGGAAAAGGTCGTCATTGGGTGTTGTCCTTTATCGTTACGCCACGACACATCCCCCTTGGGACGCACGTCCGTTGGGCTTAGGTGGTAGCGGTTTTTGGCTTACAATTCAATCAGTAGAAGAGAGTGTTAAAATAAATATCTGTCCCTGTGTATATTGTTAGGATAGCAAATCAAAAGAGGCTTTTCTAGGGGTAAATCGTGCGAAAAATGCACGTTTTTTGTGATAACAAGTTTTTGCTTGCGTAATTGTTGTGTGTCCTGTATATAATGTAATTCGACGCTGTGAACGTTTACGATTGGACTAAAATTCACATAATATCAAAAGCCAAGGCAAGAAATAGATTCAGGCTCTTGCCTCATATCATCATCAACAGAAGGAAAATCTCGTGAGTGAAAGTATCTATTTTAGTGCGACACATGAATATGTACATCCGCAACATGCCGATCACGTCCTCATTGGACTAGATCCCGCCATTGCCGAAAAAATCGATGAAATCCGCTACATTGAACTCATGGAACAAGGCGAAACGCTTTCTGCAGGGGATACCTTTGCCACGATTGGGACAGATGACGGCGAAATCGAACTCACCATGCCGATTGGCGGTACGATTTTATCGGTGAATGAAGAAGTGGTGGAGCGTCCGCAGTTGATGTGTAGCGAAAATTATGAAATCAACTGGCTACTGGAACTTGAAGTAAGTAGCATGGATGAACTCAAAACATTTATTGCCTCAAGCGATGCAATGGTCTAAAGGGGCGTTGATGTCATGTCCCTGCTTGCTACGAAATACCCCACGGCAAAGGCTCTCATTCAAGAAGCGGAACAGGCATTACAGCAGTCGGTCTTTCCTCATTTAGAGGCTTTATGTCATGCCAATACCGAACGGGTGTTGCTAGCGATGAAGACGCATCGCTTAGGGGAGGAACATTTTGCCTGTGTTACAGGCTACGGGCATCATGATATGGGACGAGACGTGCTGGATAAAATTTTTGCCACTGCCTTGCAAGCCGAATCGGCATTGGTGCGTCCGCATATTGTTTCAGGAACGCATGCCTTGTCGCTTGCCTTAAATGGCTGTCTTCATCATGGCGATACGATGCTTTCGGTAACAGGCAGACCTTACGATACACTGGAAGAAGTCATTGGTTTACGAGGCAATTCTAAGCAATCTCTAAAAGCCAAAGGGGTGTCTTATCAAGAGTTTAGCGTCTTTGAAGAGACGGGCGAAATCCGCAATACCTTTAGCGAACTAGAAATTCAGCACATTCAAAACGCTTCGATGTTATATTTACAACGTTCAAGAGGCTATAGCACTCGTCAGCCCATGACCATCCCTGCCATGCAAGGTTTAATTCAAGCGTTAAAGGCGTATAATCCGACGGCGATTGTGATGGTAGATAACTGCTACGGTGAATTTTTAGAATCCCACGAGCCAACCGCGATTGGGGCGGATTTAATGGCAGGTTCCTTGATTAAAAATCCCGGTGGAGGCATTGTCCCGACAGGGGGATATGTGGCAGGACGTGCCGATTTAATCGAACAGGTGGCGGAATGCTTGACTTGTCCTGGTATTGGAGCGAATGGGGGCTACATGTTTGAATTGACTCGTACCTTATTGCAAGGCTTGTTTTTAGCCCCTAGCGTGGTAAAAGAAGCCGTGAAGGGGATGTGTCTTTGTGCCTATGTGCTTGAGGCATTGGGAATGCAGGCTTCGCCTCGTTGGGATGCCCCCCGCAGCGATATTATTCAAACGCTGTGGCTTGAAACCCCTGAACGCCAGCTTTTATTTGCCAAACTGGTACAAGAGTGGTCGCCTGTTTCAAGCTATATTACCCCTGTGCCTGCTCATGCACCCGGCTATGAATCGGAATTGATTATGGCAGGGGGGACGTTCATTGACGGCTCTTCGATTGAACTTTCCGCCGATGGGCCTGTACGTCCGCCATATACCTTTTACTTTCAAGGGGGCTTGGTTTATTCTCACGCCCGATTGGTAGTACAAAAATTTGTTGAAGAGACCATCTCACCCTCTGTATAGGTTTCTCCATAGATGACAAGAGAGTGAGATGAAATAGCTAACAGTGAACCCAGCCTAACTACAAGCGACACGCCGAAGGCTGTAAGCGGTTCATCGTTTCCGTTGCGATACGAAGTAATTGGCGATAAGAATCCGCCTCAAGGCTTGCTCCGCCAATCAGTCCGCCGTCAATATCACACCCTGAAAGCAAGGTCTCCGCATTGTCAGGCTTCATACTGCCACCGTACAAAATACGCACGGCTTCCGCAGAACTTGACCCATATTCGCTTGCAATGACTTGGCGAATCCACGCACAAACCCGATTCGCTTCCGTCGCATCACACACTTTACCCGTTCCAATCGCCCAAACAGGCTCATAGGCAATGACTAAAGTTCCCACTTGTTCAGGCGTCAACCCTTTTAAGCCAGCCAAGACCTGCGTTTTTACGATGTCATCTGTAACGCCTGCATTACGCTCTTCTAAAGTCTCGCCCACACAAACAATCGGTAAAATGCCGTGAGATAATGCACTTTTGGTTTTAAGGTTAATGGTCGTATCGCTTTCATTGTAATAAGCACGTCTTTCGCTATGCCCGAGTACCACCATGCCAATGTTCAGGTCTTTTAACTGCACAGGAGACACTTCCCCTGTATACGCCCCTTCGTTTTGAGCTTCCATGTTTTGAGCCGCCACTTGTAAGTGGAGTCCCGTTTGTTGAGCGGCTTGCTGTAAACCTGCCAGCAAGGTGAATCCTGCCGCAATCACCGCTTGAACTTTTGAATGAGAGGGAAGATCTTGTACCAATTGCAACACAAACTGACGTGCTTCCGTGTTGGTTTTAAACATCTTCCAATTGCCTGCGATGAACAATCCACGACTTACATGTGCCATAGTAAAGACTCCTTTATTTTTGAATAGGGTATTTTTGAATAGGGATTTTACTTTTTCATCATATCGTCAATACAATCAAAAGCCAAGTCAAATCCTCTATATAAGCTTAACACCTGACATGTTTTGTTTTTGTTATAATAGGGATTGTTTGAGGTTGCCT
>CAZDMD010000054.1:5997-11587 GCA_964506805.1 uncultured Vampirovibrionales bacterium | reverse complement strand
TGAGTCAAAATCATTCCTAAAGGTTTCTTTGGTACAGGGACAAAGTTCTTGTAAAATTCCTGCATACGCTGGTAATAGGTTATCCAAATCCGAAGAGGCTTTACCTCGAACAATCGCACACCTATATTGATCTAAATGATTATATATCATCAAACAATATCCTTTTTCAAGATTGTATAAAGATTTCGAGCTAAAGTTTTAGCTAAAATAGGTGGAACTGCATTACCTACTTGTCTGTATTGACTGGTTTTTTTACCTTTAAATATAAAAGAATCAGGAAAGGATTGTAATCTTGCCGACTCCCTAACGGTGGGTACTCGGTTGTATTGATAATGAAAATGATGATTATGCCCCGTGTCAATCGTTGGACTCGGTTTACCACTGGCATATCGTGTCCATGCGATATTGACCTTTCGAGTGCTTTGAAGTTCTAAAGGAAGATCCTTATAATTTCCACCGTCAGGCACTAAGGCAATAATAGATTTGGTTTTATCTGTATGATTTGTCGCTTCATGATTAAATATACCCTTAGACTTTTGACGCATTAGTCTTTGATATTCTGTAGTAGGAGGCATAGGGTAGGAATCTCCATCATCAATAGAACTATCAGTCAAATCACTAATTGCATCACCGCAAGTAATTATATCATTATCTGTAGGAACAGGAAAGGTGAAATAGGAGTCTTGCATTCCAACTAAGAAGACACGCCGTCTATTTTGAGGGACACCAAAATGAGAAGCATTTAAAATCTGATAACTAACGAGATAACCCATTGCTGACAAGTCGGCAATAATCTGATCTTTTAAACGCCCACCTTCCATCGCTAATAAATTAGGAACATTCTCCATAATAAACGCTTTGGGCTGAATATGCTCTAAAGTATGTAAGTAGGCTTTATATAGCTGGTTACGTTCATCATTTGAATCACGTTTTCCTGAAATAGAAAAGCCTTGACAAGGAGGGCCTCCAATCACAATATCTACGTTTTTAAAAGTTTCAATATGGGGTATAGGCTGACTTAAATCATGATGAATCGCTTGTGCATTAGGGTGGTTATGCTTAAATGTAAGGAGTGCCTCTTTATCAAAATCAAAGCCTGCGACAACTTCAAGACCTGCTTGTTCAAAACCAAATGAAAAACCACCTGCTCCACAAAACAAATCTAGCACTTTTAGCTTTGTTGAACGGCTATCTTCTTCAAGCATTAACATTGAAATACCCACCAAACGAAAAAATACTCCCAAGGGGATTCGAACCCCTGCCGCATCCGTGAAAGGGATGTGTCCTAGGCCTCTAGACGATGGGAGCATTCTGTTTTACGTCGAGCCGTCAACCGCCTCAACAAGAATTATCATCCTATAAACAAAACACAGCGTCAAGCACTATTTTTAAAATAAAGCCCCACGCCCACTACGCCCCCAACAAGGATGCCAAATACCCCCTCAGCTCAAAGCGATGCCACGCCTCCACCGATTCGCCTGCCGTTACATACGCCGTGGCAATCCCCGTCTCCCGAGCAATGGCAAGCAACGCCCCCCCCTTCGCAGATGCGTCCAACTTCGTGCAAATCAAGCCGTCCACCCCCACCGCCTCATGGAACTGCTTCACCTGCTGAATCGCATTCTGTCCTGTCGTGCCGTCAATCACCAACGCCGTTTGCAAGGTGGCGTTTAACGCCGTACCTGCTAAGGCTTTTTGAACGCTCCGCTTGACTTTCGCCAGCTCTTCCATGAGCGGGGCATCCACATGCAAACGCCCAGAGGTATCCAGTAAAACGAGGCATTTTTGAGTCGTGGTGTTCGCTTCTGCCTGATACTGACGCAAGGCGGCTTCCACACCCTGAAACGCCACCGTCGCAGGAGAAGCCCCCCCTTCACCATGAGGCGACACATCGGCTTGCGTATAATACGGCACATTGATTCGCTTGCACCACGCCACCAGCTGTGCATCCGCCGCTGCACGATAAGTATCGCCCCCGACGACAAAGACAAACTGTGACTGAAAGGCGTGAGCCAACTTGGCAATCGTGGTGGTTTTGCCCGAACCGTTGATGCCACAAAGCATCAAGACGACGACATCGTGCTGATTAAACGCCTCATCGAGATCCAAGCAAGGTAAATCCGTTACAGAAGATGCCAAAGACGCTAAAAACGAAAGAACCGCCTGCTTCCACGCCGTGTCATCGGCGGTGATGAGGGTGGGACGCTCTGACTCAAGGTGTGCGAGCAAAGCATCAATGCTTTTCGCATCCACATCGGCACGAAACAGGGCTTCTTCAAGGGATTCGAGCCGTTCTTCCCAGTTCATTTCATAAGATTTTTCGCTGGTCGTCGCAGAGGCTTCAAAGAGTTGGCGTGTTTTTTGAAGCAGTCGCTGCCACAATGAGGCGGTATCGCTAGGGGAGGCGTTCGTCATGGGCTAGCTTTCAAGCGTAGACGGTTGAGGCGTTTCTTCGGCAGACTTTTCTTTGACGTCTTGCACGATTTTCCCTAGCACGCCATTGATGAATTTGTAGCTTTCAGGCATGGAATAATTTTTAGCCAACTCCACCGCTTCATTGACGGAAACACCGTAGTCAATGTCATCGGCATATAAAATTTCAGCCAGTGCCAGCTTTAGAATGAGACGATCCATTTTAATCAAGCGATCCGTCTTCCAGTCGGACGTATAGGCTTCCAAGTGTTCAGTGAGACTCACATTTTTTTCGCAGATGATACGCACCATGTCTTCGGTGTACTGCCTTACTTTTTCATCTTCCAAGTGAATCAGCATTTGCGGAATCGTAAGGACGTTCCAAATCCACTCACAGGCAAGCAAGCATTGGTCAAGCGTATTGAGGGTGTCTCGGGTAGAAGGCATGGTAACAGCGACTTGTTCCGCACCCATGGGGGTGTTTAAGTTGGTGGGATGCTCAAACTCAAGCGTCATAATGGACTCACTCACGGTGCGAAAGACATCGCTTGCCTGCTCGATTTTATCCTGAGCGTGGAGGGTGAGTGTTTGGGCGGAGGCTCGAACGAGGGTGTTTAAATCCTTGTGAGTGGGTAAGGTTTCAGGTAGTTCGCCTTTGGCGGCTTCGAGTTGATAGAGGGCTAGTAAGGCAAACTTTCTCGCCACACGACGACCTTGTAACAAGTTAGGGGAAGCTGTGGACATGAGACACTCCGTATATCAATCGAACTAAGAACAACCCTTACACCATAACAAGAACAAAACGGATTCACAAGTTACAATTTATACAGACTCTTCTACTTAGATCTATTTAGGGAGGGCAAGATTCAGACTTTGTAGAAATTTAAGATCCTTACGCCAGTTTTCTTTCACCTTCACATCCAACTTCAAAAAGACTTGAGACCCCAAGAGATGTTCCACACGCTGACGGGCTTTTTCACCAATCAATCCAATCATAGTGCCACCCTTGCCAATCAACATGCCCCGTTGGGATTTACGATTGACATAAAGGGTTACATAAATATGAGGCATTTTTTCGTGGGTTTCGTCAAAGACATCCACCCCAATCGCGACCGAATGTGGGAGTTCATCCTGCGTGTTGAGTAAGACTTGTTCTCGTACCAATTCGGCGACCATTTCTCTCAGGCGTTGATCGGTTAAGGTGTCGTCGTGATAATACTTAGGCCCTTGAGGTAAGGATTCAAACATGGCATCCACCAAAACCGCTTTTTGCTTGCCTGTTTTGGCAGACGTATGCAAACAACGCTTATAAAATCCATGAGACTTCGGAAATAAATCCTGATAGGCTTTGGTACGTTCGGCATACAACGCGGGATTACCTGTTAGCCTATCCACCTTATTGAGTACCAAGTAAACAGGGCGTTTGCTTGCCAAGGCTTGTTCTACAATCCAAGCGTCGCCTTTGCCAGGGGGACTGGTAATATCCATCACGCAAAATAACACATCCGCTTCTTTGAGGGCGGCGTGTCCTTCTCGAACCAAAAACGTGCCGAGTTCATCAATGGGTTTAGAGAATCCCGGTGTATCTAAAATCACCAGTTGAGCGTCTGGACGAGTCATAATCCCTCGAATACGATGACGCGTGGTCTGCATGACAGGTGAGCAAATGGCTAGTTTTTCCCCGATGAGCTGGTTGAGTAGGGTAGATTTACCGACATTCGGACGCCCAATCAACGCCACAAAACCCGATCGAAAGCCTTCAGGGGTAATGAGTTCGGCAGAAGCGTCATCATAAAAGGTTTCGTCCGTGTTATCATCATCGCCAATATCAAAAATAATAGGAGCATCCCTATCGGAAGAAGCGGAGGAGGAGGAGGAGGAGATTATCATGCGTTAGCACACCTTAATTTTAGCACACCTTGATTTATGGAAGAGATTTATGGAAGATTGTTGAGTCATGCAGAAATTAAACATATCCTAAACATTGCCAATCCACAAGAAAAAACTTGCGTTGACTTTATGTTTACATCACAATACATCATACTAGCTTCTGTTTACTAGGGAATCGTCCCCATTGTATTGTAGTTTATGGTTTGGCATGTGCTAGTGATGCGTCTCGTGAATCGCAGTTTTTGGGGGAATCCACAGAATATAAGGAAGACACAATGTCGATTACACAAGAACGTAAAATGAAACTGATTAAAGAATACGGCGAAAATGAAAAAGATACGGGCAATGCGAAAGTGCAAATTGCGGTATTGTCTGAACGTATTCGTAATTTAACGGCTCACCTCAAAGACAATCACAAGGATTTTGCCACCCGTCGTGGTTTATTGATGCTGGTTGGGAAGCGTCGTCGTTTATTAAAGTATTTTGCCGCACATCATTCGGCGGAACAGTACAAGCAATTGATTGACGGTCTCAACATCCGTAAGTAAGTCGTTTGTCTGTTGTTTGATTTCAAAATCCCTCTACTTCTTTTAAGTGGGGGCTTTTGTATTTTATAGCCGCCTCCATAGTTTTTTGTAGAGCGTCTATACGTTGTTGCTACGATATATTTTGTGAAGTAGTGTAGATAGATCTACATGAATGAACAAAATCATCGTAGCAACAACGTATAGACACGAGTCCGAATCTTTTCACAATACCATATTGGGGTTCTTCTTAAAACTTGGATCAGTTCAATTTTTAATAAAAAAGAGAGCTAATGACGTAATCCAACAACGTCATGCCGATAAAGCTCCACACGACCGCTTTGGTAACGGATTTGGCAGACGCATTACTCGTACGACTGGACGCAAAACCCACACTACAACACAATAGACCAATCATCACCGCAAAAATAACAGACTTCAACAACAAAACGCCCAAGTCTTTCATTTCTATAAAGTTGCGCACCGAATCTAAGTAACTGGTGTAAGGCACATCTGCGGTGAGTCCCGCTGTATACATCCCCCCCACAATTCCAAGCGTTGTGCCTAAAAGCGTTAGAAACGGCAAGGCAATAATCGTTGCCACCACTCGAGGAATCATTAAGTATCGAATACTATCCACCTGCAAGACTTTCAAAGCCCGAGAAAGCCAGAGATCCGTTCAGAGTCCCCGAGTTCGTTCCTTGAATGTTCCAAACGTTGGTCGCATTCGGTCCGGTCAGCAAGTCACCGACAGAGGAACTAGC
>CAZDMD010000054.1:4619-5987 GCA_964506805.1 uncultured Vampirovibrionales bacterium | reverse complement strand
TCATCACGGTGATTTCCGCCGCAAAGGCAGAACCCGCCATGGCAATGACCGCGAACCCTGTCATCACGGGCCCCAGCTCACGCACCATGGCGAGTGCCACGAGACCCCCCACAAAATGCGTACCACCTTGTTGCACCATGTCCTGTGCGACTTGCATGGCAAGCACGGAGCCGAGCGTGCCTGTTAATAATAACGCCATGGGCATGGTATCCAAACCCACAAAGGCAAGACGATCCACAATATGTCGCCAACCCCAATGCCCTTTGAGCATAAAATACACCATTTTCGAGCCATCGACCATCGTGTAACCGATCGTTTCCATTAAGTCTTTCAAGGGCATCAAGCACCACGACAAGAATCGGCGAGTTTGAGGAAAAAGGGGTTCACACGAAGGAGGTAAACGGAGACTCATATACGACTTACCTAAAACTGATGTTGGCATTATGCCGTTGATTATAGGCATTTAGGAGCTTATCGCTCACATGTTCAGGCATCACCAAGCGATTGTGTGCCGTCGCATATAAATCAGGTGTACCGTGAAAATCCGTTCCGCCTGTTACCAACAAATCGTGTTCTTCCGCCATGCAACAAAAATATTCAATCACAGGAGGAATATGGCTTTTGTGATACGCTTCAATGCCCATGAGTCCATAGCCCACAAGTTCAGGAATCAGCTTTTCAACGCCTTCTGTAAGTCCTGGATGTGCAATGACAGGAATCCCCCCGCTTTCATAAATGGCTTCAACCGCTTCATGGGGGGCAACCGTTTCACGTTTGACATAGGTTTTAGAATGCGATTTAAGATATTTATTAAACGCATCAGACAAGGTACGCACCGCTTTTTTTTCCACCAAGATTTTTGCCACATGAGGACGACCAATCGCCCCTTCTGCATGGGAAAGCGAAAACACGTCATCAGGTGTTATTTTGATGTTCGTGAGCTTGGCAATTTTTTCAACGATGGCTTTAATTTGCACACGTCGACGTGCTTGATGCTCCCGCATGACCTCTTGAAGATAGTCATTCGTGTCATCTAAAAAATAACCCAAAACGTGTAAATCTTCATCTCCCCAATGGGTGTTGATTTCAATACTACGAATGAGGTTTAAGCCCAATTCTTGTGCTTTAGGTACTAAGCGGTCGTAGCCTGCGGTAGTGTCGTGATCCGTAACGGCAACAGTTTTAACGCCTTGAGCTGCAACGGCGGTTAATAGGTCTTCTGGTTGAGACGAGCCATCTGAAAAAACGGTGTGCATGTGATAATCCGCAAGTGCATTTCCCATTGCATTTTATTTCCCTTTTTATTTAATAATCAATCCTTCTCATCTTAACTCAATTACAAACAGAATAAAAGCGATTCTTTTAAAA
>CAZDMD010000054.1:1953-4519 GCA_964506805.1 uncultured Vampirovibrionales bacterium | reverse complement strand
CAATCCTTCTCATCTTAACTCAATTACAAACAGAATAAAAGCGATTCTTTTAAAACTCGTAAAAGCAACTTATACGTTTTCTATATCCTCTTCTTTATAAATCCTCTTTATAAGATTATAAGAAAGGACGACTTCACACTTTTCATTGCTTTATTGTAAAAGAATTAAGAAAAGGGTTATTATTTTTTAAATTTACGTTATACTAAATGTAATGTAATAAGTGCAGAGAAAAAGTACAAAAGACCCTGCTTAGCAGATGAAAGTCTTGCTTTATGATGAAGCCCAAACCCAAACGAATGAAAGTCAAAGCCCCACAGTGGTGGTCTCGGCTTATGGTGCAGTGGATGCGAACCCCACTCGGGGGATTGTTGCACATGGGGGTTGTCAAACTCAGTCCGATTCATCGTCAGTTGCAAGTGCTTGAAGTGCAGAACATTATGGCGTATTACAATGAATGGAATCGTCCGAAACGCTGGCCTATTTTTAGATTTTACGCGTGGTTGTGGAGCTACTTTATTTCAGGCTTTCGCTTATGGGGCTTAAGCGATGCGGCTCGACAAGATTATTACGCCTTAAATCGGCAAAGCCCTTATGCGTCTACGGTCATTCCTTTAATTTCAGACTTGCTCCATGAAACGAATAAGTTGGTGCATTCGCAAATTACTTTAAAGCCTCATGCCTATCAAACTCTGGAGCGTCTCCCGATTTTGGTGGTGCCAGGACTCAATACGCCTCCTTATTTCTTTCGTGAAATGGTGGAGTATTTTAATCAACAAGGTTACCCCATTTATGTGGCGGATATGCCCCATAACGGCTTAGCGTCCATCGGTGAAGCAGCCCTAGCAGTGCAGGATCAAGTCCATGCGTTGTGTCATCACTACAATGTGGATCGCATTCATGTGGTGGGGCATTGTTTAGGGGGCTTGGTAACCAAGTATCTCATTGATTCGGTTTGGACGGTTTCCAAGCAATCTCCTGTCAAAACGCTTGTAACGCTGGGGACAGGATTCTTGGGTGCGACAGGGGTTCAGCGTCTTAAAGACTACTGGGTGCCTCGTAACCCTGACAAACCCATCCCTGAAGTCTTTGATCAACTGATTAAGGCTCAGCAGGCCTTTGTTCAGCAGGGAGTGGATGTGGTGTATCATTCCATTATGGCAGTATGGGATTTTATGGTTCCCTTTCAAAACGCCATGCTTCAAGTGGATGTCAAGGTCGGCTTTCCTACGGATGAAGAGGGAGGGGGGCCTCGTGTCTACAATCACTTGCTAGAAGACTGGACGATGGATCATTTGACGTTGGCATTGAATCCCAGAGCCTTAAAAAAAATTCAAGATTGTTTAGAACCGCAGTGATATAGTCGATTAAAGATGTTTCCGAACAGTAGGCTAGACGAGGTGCCTATATTATTTTGTGAAAAAGTTTAAAAAATGTGTAGACAGACCTACATGACTGAACAAAATCATCGTAGCGACAACGTATAGACGCTCTACAAGAAATTATGGAGACGACGATAAATGTCGACACCACCCAACTTAAAATCCCTTGTAGTCGTTCGCTACAAGGGACTTTAAGTTTATGTTGTGATTGTATTCTAAATTAAAGCGTTTCTTATGTACCTCGCATCAGTTAAGTATTCTTATTCATGAACAATAAAAGCATGTTTGCGTTTAAAACACTCCTTCTAATTTAGTTTAGTCTAATAACAGAGAAAATAATAGTTCAACTAAAAGGTGCTTCTTTTTTACACCTGTTTGTATGGAGCTACGCTATTAGACGCTCGACAGACTTTATAGCGAATAGTCGTCTTTAGTAGTAGCGATCCAGCTTATCACCTTCAGGCACCAAAACGCCTGAAAGTAAATTGCTTTCCATTTTATTCAATTGTTTCACATACACCATAGAACGGTATTTTAACAATTTTCGGTGGCTAGAAAAGTTCATCACATAATCAATCACACCTTTGACTTGAGACACCACTGCCTCAACAGGATTATTTCGGGTAAAAAAGCTTGAGCTAAGCTGTATCCAACCCTGAATATCATTCAAAATGGCATTCATGATTCATTGATTTCCCAAAAATTATGGACGGTATCGTTTTGGTGTTCTATTCACTACAAGGCAATCAGTGCCTATTATAATAAAAAGCGTTTTGCCGTAAAAAGTGCTAGATTGTAACATTTGGCAATAGTCTATAAATAGCCTAGACTTTCGATGAGACTTCTATAGACAAGAGTCAGAAACTTTTCAAAACACTATGCTTCTGCTTATCGCTCCAACGGCACATAGGCAGGACAAGGGCGACGTGCGGGGATTTTGTCAATCAAATTAAATAAAACCGTTTTCACATTGACCACATTTTGATTGAAAAACATCATCACTTCCCCATGACTCACAGGGGGG
This sequence comes from uncultured Vampirovibrionales bacterium, assembly GCA_964506805.1. Taxonomy (GTDB): domain Bacteria; phylum Cyanobacteriota; class Vampirovibrionia; order Vampirovibrionales; family JAJTHC01; genus JAJTHC01. The sequence goes on along the minus strand of CAZDMD010000054.1, from coordinate 2,116 downwards.
ATGCCATCCACGCCTGAATCATAATCCGTAATTAACGCCATACTAATGGGATACAGATTCAGTTCTTTCACCAAATGCACTTCAGGATACTGCGTCATATTGATCACTTCCCACCCCTGATTGCGAAACCACTGACTTTCCGCTTTCGTTGAAAATCGAGGGC
>CAZDMD010000054.1:0-1943 GCA_964506805.1 uncultured Vampirovibrionales bacterium | reverse complement strand
AGGGCCTTGAATCACGACGACAGTCCCTGTTTCATGGACGGTTAAACCAGCCTCCTTCACCGATTGTATCGCCCACTGACGACCTTCCTCATCAAAAGGATCCGCTGCGGAAACGTGGGTAATTAAACTGCCTTCAAAAAAGGTATCGGGGCGACTATGGGTATGATCCACATATTGATCACAAATGACAATATGCCCTGGTGCCACTTCTTTTTGCAAACTACCCGCCGCACAAGGAGAAACCACCGTATGCACGCCTAAGCTCTTCATTGCCCAAACGTTTGCTTTATAATTGATGCGATGCGGTGCAATGGCATGATGCTTCCCATGACGAGGTAAAAATGCTACACGTTTGCCTTTGATTTCTCCCAAAGTAATTTCATCACTGGGGGAGCCAAAAGGGGTTTCAATACGAAGCGTACGGGTGTTTTCTAAAAATTGATAAAAGCCTGAACCGCCAAAGACGCCAATGTCAGCTAAGGCATCTGCATCCGTGTGAAACGCAAAAGGGGGTATAATGTGAGACATCTAAAAAAGTCCTTTTTATATTGTAAACAAACTTGCACAAACTTAATGATCTTAAAGCAAATAAGGGTGAATCACAAGTAAAAAAGCAAACGTTAATGTTTTGACAAGATTTTTTCTTTTTACTACAATAAAAGTGCTTTGGGTTTCTCTCGTATGAGGCTATTTTGACACCGAAACAGTAGAAATTAAGCGAATTGTTTTGATTTTTTCACTCGAACATAAACAAGGGGTTTTGCTTGGCTTTTAGACCTACAATATCCAATCAAACGAATGCGACATGGCTCAACAATACACGCCATGGACTCAATAAAGGTCTCCATTTTATTCAAAACAACCCCTACTTTGGCAGTATGTTTACAGAAGTCGTGGGTTGTAACATCCCGAAGGTTTTAATGGTGGCGAATGAGCGTGAACGCCATGAACAATTTATTATGCAATTTTTGAACACCTTAATGGTGTGGGGAGTGGGCAGGGGATATGACCATCTCCTTGAAAAGAGTATCTTTAAATCATCGCCATTGTATCGTGATATGCTTGAAGGCAAAGGGAATGCACACACGTTTACAGAGGCAAAGGAATGGCATCAAATCGGTAAAACATCCGCATTGTATGGCTTTGTGGCGGCGTGGATTGGCACTTTACCCTTCTTAAGAAACGCCATGACGATTCACCAAACGGGAGCCACCAACTTTGCTCAAATGTCGGGCTTGCAGTCTTATGATCGCAATGACCCAACACATAAAGCAGAAGAAGAGAAAGCCTTTCACAAGAATTTAAACATCTTTTTAGCATCCAATGCTTTCGGTATTTCCGTGGGACTACTAGGGGCTTTAGCGTCTCGAAAAGCCATGGTTCAAACGCTCGAAGGTAAAACCCCTGATAAAGCCTTGCTGAAGTTTAGAGACCTTGTAAGAGGCTTTGACGAAGGCTTTAAAAAGTTACCACTCATCGGGAGTAAAGACCCGAAGGCGAGCGTATTATTTAAAGACGGGCAGTTTAGTAATTTTGACGGCCTCCCACTCGTCGTCTCTTGGATTTTACCTGGATATTTAGGGTACTTAGTCTCGACGCGAGACCCCGTTGAAGCCGCTGAAAACGTTTTAGCCACAGTCATTGCCTTATTTTCGTTTGAAGCAGGGCCTAGTGCGATTCGTCGTGTCATTGAAACCCGAATGAAAAATAATCCGAATCATGCTTTTGCCCGCCATGCGGTGAAGAACTTAGGGAGCGTTCAAAATACAGGGCAACTGTCTAAAATGCTTATTTCTACAGGTTTATATGGCATGTTACCCACAGGGTTGAACTTATTGTCTCGTCCTTTAAGAGCCAAACTCGCTGGCATGAAAGATAAAGAATCTAAAGGTTCGGACACAAGTAAAACAAGCCCGCCTTTCATTGAAACCCAACCTGATATT
>CAZDMD010000053.1:0-11638 GCA_964506805.1 uncultured Vampirovibrionales bacterium | reverse complement strand
TCTCATTTGTAAATTGTCTATTTTAACATATCTATCTATTTAGTACCACTCTCTTGTTTTTGTTATATAGTCGATTAAAGATGTTTCCGAACAGTGCCTATACTTTGTCGCTACGATGATTTTGTTCAGTCATGTAGGTCTATCTACACTCTTTCACAAAATAATCTAGGCTCCTCGTCTAGCCTACTGTTCGGAAACATCTTTAATCGACCATATATTGAATATTGGGCTGTAACAAAGTAGAGGCATAAGTAATCCAAAACGCCTTCTTACCCATGGATAAGAAGGCGTCTGTTTTATGGAAGCCAAAAGGGTTTATTTAAACGATTTTACTAACGACTGATATTCATGGCCTCGTTTTAGAGCCTTTTTCTGTCTTTCCAATTAGTCTATCACTCCAAATTCTCTTAAAAGAGCTTGGATGCCTTTATTCTCTTGCTTCATTTCTTCTAATTCGGGGATCTCTTTTGAAGAAACGCTATTTGCTAATGTTACAAATTCATTTAGACGGTCTGCTAACAATAATAGATCTTCTTCTGTCCAATTCTCTGAGAGGATCGCCTCGGAAAGCCTTTTTATCTCAACGTTAAGATACGCAAGCCGAGCAAGTACTGGATTTACATTCCCACTGCGTTGATTGTTAGTCGTTCCTATTTGTGAGGGGGGGGGCTACATGGGGCATGAGAGAAATAAACATAAGGGATTTCCTTTAAGGGTTTACATGTAATTAAAACAGCTAAAACATTTTGAATCGACTATGTTTAGCTATAAGCCAAAAACAGCATGAACCCAAATTGGTGCGTGATGATACCCAAATCGTTACAAAAATATACATGCTATTCTTGCCTGAGGGAGTCTCGTTGATTCTACCTTCGGCTGTACATATCGTCAAAGCGCACAATATCATCTTCTTCTAAATAAGACCCTGATTGCACTTCAATAATTTCCAAGGGGATTTTACCTGGATTTTCTAAACGGTGTTTTTGCCCAATGGGAATATAAGTCGACTCATCTTGACTCAATAAGAATTCTTTATCTCCGTTGGTAACGAGAGCGGTTCCTTTCACCACGACCCAATGTTCGGCGCGGTGATGGTGCATTTGCAACGACAATTTCTGTTGCGGATTGACTCGAATACGCTTGGCTTTAAAGCCTTTGCCTTCTACAATGGTTTCATAACTCCCCCACGGACGAAACACTTCGACATGTTCCAAGCGTTCGTTTCGATTTTGTGCCTGCAAGGCTTCCACCAAATGCTTCACCGATTCAGGCTTTTCTCGATTCGCCACCAAAACGGCATCCTTCGTTTGAATCACCAACAAATTATCGACATCGCACAAGGTAACTAAAGCACTTTGACTCACAACCATAGAATGGTGGACGTTATGCAAAATAACATCTCCTTGCACAGCATTGCCTGCTTCATCTTGTGGAGAAACCTCCCATAGGGAACTCCAATTCCCCACATCGCTCCATCCTGCATCCAGCGGTACGACAATCGCGTTCGGCGTTTTTTCCATGACGGCGTAATCAATGGAAATACTGGGGCATTTCTCAAAGTGCTGGGACTCTAAGCGAATAAAATCTAAATCTTTGCACCCTTGTAGTAGGGCTTGCCGTGCGTGTTTTAAGACTTCAGGGCAGTAACGCTCCGCTTCTTCAAGCAAGGTACTGGCTTTGACTAAAAACATGCCTGAATTCCAATAGTAATGACCAAATGCTAAAAATTGTTGAGCTACCTCAACACTCGGCTTTTCTTTAAAGGCGTGGACTTTAAAGGCTTCATCTCGTGCTTCCCCTGCTTGAATGTAGCCGTAGCCTGTGGCAGGATGCGTCGGCTGAATGCCAAAGGTTACCACCTTTCCAGCCTGTGCATGACGTGTCCCCACGGCTAAGGCGTGATGTAAAGCGTTTACGTTGAGAATGTGATGATCTGAGGGTAAAACAAGCAAGCAGGCTTCTTTTGTAGAAGGGTTGGAGCATGCCATTAAGGCGGCCACGACAATCGGTGCTGCGGTGTTGCGTCCACAGGGTTCTAAAATAATTTTGCTATGATGAAGATTGAGTGCGTGGAGCTGTTCAGCGACTCGAAAGCGATGATCTTGATTCGCCACGACAATGGGAGGTTCTAAGCCTGCAAGGGGCAAACGAGACAAGGTTTTTTGAAACAGACTTTGTGCTTCGCCATCTAAAAGCGGTAAAAACTGTTTTGGCATCCCAACACGAGACAAAGGCCAAAGACGCGTCCCACTACCACCTGATAAAATAACAGGAATTAACATAATCAAAATCCTCACCCTTTTTTGTACAAACACTATCATATCAAAAACAAAATACTTCTAAATGGGTCTATAAAAATCATTTGAACACCAAGACGGCTTGTGTTTTAATGAAAATGATGTGTCAATAATAAATAGGATGTTTCCCCATGCCTAGCGAAGAACTCATGCCCCCTCTTAAACTCGTCCTCCCCAAAGGACGTATACAAGAAAAAGTCTTGGCGTTGTTGGGCAATATCGGGGTGCGTTTTAAGTCCACAAGTCGGAGTTACCGTCCGCAGTGCAGCGATGCCAACATAGAAGCGAAAATCATGAAGGCTCAAAACATCCCAGCCCTTGTCGCTTTAGGACGGCACGATTGTGGCTTCACAGGGGGCGACTGGATTTACGAGCATCAGGCGGATGTCGTTACCGTGCTAGACTTGGGTTACGATCCTGTGCAAATTGTCGCTGCCATTCCTGAAGACTTATTGGAAAGTGAGGAAAATCCTTTTAAGAATAAAACTCGACAAATGGTCGTTGCCAGTGAATACAAGCGCTGTAGCGAAGACTTTATCAAAAAACATGACTTAAATGCTGTTTATTTGCAAAGCTATGGGGCAACGGAAGCCTTCCCTCCTGAAGATGCGGATATTATCGTGGATAACACCGCCACAGGCACCACGTTGCGGATGAACCGTCTTGCCATTGTGGATGTCATTACCACTTCGACGACTCGTTTTATCGCCAGTAAAACCGCTATGGCGGATCCTGTGAAGCGTCAGAAAATTGAAGAAATGAAGATGCTTATGGAAGCCACGCTAAGAGCCACGCAACGGGTCTTGCTCGAAATGAATGTGGGTAAAGCGTCTTTTGATAACGTGATTAACTTGCTTGCAGAACATTCCATGAATTCGCCTACGGTGAGTGATTTGTTTAATCATGCAGGCTATGCCGTGAAAGTGGCGGTACCGACGAAGCAAGTGCATCTGCTCATCCCAGATTTGGTGAAAGCAGGTGCCACCGATATTCTAGAATACAAGCTCGAAAAAATGATTCCGTAACAAAGGATTTTATGATTGTCAATCAGGTTCAGCAAGGCGATTGTAAGGAATTGCTTCAAGACATATTAGAAAATTCTATTCATGCCATTATTAGCGATATACCTTATGGCATTGGCATAGATGACTGGGATGTCTTACATCAAAATACAAATCGTGCTTATTTAGGGAGTAGTCCTGCTCAAGCAAATGGCGGTTCTACTTTTCAGAAAAGAGGCAAGCCTATTAACGGTTGGTCTGAAGCAGACAGACTTATTCCTTATGAATACCAAAATTGGTGTTCTACATGGGTAGCAGAATGCTTCAGGGTACTAAAACCCGGTGGGTCTGCTCTCATTTTTTCGGGGAGACGGTTTTCTCATCGGTGTACAAACGCCTTTGAGGACAGTGGCTTTTTAGTAAAAGATACCCTCGCTTGGGTGAAAGACAAAGCGCCTCATCGAGCACAAAGAATTAGTGTCGTTTTTGATAGACGTGGCAATGAAGATGCTTCTCAGGAATGGCAAGGTTGGCGCGTCGGTAATTTAAGACCCTTGTATGAGCCGATTTTATGGTTTGTGAAGCCTTACCCTATCGGGACGACGATTGCGGACAACATTTTACTTCATGGTGTGGGGGCTTACAATAATGATGCCTTTCATAAGTATTGTAAAGTACAAGAAAATATTATTTTTGCAGGATTAAATAAAAATGAAGGTGGCTTACATCCTACTCAAAAGCCTGTGAAACTAATGAAAGCACTGATTGAACTGGTTACGAAAGAAAATCAAATTATATTAGATCCTTTTATGGGGAGCGGTACTACATTGGTAGCCGCAAAACAATTAAATCGTCATTATATCGGTTTTGATCAAAATAGTGATTATGTTCAAATCACAAGGGAACGCTTAAATGAATCAAACGAATTACAGCTTTTGTATAAGAAAGAACTGGATTCAAGCTATTCTTAATTCTGATACTTCTTTTTTAAGTGCTTTTGAAACACTGAAAGAATTATTTTGTAAGGAAATGGCAGAAGACACAACACAATATCTTTTAACACATTTAAGATATTGTGGGGCAATACCTGAATCTATACGACATGACAGTAGTCATGAAAAATTGTATTCTAAATACACTGATTTCCTTATTAGTCAGTCTTTCACTTATATGGGATTTAATAGTGTTGTTCTTTCAGAACGAGCAGACCATGCCGATGTTGACGTCATTGGAAAACAATATGATTTTGTTGCGGATGCCAAGGCTTTTAGGTTAAGTAGAACCGCTAAAAATCAGAAAGATTTTAAAATAGAAGCGATGGCAGAATGGAAGCGAGAAAGAACGTATGCTCTTGTGGTTGCCCCTGCTTATCAACTCCCCACTAAAAATAGTCAAATTTACGAACAATCTATTCGTCGTGGGGTTTTAATTTTAAGTTATCAGCATCTAGCCGTTTTAATCAAACTAAAAGAAGCCTATGGAGAAACGAAAGTACAATGTTTGCTAAGTCGTTTATTTCAAGTTTTACTTTCAATGCCTGCTACAAAAGATGCTACTTTTTATTGGAAAACATTGAATCAAGAAATGTTGGCTTTTGATGCCTCATGTCCTACATTATGGAATGAAGAAAAACAAGAAGCCTATTTAGCACTTTCGCATTTGAAAGAAGAAGGTTTATCCTATTGGGATGCGAAGCGAAAAGAAATTTTATTACTTTCAAAAGAACAAGCGGTTCAAATTTTACTGGCTCAATCTAAAATTGAGAGTAAAATAAAGACAATTTCTCAAATCACCACACAATTTGTATGAAACCAAACTATTTTTACAGGAGCCGTGTGCATGTCCACCTCAACATCTTCTTCTACCCCCATGTCCAATCAAACCGAATGGATGCAATTCCCCAAGCCGCGTGAAGTGGTGGCGAATTTGTCTCCCTACTCGCCACCGCTTGAAGGCAGACGGCTCAAAACACGTTTGGATTTTAACGAAAATACGATCGGTTTCCCTGATGCCATGCCCGAAGGGATTCATGTGTCGCACTATAGTTGTTACCCTGAATATCAAACCTTCCTCAATGAGCTGGCGGAGTATTTAGGTGTGCCTGCGGACTGCGTGATGCTCACCAATGGAAGCGATGAAGCCTTGGATGTGATTCCTCGTACTTTTATTGAACCCAAAGTCGGGACAGCCTTAATTACCAAGCCTAGCTTTTACATGATTCAACATAATTTACGCTTGGCAGAAGCCGATATTGATATTATCCCCCTCACACGAGATTTAGAATATCCCGTGGAGCTGTTGGCTCACAAGTTGCAAGAAAAACCTTATACAATCGCCATGTTCGCCACCCCTGACAATCCCACAGGGGCGGTATTGCCGAAGGAAACCGTCTTGCAATGGGCAAAGACGCATCCTGAAACGGTATTTGTGATGGATGAAGCCTATGCCTTTTATCGCCCCATGGAAGCCTCCGCTGTTCAAGAGGCGATTCATACGCCAAACGTTTTGGTAACGCAAACCTTTTCAAAAGCGTGGGGCTTGGCAGGCTTACGTTTGGGCTATATTGTAGGACACCCGACTTTATTATCCTACATCAAACGGGTGCGTTCGCCGTATAGTGTGAATATGCAGGCGGTCTTAATGGCTCAAAAACTCTTGAAAGAAGTTCCCCAAGTGCGTCGAGCCTCCGAAGACACCATCGAACGGCGGGATTCGCTTATGCAACACTTACAAGAACAGGGCTACCACCTAAAAGCAGGACCAACGAACTTCTTTTTATTGCAATTGGGTGTGCAAGCCTCAAACTTTGTGGCGTTTGCATCCGATTTAGGCGTTTTGGTGCGGAATCAGTCGCATCAAATGCTTTTAGAGGGCTGGGTACGGATTTCCACAGGCAGTGAAGGCGAAAATCTACAGTTTTTAGATGTGCTGGCGTTGTTTAATCGTCGTTCCGCTTTGGTCTTTGATTTGGATGATACCCTAGTGGATACCAGTCAAAGTTTTGATAAAGTCGTAGCGTATATGGTCAATAAAAACAGTGAAGTCCCCTTGGGAATTAAAGAACTGAATACCCTGCGTGCCGAAGGGGGCTATAACGATGATTGGGACGCCATTCAAGAGCTGTTGCGTCGGCGGAATGTGTTTTTAGATCGTGATACGATTCAGGCTCAAGGCTCGGTGATTTACCACAATTTAGCGAAAGAAGCCGAAAAATGGCTCTTGAATGTTGACGATATAAAAGCCCTAAAAGCACGGTATCGCCTCTTTATTTTTACAGGGCGTGAACAAGCCGAATACGACGGCGTGTGGAGCGATGAGATGAATCCGCTGTTTGAAGCCGTCTATTGTAGCGATGCCCTTGCAGGCTTACGCCGTAAACCTGAAGGCGACTATTTAAAACATATTCAACAGACGCATCACTTGGAGCGGGCTTGGTATATTGGCAATAGTGTCGATGACATGAAAGCGGCTAAATCGGCGAATTATTTGGCGATTGGGGTTTGTACGACGTTTACCGCCGATCAATTGCGTGAAGCGGGTGCGGATGTTATCATAGAATCACCTACGGATTTAAAGGAACTTTTTGCATGTTAAACCCTCGCACCGCCACGATTGAACGCATTACCAAAGAAACCCAAATCAAGATGACGCTTTTTTTAGATAAGCAAGCAGGCGAAGCCAATCGCCTAAACACGCAAAGCCCGTTTTTGAATCACATGCTCAATACGCTGGCGACGCATGGACGATTTATCCTGCAAGTGGATGCCACAGGCGATGTGGATGTGGATCCGCACCACTTGATTGAAGATGTGGGGATTGTTTACGGTCAAGCCGTCGTGAAAGCCTTAGGCGGTAGTTTTAAAGGGATTGAACGAGCGGGGTGCTTCCGTTTTGCGATGGACGGCACGCTGGCGGATGTCGCCTTAGACATTTGCGGACGTGGAAACCTCGTGTGGCATGTGCCTCCCTTTGAAAGTGCCACGGTTGGCACGGTCGATCCTCGTTTATTTCGGGAATTTTTTAAAGGCGTGGTGGATGGCATGGCATTAACGCTTCACGTCAATGTGCCGTATCGGGATAATGATCACCATGTGGTGGAATCCATTTTTAAAGCCTTTGCTCGTTCAATGCACCAAGCTCTCACGCCGTTGCCTGACGGTGAAATGATGAGTACCAAAGGTACACTGGAAGCCCCGAAAATTTAGGCAGAGGCTTTAGTTGTACAAGGCATCCCAAGTCGTTTGATTGCTATTGGCACCTGCTGATAGAGGACGACATTGTCCTGGTTGCAGTGGCGTTCCTAAATGATCAAAAGTTACTTCACCTACGTTGCATCGAATGGCAAGTAAATCTGCTCCTGCACGCCCTGCTTCCGAAAGTCCGTTGGGATTAGCATCCATGTTGAAATCTAAACGAGTCCCTGTAAAGCTACCGTCTGCCACCCAAATTTTAACCTCTGAAGGCAATACCCATCGTGCGGCATTACCACCATTGGCAACTTCTCCAGCCCACGCATGGTCGCAAGGAGGGTCAACATTACCTACCACGCAATGTTGAGCGTTTAAATTTCGAGTGAGATACTCCACAATCGGATCTGTATTGTCGTTATTAGTCGTATTCGTCATAGCCACAAAATCGCCATTGGCGACACCTGAACTGACTAATTTTTGAAGGGTTTCAATCGCTTGTTTTTGTCCTGAACGAATGGCAGAAGCAGTTACGGTTGCGAGTACTTTCGGTATTGCAAATGAGGCAATCAAGCCTAGAAGGGCTAAACTGACTAATAATTCACTCAGTGTAAAAGCAGTACAATGAAAAAAACGCATGATATAGTCGTCTCCAGAGTTTTTTGTAGAGATGGCTAGACGAGGAGCTTAGATTATTTTGTGAACGGAGTGTAGACAGACCTACATGACTGAACAAAATATATCGTAGCGACAACGTATAGACGCTCTACAAGAAATTATGGAGACGACTATACTTCAAATCCTCGAAATTAAAACATCAACTCTAAGGTGTTTCGACCATTTTGAAATAAAATAAAGCCCACTACACTATTTGTTACAGATTAAACAGTGATACACCATTTCAAATACCTGCTTTAATTTTGGTGTCGCGTTTTGAATGGTATCATTCACAATCACCACATCATAATGTGGAAACTCTTGTAATTCTTTGACGGCTTTGGCTAGACGTAATAAGCGTTTTTCCATATTTTCACTACTACGGCTATTGAGTCGTTCATAGAGGGTTAAAACCTGATGCGACAAGGTATCGTCATTCAAAGCGAGTAATAACTGTTGTAAAGTCGGATTCCCCTGCATAAACATGCCCGCTTTAGATTTGAGTTGACGTATTTTGGCTTCATCAAAGTTAGAAGGAGGCAAGATAAAGAGATTCACGATATTGTACACGTCGGCTAACTTTTCCAATTCTTTTTTACCTTCTGTCTCGATTTCAAGCACAGGCAGTAAATGAAGCCGATGAATCCGTTCGACTTCCCCCTTCAGCGTACCGTATAAATCCCCTGAGCCAGACGATTTATATTCTAAAAAAGCGTCATTGCGAATATAGGACTCAAAGACCTCTAAATCGATAAAATGATACTCGATCCCATCGGTTTCGCCTTTGCGTTTGTGTCTTGTGGTGGCGGAAATGGTGGTTTCAAAATGTCGCCACGGCTCACCCGAATAGCCAATGCCGTAGGTGCTTGTGCCTGTTTTGAGTGCGGTGAGAAGCGTCCCCTTGCCAACCCCTGAAGGGCCACTAAAGACCACCAGCGTTTTCTTTTCAGGAGACCACTTTTGAACGAGTTGATTTAACTCGTTGAGTGTCTCTGAATTGAGCGTCTCTATCAATAGCATAAAAGCATCACCACTTTTGACTTCAGGACTCGATGTTATAGGGAAAGTTCACTCCTCTTAATGTAGCATAATAATAATAAAGCGTCCCTATTTTTTGCCTAAGTTCATAATACTTGCTAAACTAATAAAAGAATTAAAACAACTAAAGGATATATGAGGGTTACCATGAGTCTTAACATCGAAGAAATGCTAATGCAACTTCGCCAACAGCCTGCGAAAATTTTACTCGTCGATGATGAGCATATTGTAACGTCGAGCATCGAAAGTTACATGATGCTAGAAACGCCTCACGATGTGGTGAGCTACAACAACCCCTTAGAAGCATTGGCGGCCTTAGATCAAATTCATCCTGATGTGGTGGTGAGTGATTTCAATATGCCTCAACTCACGGGGATTGATTTTCTGAAGCAAGTAAAGGCTCAATTCCCGAATGTGGAAACGATTTTATTGACGGGTTATGCGGACAAAGAAAACGCCATTGCCGCCATTAACGAAGTGGGGATTTATCGATACCTTGAAAAGCCTTGGGATAACGGACAACTGCAAGCCACAATCGAACAAGCCTTAGAGCGTCAACGTTTGGTACGAGGGCTTGAAAATACGCTAAAAAAAGTCAACAAGTTAAACAACACGCTTAAAAGTTACAACGCCGCTTTAGAAGACACCGTGGCAAAACGCACGGAAGTCCTTGAAATCACCAAGCAAGAATTAGAAGCCATTATTCAAGCCAGTGCGGATGGCATTGTGGTACTCAATGGCTCAGGCTACATTGAATTGTGTAATCCCGTTTTTAGAAAATGGGCATTGGAAGGGCAGGACAATCCGAATTTGGTGGTGGAAGATACGCCCATTGCCTGCTGGATGCCCGAACTACGCATGGAATCGTTCAAATCTCACTGGCAGGCAGGAGAAGCCCAACTGGTGAACGCCAAGTTTACCACTTCAGGCAAGGCGGTTGAAGCCTTGGGGACTTTGCTTCCGAAGCAAGAAGGGCATAGCGTTTGGATGTTTAGAGACATCACCGAACGGCAAAAGCTCGACGATTTACGCCAAGGTTTTGTGGCGACTCTGACGCATGATTTGCGTACGCCCTTGCAGTCGACGCTTCAGTTTTATCAGTTTTTTATGCAGGGTAAGTTTGGTCGTGCGACGCAAGAACAAATGGATATGCTGAAAGTGATGACAGAAAGCCACGAAGATTTGCTCAACTTGGTGAATACCTTGTTGGATGTGTATCGCTATGAAGCAGGGCGGGTGAATGTGGTATTGCAGGATTTTGATTTATTCCATATTGTCAATCAAGTCGTGGATGCCTTAAATCCCCTTGCAGAAGAGCGAAAGCACCTCTTACAGCTTTTACCTTGCGATTGGGGGAAGGATCGGATTGTCTTTGGGGATGTGTTTGAAATTAAACGCGTGTTGATGAATTTAATCGGCAATGCGTTGAAGCACACCCCTGAAGGCACCCATGTGAAGGTGTTGGCTCGTTTTCAGTCTCCCAATAAATTGAGTTGGAAGGGCTTTTATGACGAAGATATTACGCCTCCTGAAGCGTGGTTGGGTTGGATGTGTATTGAAGTGCAAGACAACGGACAAGGCATCTCCTTAGAAGATCAGGCTCACTTGTTTCAGCGTTTTTCACAAGGGACGAGCCGTAAGCGTAATAGTGGAACAGGTTTAGGCTTATACTTGGCTCAACAGATTATGCACCAACATGGGGGTTGCATTACCCTGAAATCCGAAGAAAATAAGGGATGTAACTTCTGTTTGTGGATTCCTATTTTTAAAAGAGAGTGTTGTGTTCACAATTCGTTACAATTTCAATCGTTTGAAACGACACTAAAACAGTCTGTTTAATTGACTTTCAAAGATAAAGTTTATCACTATCTAAAAAGCATTCACATCTGTTTTTCTTTGGCTTAAAGTAATACATGTTGGGGGAATCGCCTCAACCCGTAATGATATATATTGCATCATGTTTTAGATCATGGCTTCTGAATTGAAAGAGAAGCATTTTTTAGGGTACTTATTTTTTATGTTGTTTAGCTCACCTTCCCCTTATTTGTTACAAGATGTGAAACTCATGTTAGCGACGATTCTATTGTTGAGTTTGCCAGCCCTATTCATCTTTGTGTTTTTAACGCTTTCTTTGTAAAAGCCTCTACAAAACTCTTTAAAAATTCTATCGCCAAATTTAAAAATTGCCGTACACTATAGAAAGCTCTCCCTAGCCCTCTCCTTGAGTCGCACGCCTCGCCGATGGCGGGCTACGCTAGGGAGAGGAGGGGGTGTCGAAATCTAGTGTTTAGATCTACTCCCCACCCCAACCCTCCCCTTTAAGGGTAGGGAGTAAGCCCTCTTTTAGACTTTTGCAGAGGCTTCTATAGTCGTCTCCATAATTTCTTGTAGAGCGTCTATACGTTGTCGCTACGATATATTTTGTTCAGTCATGTAGTTCTGTCTACACTCCTTCACA
>CAZDMD010000052.1:0-11704 GCA_964506805.1 uncultured Vampirovibrionales bacterium | reverse complement strand
GATTTTCAAGGGGGATAAAGGGGGAGAGAAACGCAATGCGTCTCCCCCTAGTCCCTCTTGAATCGCCTTTTGGGGTTTGGGGTCTTTTGGCGATGCAAAAGACCCCAAGACCAACCAGCTCACGCAAGGAACGGTTCGCAAAATGTTAAATCACTACTGTTACGCATTATGGTAAAGAAGCGTATTGATTTATTCTAACATAATTTACAAAGCGTCAACCGCTTGAATGAAGAACGTCGTTTTTTTCATCAAAGCCTTTTAAACTTCGTTATAGTGAAGAGTGAGTAAGTTATTTTGATCTATAAGTAAGGATTCGTATGGTGAGTCAATCAAACGCTTCTTCGGATACGTCCAACCAAGAAACCTCTACTTTGGTGGAGAAAAAAAACATCACTGCTCCACGTTCGGAATCGATTCGGCGTGCCGTCATGGCAGGCGGCTCTGCCAAAGCGGCTTCTGAAGTAACGACCATTCAAGGCAAGGCATCAGAGGTGCATCCCAATGCGGACGGCTATTTAATGGTCTCTACCTCATCTACTACCTCTCAACAAGAAAAACTCGAACAAGAAGCCAAAGCCAAAGATAAATCCGAAACCGCCAAACGCATCAACGATTTATGGGTGAAGTTTGCTCAAGATAGAAGCAATAAAAGTATTCGAGATAAGCTGGTGATGCACTATTTACACCTCGTGCGGAACACGGTGAATCGTTTGCCGTTAAGCCTGCCCAACAGTGTGAGTCAAGAAGACATTATCAGCTACGGCACAATGGGGCTACTAGATGCCATTAAACGCTTTGAACCTGAACGGGGCTGGAAGTTTGAAACCTTTGCGGTGAACCGTATTCGAGGCGAAGTCATTGATCAGTTGCGGGTGCAAGACTGGGTGCCTCGAGGCGTTCGCAAGCGAAATAAAAAACTGACCGATACGATGAAAGAACTGGAAGAAAAATTAGGACGCCCCCCTCGTGATGATGAAATGGCGGAGGCGTTGGGGGTGAGTCTTCATAAGTATCACACTCTTTTAACGGAATCGACGGTGTTGGTGTTGTCGTTAGATGAAACCTTGAGTTCAGACAAAGACTCTAACATGAGCCTGATTGACACCCTGGCGGATAAAAACTCGCTCACCCCTGAAGGGTCTATTGAGTATGGGGATATTCATAAAAATTTGGCAGAAGCCATTGCCAATTTGCCTGAACGAGAACGCTTATTGATTGCCCTGTACTATCAGGAACACATGACACTCAGTGAAATCGGGGATTTGCTTAGTATTTCAGAATCGCGTGTCTGCCAGCTACATGCTCAAGCCCTCATGCGATTACGCTATAAACTTACCCATCAGGATGCGTAAGCCTCCCATCACTCACAAGGATTCCCTAGCATGAAATTAGATCTCAATCATTTAAAATGTTCCTTAAGCCCCTTTTCGATTTACTTGAGTCGGGATACTGAACCTGTATTGCCAGCAGGAGACTTAGTAACGGCTTTTAATAATCTGCCCGTCTCTATCCTATTATTTGATAGGGAGGGTCATATTTTATTTTACAACAATAGTTTTTCACGTATTTGTGGTTTGGATGATTTAGAAGAGACGGATCAAATTGAACACATTGAAAATCTACCCTTTTATTTGAATGATTTAAAAGTGTTGATTCAGAATCAAATTCTTCATGTGCCTGAACATACCTGTATCCCTTCGATTGAGCGTCAAACCATTACGGTAGACTTTCCCAAAGGGGGAATACAGCGTGAGATTGGATTTTCTGTTTGTCCCGAAGATGGAACGCCTGAAGGAGATCCTTCCAAATTATGGGTTTTAATTGCTCGTGATATTAGCCGATTCAAAAAATTAGATGCCGAAGAGGAAGAGCGTCAAGAAGAAGCACAACGCCGTCGTAAACTCGCAACGATTAGCAAACAAATTGCAACGTATTCCACGCATATTTTCCAACATTTTTTTGCCATTAGTCAACAAGCCTATTTAATGCACGAAAAACAAAAGCAAGTGCTAGAAGCATTAGAAGAAAGTCCAAAGAATACAACTGAAATCAATGAAGCTATTTTAAAACTACTACAAGAAAGTCAAACGCATTTGGCCTATGTGCAGTCTAATATCGAAGAAGCTAATGGGTTATTTAGACAAGTCGAACGTTTGAACCAACCTATTCTTTTAAAATTAGCCCCTTCTAATATCGTCACAAGTTTAAAGTACTGGATTCGTGAATTCAAACAAGAGGGCTTTATCCCTGATGCCGTTAATTTTAACTTAGATACCAACTTAGAAGTCCCTAAAGTCCACATCGACGGGTTTGAACTTAAAAAAGTAATTAAAGCCTTATTGCAAAATAGCTTGGAATCTCAAATGCCAGATCTGCCTTTAGAAATTAAAATTTATCTCGCTTTAGAATCCGCTCCTCATGCCGACTATGTAACGATTAACATTCAAGACAATGGTCGTGGCATACCGCAAGATGCCATGGACTCCATTTTTGACCCCTTCTTTACGACCAAACATAATAAGCTCTTAGGTTTAGGGTTGCCCTACGCGTTTAAACTCACAGAAGCTCAAAAAGGTAAACTTGCCATCGAGTCTGTTCCGCAATATGGAACAACCGCTAGTATTAAACTACCTACGGAAACACAGTTCTCCTCTTCTTAGTTTAATAAAATCAAGATTGCATTCTACTGTCTATCGCTTTTGTTAAAATAGAGTTACGATAGAATGACGTAGATGAACAATCTGCACGACTCACATCGACACAAGGAATTTAAGCAATATGAAATCATTGGTATGGATTGAGCAGAATAAGGCCACTCGAACCGCTTTAGAAGAAATTCTATATCAGTATCAATCTGTGTTTAAAGGTGCAGTGGAGTTTCTTTTTGTCGATTCATTATCTGAAGCGGAAACGCTCATCAATCAGGGCAACGTGGCGTATCTCATTTTAGAACCGATGCTCTTAAAGCAAGCCAACGTGGCATTTTTAAAGTCTTTAGATTCTTTAAATTTGATGTTCTATACACACCTTAATGCCAGTGAGTTTTTGTCTTTAGCAAAGCTGTACAAGGCTCATCATGTTTTACTTAAAGAAATCCCCTTTGTGCCTGAGCAATTAATTCAACAATTAAGACGCATCTTATTCCCTGAGTCCTATGGATCTGTTTGGGGCTTTGAAGAGGCGAGCCCTGAAGTTCACACGGTTCAAAATAGCGATGACATGTTTAATGTGATGAGTCGTATTGAAGGCGTTTTAGAGAATGTACTTTACGTTGAAGCACGCATGGAAATCTGCACGCCACTGATGGAAGCCATTACGAATGCGGTGTATCATGCACCTAAAGCCTCTGCTAAAAGTGATGTAGATAAGTACCGCAAAGGGGAGCATATTGAAGCACTAGAAAGTCATGAGGCTGTTAAAATTTCAATCAACATTACAGACGATTGGGTGGGAATTGGCATTAAAGATTTTCAAGGCACCTTAACAGCGGAACGTGTGCTAGAAAGCATTTGCAAAAACTTTACGGAAGAAGCCTTGTATGACGAAAACGGGCGTGGTTTCTTTTTAATGTACTGCTTAATGGATGAATTACAGATTACGATTGAGCCGCACCGTTCTTGTGAAATTATGCTACTAAAATCAAGACGAAAAATAAAAGCCGCTTGTTCTGAACTAGATGAAATTTTCACTGCGGAAGATAATGTAATTATTCGCAATAAGCCCTTTATTTTGAACGTATTGCATCCTAAATCTGTTTTGGCTTGAAAAGGTTTCTCTGCATCTTCTGAATCTTAGGTTTTTACTTCACTTTTTTGTAGAAGCCAAACTGCACAGGTTTAAAGCTCGCCAGTTCGTCTTGTAGCTGTTGTTTTTCTTTGCTCAGACTATTGATTTTATTGCGAAAGGCATCATTTTCACTCTTGGTACGAATCAATTCAACCACGACTTCATCTAAACCCGCCAAGCGATCGTCTAATAAGCGAGACATTTCATTCAAAATAAACTCTTTGGAGTGTGAAATCGCTTCCACGACAGAAGACAATGCCACTTCTGGGAAGGCTTCTGTTTGTGTCGTGTAGTCTTGAACCACACCTAAAGTAGAAGAAGGCGTGGATTGAATGGCGGTGCTAGTAGCAGTCAGAATTTGAACAATCTCCGAAAGGGGCTTGCCTTGACGATGCAAGTCAATGGCACGCTTTAAAATATCCAAATCAGTTTGGTTAAAATGTAACTGTTGGGTTGTCGCTTCTACTTGAGGCGTCAATTTTAAAACTTGAGCCAAGTTTTTAAGGGTTGCTTCTTGAATCTGTAGGAGCTGGCACACATAAACAGACGAATAAGGATGAGCCGTTACGGGCGACATAGAAGAAGTCAAAGTCATGAAAAATTCCTTAAGTCTATCCTCTAATATAACATTGCCATTAGTGTACCTTAAAAAAAACAAGCTGGCTAGTCTGTTTTTTTAAGGTACACTAACAGGAGTCAATCCTCTCCAATTGCAAATGAGATCCCTATGAGTCAAACCTTTGTTGCTCCCCTTGCGGCTTTAATTGAAGCGTTTCAACAATTACCTGGTGTAGGGCCTAAAACCGCTCAACGATACGCCTTCTATATGTTGCAGGCTTCGCAAGAAAAAACGGAAAAACTAGTCGAAAGTCTTCAAAACGCCAAAACGCATGTGCAAGAATGTCGGGTTTGCCACCAATGGAGCGTGAGTTCACCTTGCCCCCTCTGCACGGACGCACATCGAGCCGAAACATTAATTTGCGTGGTGGAATCTCCGCAAGACGTTTACGCCTTAGAGCGGACGCAATCTTTTAAGGGGAAGTATCACGTCTTGGGGGGCGTGCTATCTCCCATGGACGGCGTGGGGGCAGACGCATTAAACATTCGTACTTTGCAAGACCGCATTCAAGCGTTAGTCGGGGTGCATTCCGCAGAAGCCCTTGAGATTTTGTTTGCTTTGCCTCCCAGCACACAAGGTGAAATGACGAGCCTTTACATGGCACGACAACTCAAGCCCATGGGGGTTAAGGTTACTCGTATTGCCTACGGCTTGCCCGTCGGTGGCGAATTAGACTATGCGGATCAACTAACCTTGTCTCGGGCATTAGAAGGTCGACAAGTGTTGTAAGTACTTCTACTGGAAGAGATATATTTTAAGTAAGTATAATACGAAGTGATTTAATGAAGTGAACAAAATGCTAAAATCTCAACAAAACACATTATTATGGGGCATTATAGCCTTTGTGCTAATCTTGAACCTCCCTCAACTCAGTTTCACCTTGCTCTCTTTTTGGGATAATACCTTCCACACCCTCCTGCTCTCCTATTTCACGACCCAAACATTCGTGCCGTTTACATTACTCAAGGGACTGCATCAAGTATCAGTCGTGGGTAGTCTGCTGTTGATACTATGGCAAGGGGCTCAATTCCTACTAGGGTGGAAGAAACACTCACCTCAAAATAGTGCCGAACAAATAGCGTGGCAGCTGGAAGATCTCAAAACACGCAATCAATGTCTTGAAGATGAAAACACGCAACTCAAGGCGTATATTGAAACCTTAAAGCGAGCTTTAGAGAAAATGACTCGCTAAACGGTAAAAATCTACTGAAGCTATGCTAAAATAAAAAACGTCAGTAAAAAAGGAAACGATGATGTCAACCGAATTCACTAGCCCTTCAGGTACTTTGCAAAATCAAAATAATCTCCCTCAAGGGAATCTGATAACGTGGCTAAGAGACTTTTTTAAAGGCGTTGGGCAAGCGTGGCGCAAAATCACGTGGCCGACAGTGCCAAAATTGATTGTGCAAGTCCTGATTACCATCGGGGTAACAACGCTGGTTACCCTAGTCGTGTGGGGTTTAGATAATTTATATCGGTTTTTGATTCAGACCTTTGTGCTGTAACGGCTTGAATCTGAAAAAGTTTATGCTACACTTTGATTTAATCTGTTATTTAAATTGTATTTACTTGAATGATAATAAGGGGATTCACTAATCTTCATATTATTAGCAATAGAAGGCTTAACAAACACATGATGACTGAAAAAACAACTGAAGATGCTTTATTCCCAGTGGAACATTTAGAAGAGGTTGAAGATTTGGAAGTCTTTACTGAAGCTGAAGAAGATTCGCTTGATTTTAGTATGGACGGGGATGCCGCTGAAGAAGCGGAAGCCTTAAAGTCGTATCAAGCAGAAGACATGCCTCAAAATACAAGAGTTTTACAAGACGGCAGCCAACCCAAACGCAAGCGTTGGTATATTATTCATACCTATAGTGGGCATGAAAACAAGGTGAAAATTAACCTAGAACGCCGTATTGAATCCATGGGTATGCAGGATAAAATTTTTCGTGTGGAAGTGCCACAAAAACCTGTTACCAAAATTAAAGACGGTAAACGTGTTGAAAAAGACGAACAATTGTTTCCGTCCTATGTGTTGATTGAAATGATTATGGATGATGATTCTTGGTACTGTGTGCGTTACACACCAGGGGTTACCAAGTTTGTGGGGGGCGAAAAAAAGCCGATTCCTGCTCGTGATTCTGAAATTAAAAAGATTTTAGGACGCTCACAAAACACCAAGCAAAAAGTGGAAATCGACTTGAAAGCAGGCGACAACATCCAAGTGATTTCAGGGCCGTTTTCTGATTTTGAAGGGACGGTTACCGAGGTGCAAGCGGATAAAGAGCGTCTTAAAGCCACCATTTCGATTTTTGGTCGTGAAACCCCTGTGGAATTGGTCTTTAGCCAAGTGCAGAAACGCATCTAGTAAAGAAAGAACACCTTATGACCTCCCCAACGGCATTGATTATATTAGACGGTTGGGGAATAAGTGAATTCAAATCTCATAACGCCATTCACTTGGCTGAAACGCCTCATTTTGATGCCTTATGGGAGGCGAATCCGCATACGTCCTTGCTGGCTCATGGAGCAAGCGTGGGCATGCCTGAAGGCGTGGTAGGCAATAGCGAAGTGGGGCATCTCGCATTAGGAGCGGGACGAATCATCCCCCATGCCCGAGTCGCCTTGGATGAGGCGATTGCTTCTGAAACGCTTGGCACGCATCCTGCTTGGATCAAATTGGTAAACCATGTCAAGACGAATCGAAGCACCTTGCATCTCGTTACGTTATTGAGTACGGGTGGCGTTCATGCGGATTTAACGCATTTAACCGCTTTTTTGAATTTGTCCTATGAGGCAGGGATGCATCAATCCCTTAAAGTACACGGCATTAGCGACGGTCGAGACATGCCCACCTACACCGCCATGGGCGTGGTGGAAGATGTCGAAGGGGCGTTGTATGATTTAGAAGCGCCACAAATGGCGACTTTAAGCGGTCGCTTTTATGCGATGGATCGGGATAAACGCTGGCAACGCACTGAAGAAGCCTTTCAAACCATGATGCACGCCAAAGGCAAGCGTCAATTTATGGCAACCCAAGCGGTGAAATTTGCCTTAGCCGACGAGATAAGCGATGAGTTTATTCGCCCAACAGTCTGTGATTTAACCTATGAGGGCATGGAAGACGGCGATGCCGTCTTGTTCCTGAATTTCAGGCCTGATCGCATGACGCAACTCATGGAAGCCTTTGCCTCTCCTGAGTTTACGGCGTTTGATCGAGGAGCGATGCCGAAGAACCTGCATTTGGTAAGTCTCGTGGATTACGGTGCTTTCCCTGCGGTGGACGTGTTTTTCCCAAAAGTGGCGTTAAGCGATACCCTTCCTCACACGATTTCAAAAGCAGGTTTGCGTCAGTTTCGTATTGCGGAAACGGAAAAATATCCGCATGTTACCTACTTTTTTAATGGCGGACAGGAAACGCCCCTTGCTGGAGAAGAGCGTTGCTTAATCCCCAGCCGCCGAGACGTACAAACCTACGATGAAGCCCCTGCAATGTCCGTCTATGAAGTGGCTCGAAGCCTCATTCAGGCCTTTGAACGCAAGGCACATGATTTCTACGTGGCGAATCTGGCGAATATCGATATGGTGGGGCATACAGGCAATGAATCCGCCACGATTGAAGCCGTTCAACACGTCGATACCGCTTTAGGCTTGATTGCCCAAGCCGCTAAACTAGCGGGTATTACGTTGATAATTACGGCAGATCACGGCAATGGCGAATCCATGAAAACATCGGATGACTTGCCGAATACTGCCCATACCTTAAACCCTGTGCCGTTCATTGCGGTGGCGAATGAGGGAAGTGCCTTAGGGGATGTTCAGCTCGATGACATCCATTGCTTGACAGATGTTCGTTCGCTAGTAGAATTGAGTTTAGGAGTTCGCTCTCTCATTTCTTAAATTGCTTATACCTCTCTACCATTTTAACCTAGGGGCTGTCTTCAAATAGTCAAGAATGGCGGAATTTCAAGGAAAAACAAACGGCTTTTGAGGCGTGTAGACAAACTACATAACGCTGATTGCTTGCAATCACTCGCGAAGCGAACAACGGCTTGTTTTGACACAGAAAGTACCCATTATGGGCTTTTTGAAGACAGCCCCTAATATATAGGAAGAATCAACATGAATATCACTTTAACACCTCGTTATTTTCCTTCTTTGTCTTATGGGCAACGTATGGGTGATGAATCCCCAAAAACAGACACCAAAAATACTGAAACCTCAACGCCCACCACCCCCACAACTAAGAAAGAATCCAGTGAACTCAATCCACCGTCGCTTATCGGGAATCAATTTGAAAAACCTGAAGAATACGTTTCCAATACCCCTCATGAAGAAAAAACCAAAACCACGCTTAAAGCAGGGACAATGGCGGGTTTAGTCGGGGCAGTTTTTGCAGTAGGTTTTATTGTGGGAGCCTTATTTAAAAGTCTATTTCATAAATAGACTTTTAAGTTTCGGAAACAATAGCACTCTCATGCTTCTTTATGATACACTTTGAAAGTCAGATGTCGTGGAGGGCTTTTAAAATGAAATTCAAAGCCAAAGCATTAAAAGCACATAAAGTTTTAGGTAGCCTTTTGATGTTGCCCTTATTGTGGACGACGATTTCAGGCGTTGCCTTTACATTAGTCAAAGAGATCGGGGGCAACAAAGCACTTGGCAAGGCAATACTTCATCTTCACACGCTAGAAACCTTCGGCTTGCATAAAATATACCCCTTAATTTTAGGCATTTCTGTTTTGGCTACCCTCGCCACCGCTATCATGCTGATGTGGAAGTCCAAGCGATGACAGAGCTTGTCCCTCTCAAGCATTGTAGAGCCTGTTTTGCTTCTTCAGTGGACGGTAAACTTTCAGCTCCACCGCACTTAGTCGATGAAAATGCGTGGGTGAAGCTCGGTACGCCGAAAGATTTAGAGCGTCTGTTTCGCCTGCGAGATGAAGCGGATGTCTTATGCTTTGGAGCGTCTACCTTTCGTGCGTGGCCTAGCATACGTCGAGGCTTGCGACATCAAGCCGATTTAAGTCTTGTGCCGCCTATCCATGTGTTGTTTACCGTTTCTTGGCAATGGGATTGGGCATCTCCTTTCTTTCAAGAATGGGAACAACATCAACACGAATGGAAACCGATTTTCATTGCCTCTCCTGAAGCGAAAGACGCCTGTATTCCTGAGGCGTATCGCTCCTTTATTCACGTTATTCGGCTCAATCCAAACGATTCTGACCGAGTGCAACTGGCGTGTGTCAAACAGGTGGTGGAAGTGCATTTAAAAGAGGTCTCCACCCCGCAGTGGATGCTAGAAGGAGGCGGGCAACTCTTTGACTTTTTCTTGCGTGCCGATGCCGTAGAGACCTTGTACCTAACGCTAACCCCCCAACTCATCGGAGGCAATGCCCCAAGTCTCGTAGGGGGAAAGGGCTTTGCTCCCCATGCGTGGCGATGTATCGAGTGGACGGCGGTGGAGCATCATCCGCCCGAAATTTATTTAACAGGTCGTATTGTCTAATCATCTTTAGAAGCCTCTGCAAAATTTTCTTACGCCGAGAGTAGGGAAGAAGAGTCGTTGGCAGGGCTTTTTTCATTTTTATTGAGAGGGTCGTTTACATCTCGTTACATTTTGGCAATTTGAATCTTTAGTTTTCCTTTATTAGTTCACGAATAAACACACAACATGCTAAGGCTTAGCATAGGGACATTTGGCAATGACAATTATGAATAATTTTCTACAACCAAATATGTCAACCTACAACCCATCACAGATGGGTGGGGCGATGCCACAGCAAGGTGTTGGTGGATTGATGCCGAGCGGTTATATCGGTATGCCAGCAGGACAACCACTTTACATGAACGGTGCATTTCAAGGGGCGGCGCAAAGCCAACCTGCTTACGGACTTTCCAATATGGCGGGTGCTTCTATCATGCCTCAAGGGGCAGGCGTTCAGTATCCGCAACAAGGCAATGGTTCTCCTTTCATTCAGCAGTTAGCGTATGGTCAGTTGACACAGCCTGTTCAACAACAAGGTATGCCACAGATGCCTCAGCAAGGCTACACGATGCCTCAACAAGGTATGCCACAGATGCCTCAGCAAGGTTACCAAATGCCTCAACAAGGTTATCAAATGCCACAGCAAGGGCAACGTAACGCCAATGTACAGCAGTTCGCTAATGCCAACGGTACAAACCAAGTGGCAACAGGACAATTCAACGGCAATGCCTTTGTCAGTCAGTTTGGCGATAATGCGTATCAACAATCTTTTGCGATGAATCAAGGTCAGGGTAACCTCTACTTACAGCAATTAGGTGGGGCCTCTGGCGATAACATCTCGCAAATCGGAAACTTTAATGGTAACTTTAATCATTTTGGTTTTAATAATTCTGGTGGAAACCAAATTAACTATAACAACATTTATGGTCAAAACACCATTAAAACCTTTGCCACAGGGCCTAGCTACAACAAAGTAACTTTAAATAACATTGACAACGGCGTTCGTTACCTCACATCTGGTAACACCAACCTAGATATTAACCACACGCCACAAGCCAGTGTGCTAGTCAGTGGAGACGACGGTGAAGCCTCCAACTACTTCATTCGTGTTTCCAATACGTACGGTCAAAAGAAAAACTCCATTATCTTAAACATGGACGGTTTCGATCAATCCACCGTGGATTTAAGTTACACGTTCAATTCAAGCGAAATTTTCTTGAATGGTTCAGGTCGTAAAGCAACGATTGCCTCACGCAACATGCAAAAAGACACCATTTACATTGATGAAGGTACACAACTCGATTACACTCAAATGGATACGTTCGACACCATTATCGTTAAAAACGCCGATGGTGGCTTAAGAACCTTCCAAGCGGGTGAAGCACAAAACCGCAGTTTCTCTTCACCTTTATTACAAGGTATGGGTGGACTTTACGAAGCCTCCAATCCAGGAGCGAGTCAAATGAATCTGCAAGGTTTATTTGGAAGTTCACTTAACAATGTACAGCTCGGCACCGTGATTGCCACAGGTCAACAGTACCAAGCGGCTTATGTCAATTCGCCACCTGCAACACCACAACAAGGCTACGGCATGATGCCACAACAACAGTACGCCATGCCACAACAAGGCTACGGCATGATGCCACAACAACAGTACGCCATGCCACAACAAGGCTACGGCATGATGCCACAACAACAGTACGCCATGCCACAACAAGGCTACGGCATGATGCCACAACAACAGTACGCCATGCCACAACAAGGCTACGGCATGATGCCACAACAACAGTACGCCATGCCACAACAAG
>CAZDMD010000051.1:7340-11717 GCA_964506805.1 uncultured Vampirovibrionales bacterium | reverse complement strand
ATTTGTGCTTAGATGCAGGCTATATTTCTCCCGATACCGCCATGCTTGTGGCAGAAAAGGGTTGGATTGCTCATATTCGTCCACGTGGCGAAGAGAAAAAAGAAAAAGTGGCAGGGAAAGCCCCGAAACGCTGGGTTGTAGAGCGAACACATAGCTGGATGAATCGCTACCGAAGACTTTTGATTCGCTGGGAAAAGCAGGATGCTCTGTATGTCGGCTTTATTCACTTGGCGTTTTGTTGCCTCATCCTTGAAAGACTAATTTGATTTATTTCTCGGATAGGCTCTAATTGGTGTCATTTGTAAATAAAGTGTTACAAATCAACTATACGAATGACTCTTCACGACAAATCATGCTCCTTGTCGTTAGTCTTTTAGAAGACTATAACGATCCTTTGCCTCTTCAAAGCACGAGGCAATGCCTGATTTAAGCAATTGATGCGTCTCTTCCAGCGTCCGATTTTCATCAAAAGGAATAAAGTCCCCCACTACGACAGAGGCTCGTTTGTTTTTAATGTAAATCCCCATAGGCAGAATATCCGCCTTGTTTTTAAGTCCCAACTGTGCCGCACCTTCTTTCATCGGGAGCAAGTCTTCCCCATGCCCCCGAGTGCCTTCAGGAAACATACAAAAAACCCATTGAGGATCGTTTATAATATGCTTAATGGACTTGAGCGTGTTTTTTTCCAAACCCTTTTGACGATCCACTGCCACCACGCCTGTTGAGCTAAAATAAAAGCGTCCTAAGGGATTTTGAAACAGCTCTATTTTGGCTAAAAAGCTAAAAAAAGCCCCGTAAGGAAAAATCGCCACCACAATGGGAATATCAAAGGTATTCGAGTGATTCGAGACCACCAACGTTCGAGGCGAAAATTTAAAATTCTGCAAAGGGATTCTAAAATGAACCTCCGTTCGATGTAGCCAAAACACGCGCACTTTGTTAATCAACACCGAAACACGATTCCAAAAAATCGTGTACGGACTCGCCATCTGTTCAGGGGTTACTAAATTCGGCGGATTCGGATTAAACGGATTGTAAAACCACATCATACCGAATTATCCTTTTTGCAGGTCGTTTAACAACGAATAAAAATTCGGGAAGGACACATTGACAATAGTGGGGTCATCTATCTCCCAAACGCAGGCGTGTTGGGGGTGTCGTTGATTGTGAATCAGATTTAAAATCGTCAACGCCATCGCAATACGATGATCATGCCATGCACTCAAGGGACTTTGAGGCGTTTGTGGTAAGATTCTCTCAGGATTGCCCACCAGCCGTAAACCGTCTTCAAATAAATCCACCTGAATGCCCAGTTTCCCTAGTTCCGTGGCAACGGCAAATAAACGATCGCTTTCTTTGGCACGCAGTTCTTCCGCTCCTTTGACGGTTAAAGTGCCGTCTAAAAACACGCACGCCATTGCCAAAATCGGGATTTCATCCACCATAGCAGGAATATCTTCGGCATTGAGGGTTAAATCGCCTTTGAGTTCTGTTGCTTCCACCACGACATCCCCAATCGGTTCTCCCCCGATGAGACGTTCATTTTCAATGGTAATGTTAGCTCCGATACGTTGCAATGCGGTCAATAAACCTGTGCGTTGTGGATTTAAGCCCACATTCTCAATCACCAGATGAGACTTTGGAGACAATAACGCCCCAATCAGAGGAAAGGCGGCTGAAGAGGCATCCGCAGGCACCAGCCAGTCCACAGGATTTAACGCCTCAATTTGTAGAGGGGCAAGGTAAATCGTATGAGCGTCCTCAACACGTAAATCCGCTCCCATCGCCGTCAACATGCGTTCCGTATGATCTCGACTGGGGAGCGGTTCACGCACAATGGTTTCCCCCTGAGCAAATAAGCCTGCCAGCAAAATGGCGGATTTCACTTGTGCAGAAGCAATCGGCATGGTGTAGTCAATACCCTGTAAGCCCTTTTCGTTGGGGATGAAAGTCATCGGAGCAAGCGTGTTTTGACGCTTGGCAAACCACGTGGCTCTCATTTGAGATAAAGGCTGAATCACACGCCCCATGGGACGCTTGACTAAACTTTTGTCTCCTGTCATTACGGCATAGCGATTTTGTCCTGAAATTAAGCCACTCATCAAGCGAATCGTCGTGCCTGAATTGCCACAATCCAACACATGTTCAGGCTCTTGCCATTGTCGCAAGCCTTTTACTTCCCAATGCCCTGTGGCTTCATCCACCAAGCGGATTTGCACACCCAGCTGACGCAAGACATCACGGGTTGAAAAGACATCGGCACTCGGGAGCAAACCCCGCACTTGGCTGATGCCTTCGACCAAGCCTGCGAGCATCAAACTGCGATGGCTAATTGATTTATCACCAGGTACTTGGATGCGTCCGTGTAAACCACGAGGCGACGACGTAGGAGTTAAAGGAGGTGAATTGAATGTTTCTTGAAGTGTCATGGGACGAAAATCCTTTTAGGTTGAGTTGATTTATTGTATTGTATGATAAAAATTTTTTCATTTCATAAGGAAATATCGATGTCATTCTTTCATCAAGACGCTCCCATCAAGAGCGTGCCTTTTAAAGGCGGTTTTGTTGCCTTGTCCGATCTGGTGCATCAGTGGTGGGAGGAAAAAGCGTCGCCGTTTCGCTTGATGGTTTTGTCTGATAGCTTAATGGTACAACGACTTTTGTATGAATCCCCTTTTTTAGTCGGCTTAACAGGTAATGAACCCCCTGCGGGTCGTAAGCGTCAATTACACGCATGGCAAGAGAATCCACATCATAAGGGCTTGATTCGACAGGCCGATTTGGCATGGATGCGTCAAACCCACCCTGATTTACTTCAATCGATCGGGCAAGCCACCCCTTGTACAACGCTAGACAAAGAAATAGCTCAACAGATTCGCATACGTCCCTTGCCCTTTCAGTGGAAGCATCCCCTTTGTTTAGCTCCTCAAGTAGAAGGGCAATCCACCGTCTGGCAGGTGCTGGTCTATGTTTTAGGCAATATCCCACCGTATCAGCGTCCGCAATGGACAGCAAGGGATCGTCAAGCGGTTTTATTTCAAGAAAATGCGACGCTTGAGAGTCTTTTTAAGGTGGAAGACGAAATCCGCCAAGAACGACTGACTTATCTTTTGTGCGATACCACGATATTAAACACGCTTCGGCTTCCTGTTAGCACCAAGCAAGGCAAAGCGATTCAGTATGACGTATGCTATGAAAGCACGAAAGGGTCTTTGGCGTGGCAAGCGGTGGCACATAGCCTGAACTGGCATCGTGTTACGCATCACCCCCATGAGTGGTGGCGGTGGTGGTAGCTACTACACCCCCAGATACTCGCAAATGGCGGATTCGTCTGCAGGCAAGCTCACCCGAGCCACGTCTTTCGTCCCCACCAACACCGCATTATCTGGATCTTTCAAGCCGTTACCTGTTAAAATACACACCACTGTTGAATGAGGCTTGACTCGCCCTTCGGCACAGGCTTTCATCAAGCCTGCCACACTCGCCGCCGATGCTGGCTCGCAAAACACGCCTTCATGCCGAGCCAAACAGGAATACGCTCCTAAGATATCGGCATCCGTTACTAAGTCAATGTGTCCACCGCTTTGGTCTCGAGCATCACTTGCCCCTTGCCAACTGGCAGGATTTCCAATCCGAATGGCGGTGGCGACCGTTTCAGGAGACTCCACCACATGCCCACGCACAATCGGAGCTGCCCCTTCGGCTTGATAGCCCATCATCACAGGTAACTTGTCGATTTTACCCAAGTCGTGATATTTTTTAAACCCTGCCCAATAGGCGGTAATGTTGCCTGCATTGCCCACAGGAATGAAGAATTGATCGGGGGCTTGTCCGAGGGCATCGCAGATTTCCCATGCTCCTGATTGTTGTCCTAAAATGCGGTACGGGTTAATCGAATTGACGACGGCTAGACGTTTGTCTCGTTCACCGAGCATCCGAACGATGTTGAGGGCTTGATCGAAATTACCCGCAATTTCAATGATGCTGGCTCCGTACATCAGGGCTTGGCTCAATTTGCCTAAGGCGATTTTGCCTTCAGGAATAATCACCAGTGATTTAAGCCTCGCTCGTGTGGCATAGGCGGCACACGCCGCGGAGGTGTTGCCTGTCGACGCACAAACGACGGTTTCCGCTCCGTCGTGCTTGGCTTGGGACACGGCATAGGTCATGCCTCTGTCTTTAAAGCTCCCTGTGGGGTTGAGTCCTTCGTATTTGAGGTAGACTTTCAAGCCTTCTACGCCCAAGCAGTTGGCGAGCCGTAGGGCTGGAATGAGTGGCGTATTGCCTTCGTGGAGGCTCACAACGGGGTAATCGTCTCCAAAACCGTAGAGGTCTTGATATTGATTTAAAATGCCTGTGTACATGGGTCTGTGTCCT
>CAZDMD010000051.1:0-7330 GCA_964506805.1 uncultured Vampirovibrionales bacterium | reverse complement strand
ATTAAATTGGTAATTGTTATAATATTTTGGATACTTACAATTAAAAAATTGTGAATGGAAATAAACTCCCACTGCTCTTTCTGTTCGTTATAGCCCCTAACTATCACAGGAGGTGTATTTATGAAGGTTTCTAATTCTTTGGATTTATCCTCACCTGTTTCATTACAAACAGCCATTGACTGCTTCACCCAAAGGGCATAAGGGATATAAAAGAAGGAGCGATGAACCAATGGGTCTCTGATTGAAGAATGTAAATCTTTGTACCAATCATCCTCTTTTATTTTATTAAGTGATTTTTGGCATTTTTCACTTAATCGCATGTAAACTAATGATTTCCACAAGCCAACATCTTTATTTGATTTAACCTTTTCCGTTATATTATTTTTCTCAAGCACAATCCAAGCTAAATTATCTAATACACCTGTTAAGTGAACGACGAAGGCAGTTAAATTGATTTCTAAATTATCTTTTTCATCATCACTCAATTTCTTATCTTGAATAGGAGGATAAATATTACAAATATTTTCTGTACATCTAAGTAAAATTAGAATTCTACGATTAAAAGCTTTTTGATGGGAGGTGTCGTTTGAAAATAAGCAACACAATTTACTCAGATGAGAATTATTTAAAAGATCATTAAATTGATACTGAAATTCTCGATATTTTTCTTCATCCATAATTGAATTAGACATTTAATCATCCACACCAAAAATACGGCGTTGTTTCTTACTCATTCCTTCGTATGCAACAGAATGCCAAGTCGGCTTATAGGTTAAACTTAGCTCTCTGAATTTTTTAGAAAAAGGAAACTGATATTTTTTTACTACTAACAGATTGGGTTCTTGTTTTTCTATGTACATTGAACGTCTTAAGCCATTCTTATAAATAATAGAATCTTTCCTCACAGAAGTTACTTTAAGTCCTTTTTCGGTTTGCAATACTTCGTAATCCTGTATTTTTACCTTGTTTGTTTTTATAGCATTTAACCATTTTATAGACACATGGGCAGGATAAACGTACCATTCTTTACACCTGTTTCCATTGTACCGCCAAAAAGTTATCTTGTTAGTTGCAGAATCTGCCTCAAACTCAACAGTACAACTAAAGTTGATGTTGTATCCTCCTGTAGTATAAGAATTAGAATAGGTGTTTACATTCCCTGAATAATTCCCATAAGGAGAGATATAACCATGAACATTAGATTTTGTATTTGTATGTATCGAAGGAGGAACATATACGCTACTGGAATCAGAATAAACCAACCACATTTTAGTCGTGTTTGGTAGAGTG
This sequence comes from uncultured Vampirovibrionales bacterium, assembly GCA_964506805.1. GTDB lineage: Bacteria > Cyanobacteriota > Vampirovibrionia > Vampirovibrionales > JAJTHC01 > JAJTHC01. The sequence continues at coordinate 6,040 of CAZDMD010000051.1, read as the reverse complement.
GTTACATGATCGGGTCTTCCCCAAGTAGAAACAAGATCTTCAACTGTTTCAGTTATCCAAGAATCCATGATAATTTGTTCTGTTGAGAAAACTTCTTTTGCATACAAATCTACAGGAAAAAAAACTACCATACTTAACAGCCAATTCACAAGAAAAATAAATAATTTAAACATAAAGTCTCCTTTCTCTCTCTACAACACCCGAAGGACGCAGTCGACGGAGCAATCCACGCTTAAACGACGCACGGTCTCTAAGGCGGCTTGCAGCGCATATTCTTGAGCCTCATGCGTTACCACCATTAAACTGGTATGCTTGTTCTTATTCGGATTCGGAAGTTGTAAAAAGGACTCAATACTCACGCCTGCATCACCAAACGCCTTGCCTAAAGAGGCTAAAACCCCCACTTCATCGACGGTGGTCATTCGTACATAATAGCGGTTCGTGGTTTCCCCAATGGGTAAAAGGCTTGCCGTTCCCGTTAAATCTAACACCATGCCTGCCACAGGATTTTCATTGCCTGCATGGACATCCGCCACAATCGCCAAGACGTCCCCCATCACCGAACTGGCGGTGGGAAGCTCTCCTGCCCCTTTGCCTGAAAACATGGCATCACCGACGGCATCGCCACGCACCCAAATGGCGTTATACTCATTATGCACGCTTGAAAGCGGATGCTCATTCGGCACGAGCATCGGATGCACACGCACATCGGCTTTTTCGTCATTCAATCGAGCCAACGCCACCAATCGAATGGTATAGCCAAATTGCTTGGCATATTCCACTTCTTTAGGCGTAATAGGGGTAATCCCTTCAATGGTCATTTCCGACACATTCACCCACTTCCCTGTGGCAATACCTGAAAGAATCGCAATTTTATAGGCGGCATCAAAGCCTTCAACATCACTGGTCGGATCGGCTTCTGCATAACCGAGTGCTTTGGCTTTTTCAAGGGCTTCTTCATACGTCCAGCCGTCTTGCATCATACGGGTTAAAATGTAATTGGTCGTCCCGTTTAAAATGCCTGCAATTTCTTCAATATGGTTGCCTGCGAGGCAAGTCTTCAACGGCGTTACAATCGGGATGCCCCCTGCCACCGCCGCTTCAAATAAAAGACTCACCCCATGTGTTTTGGCTAACTCAAAAAGTTCAGGCCCATGTTGAGCAATGAGGGCTTTATTCGCCGTTACCACATGCTTGCCTGCTTTAATGGCAGATTCTAACAGCTCCTTTGTGCCTTCGACACCGCCTGCCACTTCAATCAAAATATCAATGTCAGGATGCACCGCTACCGCATGAGCGTCAAGCGTTAATAAGGACGTATCTAAAGCGTCAATGCCTCTGTCTTTGTTGAGGTTTTGAACCGCAATGGCAACGACTTCTAAATAGGCTTGGCGTTGAATGAGTTTAAAAGTCCCTTGACCCACTGTGCCTAAGCCAATCATGCCAATTTTAAGCGTTTTTTTTGGGGGGACGAGTGAAGAATCAGAGGCAACAATCATGAGGGTATCCTATCCAAAGCAATACTATAAAAACTACCTTAGTATCATACAAGGCATAGGCAATTGCATCAAGTTTTAATCAACAAAAAAGAATCTTAAATCGCCTGCATGGCATCGCAGGAAGCCCACAAGTCGCTAAAGAGAGGAGACGACAAATATCGCTCCCCATTGGAACATTGAATGGTTACAATCAATTTCCCCACATTTTCAGGACGCTTTGCCACCTGCATCGCCGCCCATACATTCGCCCCTGATGAAATCCCTGAGAGCATTCCTTCTTGTAACGCCAGTTGTTTGGCTGTTTCCACCGCTATTTGAGACTCCACCGCAATGACTTCATCAATGAAAGCCGTTTCTAAGACATCAGGCACAAAACCTGCCCCGATGCCTTGAATTAAATGTGTTCCTGCTGGATGACCGCTCAAGACGGCACTTTCGCTAGGTTCTACCGCAATAATCTGAATCTTGGGATTTTTATTTTTAAGATACCGCCCTACTCCTGTAATCGTTCCGCCTGTCCCCACACCTGCAATAAAAATATCCACCTTGCCTTGCGTACTGTTCCAAATTTCAGGAGCGGTTGTTTTTTCGTGGATGTCTGCATTGGCTGGATTCCCAAACTGATCCAATAAAAACGCCTCTTCGTGCCGACTCACATAATCCCGAGCGTAATCACACGCCCCTTGCATCCCCAAATGAGCAGGCGTTAAACGAATATCCGCCCCATAGGCTTTTAAAATCACCCGTCGTTCCATCGAACAACTTTCAGGCATCACAATTAAAAGCCGATACCCCTTGACTGCTGCCACCATGGCAAGCGCAATACCACTATTGCCACTCGTGGGTTCAACCAGCAAGGTATGTTCAGGAGAAATTAAGCCTTTCGCTTCGGCATCTTCAATCAGATGTAAGCCCACCCGATCTTTGATGCTCCCCCCTGGTAAGCGAGCCTCCTGCTTGACAGCGATTGGTGCGTTTAGATTTTGGGATAAACTTTTTAGTAATACAAGGGGTGTATTTTTAATGGTTTCCGTAATACAACCAACAAGCATAGACGCATCCTCTATATTTTTGTTTCAATTGCTATTATCATATTAAAAATACCAAAATATCAAGAGGATTTTGGGGCAATAGCCCCTAATTTAAATTACGAGTCACTTTTTTATACGCATCCTTCGCTCGTTGAGCCACTTCGGCATCAGGATGTGAGATTTGACGTTTAAGCACTTGTAAAACCTCTTGCCGAGCTTCCCCAATTTCACCTAACGCCCACGCACACAGTGCCAACACATCGGTATGAGCGTGCGTTTTTAAGGCGTTTAGTAAATGAGGAATCCCTTGACTCGTTTTCAACTTCCCCAAATGCCATGCGGCGATACATTGCACATCGGTCTTGCCTTGTTGAAGCATTAAGCAGAGTTCAGGCAAGGCCGATTGTCCAAAATGTTCAAGGGCATCGGCGGCGGTGGCGAAAAAATCGTTATCTTCATCTTGCAAGGCAAGCATCAAACGATCGAGGGCTTTAGCATGTTGTGTTTTCGCTAAGGACTGTAACGCCACCAACCGCAAGGATTTCTCTTCACTGGCATCATCGACACAACTCAACAAGGCTTCCGTAGACGATTCACTCCCCCATTCGCCAAAGGCAATCGCAAGGGCTTGGCGCACTTCGAGTTCCATATTGCCTGACTTTTCAAACAACGGTAGTAACGCCATTAAAGCATCGACACTATGGCCTTGTAAAATGTGAAGTAGGGCTTGCATGCGACGTTCTATAGGCTCATGGGTATTGACGAGTGTCTCATAGCAGGCTTGCGGATCGTAATCTTGAAAGGGATTATTTTCTTTAGGAGTCATGGCATTTCCTGTATCCTCAAAAACAATAAAAACTAAAAATGTGCTAAAGACTTTTAAATAAGGTTTTATTTTACTAAAAAAACTTTTATTATAGAATGAATTTAACGTGTAAAAGCGAGTAATGAAAAACGAGGTGCGACGCACCTCAAATGATGTAAAGAAAGAAGATCGTGATTTTATGATGATGTCTCAAGAAACCTTGACTCACCCCCAGCAATCTGGTGAATTTGGAATTAGCTCCCCCGTGTTGGATGCCTTCTACCCCGATATGAAACGGGCTCAATTTGAAATTGGTGGTAAAACCGTTTATGTCGAAACAGGACGCATTGCCCGTGCGTCAGGCGGTTCCGTGATTTTACAATGCGGTGAAACCACCCTGATGGCAAACGCCACAGGCAGCGATGCCCCTCGTCAAGGAATTGATTTCTTCCCTTTACTCGTTGAATACGAAGAAAAACTCTATTCCGTCGGTCGCATTCCAGGGGGCTACAACAAGCGTGAGGCTCGTCCGAGTGAAAATGCGATTTTAACGTCTCGTTTAATCGATCGCCCGATTCGTCCGCTTTTCCCTGACGGCTACCGCAACGATGTACAAATCGTGGTAACAGGCTTAAGTAGCGACAATGAAAACCCCATGGATGCCTTAGCGGTTTTGGCGGCCTCTTTTGCGTTGACGCTCTGCAAGAACGTCCCCTTTTTAGGACCACTTGGGGCGGTGCGTGTCGGTAAAGTCAACGGTCAACTGGTGGCGAATCCCACTTATAAAGAAATGGCAGAAAGTCCTTTGGATTTAGTCGTTGCAGGGACGAAAGATTCTATCATGATGGTAGAAGCTGGAGCGGATTTTGTCAGCGAAGAAGACTTGATTCAAGCCCTTGAATTCGCCCATGCGGAAATTAAAAATCAAGTAGCTGCTCAAGAAGCCTTTGCTCACTTGTGTGGTGTGCCTGTGGTAAAAGCCTTCACCCCTGAATTTGACAACACCTCTGTTGAAAACTTCTTGAAAGAACAGTTTTACGATAAGGTCAACGCCGCCTATCACAGCGAAGACAGAGACGGACGCAAAGCCTTAGTCGCTGAAATTAAAGAAGAAGCGAAAAAAACCCTTGAAGCACTTGGTGAAACGCATGAGCTGAATGTGTTAATCGCCTCGCAGGATGTCCCTGTTTTTAGTGAAGCCTTTAAATCGCTTGAGAAAAAAGTCATGCGTGCCATGGTCGTCAATGAAGGCGTGCGTGCTGACGGTCGTATGGCTGAAGAAATTCGCCCGATTAAGTGTCATGTCGGGGTCTTGCCTCGTGTGCATGGTTCTGCCTTGTTTACGCGTGGGGGAACGCAGGTGCTTTCTATCGCCACCTTAGGCGCGCCCGGTGATTTACAGCGTTTAGACGGCGTTGAGCCTGAAACTGAAAAACGTTGGATGCACCACTACAATTTCCCTGCTTACAGCGTAGGTGAAGTGCGTCCCAGTCGTGGAGCAGGTCGTCGTGAAATTGGGCATGGTTGCTTGGCAGAACGTGCGGTTGCGGCGTCTTTACCGACACAAGAACAATTCCCTTATACTTTGCGTGTGGTGAGTGAAGTGGTGGCATCAAATGGTTCAACTTCGATGGGGTCAACTTGTGGAGCAACATTAGCCCTCATGGATGCAGGTGTGCCGATTGAAAAAGTCGTAGGCGGTATCGCCATGGGCTTGATTAAAGAAGGTGATAACTCCGTTATTTTGTCTGACATTCAAGGCTTAGAAGACTTCTTGGGTGATATGGACTTTAAAGTAACAGGCAATACCGACGGTGTTACCGCCTTACAAATGGACATTAAAATTCAAGGTATTTCCATTGACTTGATGCGTCAAGCCTTAGAGCAGGCTCGTCGTGGACGCTTACACATTTTGGAAAAAATGGCGGAAGCCTTGCCCAAGCCTCGTCCTGAACTGTCTACCTATGCCCCTCGCATTGAAACCATTAAAGTGGATCAGGATCAAATCGGGACAATCATTGGGCCGGGTGGTAAGATGATTCGCTCCATTATTGAAGAAACAGGGGCAACGATTGATATTAGTGATGACGGTTTGGTTCATATCGCTACAAATGACGGTGTCGCCATGGCAGCGGCTCGTAAACGCATTGAAGATTTAACCCGCAAGTTTGAAGCGGGAATGATCTTAAAAGGGGTCGTGCAGAGTATCATCCCCATTGGAGCCTTTGTACAGTTGGCACCCGGTAAAGACGGCATGGTACATATTTCACAATTCCCCTTCCGTGTCGGCATTATAGAAGATGCCGTTAAAGTAGGCGATGAAGTGGTTGTGAACATTGTCGCCATTGATGAACGTGGACGTATCAATCTTTCCATGAAAGACATTAGCGATGAGCAACGTGCTTCGTTTGGTTTGCCCCCTTTGGTCGCACCTGCGGTTTTGAGTGAACGCCCTGAGCGTGAAGAGCGTCCCGATCGTGGTGGTCGTGGTGGTGGTGGCTATCGTGGCGGCGGTGGTAGAGATCGTGATCGTGGCGGTCGTGATCGTTACTAAACGCCTTCATTAAGATGTATAGTCGTCTTCAGAGTTTTTTGTAGAGATGGCTAGACGAGGAGCTTAGATTATTTTGTGAACGGAGTGTAGATAGACCTACATGACTGAACAAAATATATCGTAGCGACAACGTATAGGCACTCTACAAGAA
>CAZDMD010000050.1:0-11732 GCA_964506805.1 uncultured Vampirovibrionales bacterium | reverse complement strand
TTGCAGAGGCTTCTATAGTCGTTTTATGTTAAAATAAACGCATCATACGATACAAAAAAGGAGTTGACACCATGACCAGCTACACCACATTGCACGTTGAAAATTTCAAAGGCATCCGAGAGATGAAGCTGGACGGCTTGGGCATGGTGAACGTCTTTGTCGGGGACAACAACGTCGGTAAAACCTCCGTCTTGCAGGCGATTCATTTGGGGAGTTTTCTTGATTTTAATGATAGACAATTACGAGATGATTTAGCTACAAATCCTCACTTAAGAAAAGTAACCCCCAATGATATGGCTAGACAAATGATTCGAAGTGCTTCTCAATTTTGGGGGGAACAAAAAAATGCGGAGGACTTATTATATTTAGGTAGTTTAAATAATGCTTGGAGTATTACGATTAATGGACATCAAGCAAAATTCAGTCAATACGATTTCTTTTCTAATAACCACTCTAGAAAAAAGCAAAAAATACAAGTAGGTACAGATCAACATGGAAATGTGGTTTTCATGATGAAGGCTTATGAACACCAGTTTTTACCTACGCATATTTTTCCAGAAATAAAAAAAGATATTTCTTTTTTATATCAAATAATGAATTATGCTATTGAGCATCTAAAAAAACCGCAATTAGTAGAAGCTCTCAAGCCGTTACAAACAAATCTTATTACAATAGACTTGTTAGATAAGTCTATTGGATGCCAGCTTAGTGGTGCTAATAAGTTACTGAACATCAAAGAGATGGGGGAAGGCTTTCTTAAATTAGCCTTAATTAAGGCCTTATTACTTTCTGTTAAAACTCCTTATATTTTCATCGACGAGATTGAGAATGGGTTTCATTACAGCGTCCAAAAAGACATGTGGCGGATGATTCTACAAGCCGCCAAAGACGACGGCACGCAATTCTTTTTCACGACGCACTCCTACGAAGTCTTGGAATCTCTGAATGACGTACTAAAAGAGATGAAAGAAAAAGGCGAGTCTCTTAAAGTGATACCCAAAGACTCAGGCACCCCCACCGACCCTCTTGATTTAGCCTGCGTTTTTGAACTTGAGAAAAGCAGTGATGATGTGGTTTCTTATACCAAATATCATGGACTTTCTTTAGAAGGAGCTATTATCAATGGTGTCGAGATTAGAGGGCGTAAAGATGACTAAAAATAAAGACGTTCAAAAACCGATTATGGTTATTGTAGAAGGCAAAACAGATGCTAAATTGATTCCATTTTTGTTTCAAGATTTAACCACTGACATCAAAGCCAATGCGGTTACAGATGTTTTAGAAATTGATCAAATGGGTGGATTTGAACACTTTCAGAAGTCTTTAAATGAAAGGTTCGCTCAAGATATTTCAATAGGTATCACTCGAAAAACATTAAAAGCCATTGCGATTATCGTCGACGGTGATAATAAGGACGTAGAAACTCGAAAACAAGACATTATCAGTGCCTTTAAAAATAATGAACAGTTATACAATGATGTGGAATTTCAACCTCAAGAAGACATCCCCATCAATACATTTCAAACCATTGATCTCAAAAAATACAAGCACCAAATTGAACTCGGTATTTTTGTTCTACAGGACGTACATTCGGGACAAAATCACTATCAAGATTTAGAGTCTCTCATCTTAAAAAATTCTGAATCTAAATTCCCTAAACATCATAAGTTGGTTATGGATTTTGAAAAAGAGATTAAGAAGACTTTAAATGATGAAGAAATCCCTTCTATACCAGGTCATTTAAATAAGTCTCTATTTTGGATTTATTTAGCACTTCACAAAGATATGAAAGGCTTAAGTGCTAATCATGATACCGAAATGCCAAAATGTTTTGAGCTTTCATTAGAGAATGAGAACATGAATGTTTTAAAGCAATGTTATCATGACCTCAAAAGATGCTTAACCCCACAGGAGGCTTCGTTGTGATGTCGTCGCTGATTTTTGACACCCACTGCCACCTCGATTACATTGAAGCAGGCATTATGGGACACGCCCCTGACACGGATTTATCACAAGTGCTGGAGCGTGCCAAAGAGTACGGCGTGGCGTGGGTTTTAAATCCCGCTGTCAACATCGCTGATTTTGATCGGGTGTTAGGGGTGGCGGAACGCTTTGAGCAGGTGTTTGCAGGGATTGGGGTGCATCCGTGCGAGGTGGAAGAGACTCGGCAAGTGGCGGATTGGAAAAGTGAAGTCGAGCGTCGCTTGTCGCATCCTAAGGTAAAAGCGGTCGGTGAAACAGGTTTAGACTATTATCACCAAGCAGGGGATTCGGAAATCGCTGAACTGCAACGCCATTGTTTTACGGAGCATCTGAAGCTGGCGGTGGCGTTTGATTTACCTGTGATTGTCCACGATCGAGAGGCACACGACGATGTGAAGCGTCTGATTGATGCCGTGCCAGGCAGTCGAGGCGTGATGCACTGCTTTGGGGGGGATTTAGCGTTTGCTCAAGCCATGGCGGAACGTGGCTATTTCATTAGTTTAGCAGGCAATGTAACTTTTAAAAAAGCGTTTGAACTCCATGAGGTGGCGAAACATTTGCCCTTAGAACATATTTTAATTGAGACGGATTCGCCGTTTTTGTCGCCTGTGCCTGAACGAGGCAAGCCGAATGAGCCGTATCGTACCCGATTTGTGGCAGAGTTTATCGCCAGCCAACGGGGGATTGCCGTGGAAGCGGTCATTGAAGCCACGACGCAGAACGCCTTTGACTTATTTCGTTTGACGCCTGCCATATATCAAGGGAGTATCTAACGCCATGAAACAAGTCGTTTGGGTATTGAGTCTTTTTTTATACGTATCCCTGTTAGGGCTTTCAGGCTGTGGGATGCCGCCTCACAGCCAAACGAATAATGCTCCCATTACGCTTGAGTTTTGGACGCTTCAATTACGAGACTTTAGCCCCCTGATTCAAGGCTGGATTCAAGACTATGAAGCCACGCATCCAAGGGTTCGCATCCACTGGGTGGATGTCCCTTTTTCAGAAGGCGAAAAACGAGCTTTGACTGCCATGTTAAGCCCTCAAGTGCCTGATGTGCTGAATCTGAACCCTGCCTTTGCCAGCACCTTAGCGGAGCGAAATGCCCTTTTAGATTTAACGCCGTTTTTAGATGCACCTTCACCCTATGCCCCTGCTTTGATGAGCTATTGCCGATTTCAGGGAAAAACCGTCGCCTTGCCTTGGTATAGCACTACGCCTTTACGCTTTGAAAATACCGCCTTAGCCAGTGAATCCTCTCACCATAAAGCTCAAAATAAAAACTTTTATCAACGATACCCCCTGATGACCAGTGGAGGGAACTTGCTCAAAGCCCTTGCCTTGCAGGGGGAGATACCTCGGTCGTTTGAGGCGTTTCAAGCTCGCATCGTTTCGATTTTAGAGCCGATTCGTTTGGGGATTCAGAAAGGCGAGATTCCTTCGGATGCGGTAACAGGCTCGTATGCCAGTGCCTTAGAACTCTACATGGCGAACCAATTGAGGTTTTTAGAAGCTGGAAGCAGTGCCTTAAATGTCATTCAAAAAAATGCCCCGACGGTGTATGCCCATACCCGTATTGTAGATGACATTAAGCCGTCTTCCTCTCCAATCGTGGATGCGTCTCCGATGGTCTTGGTGATCCCCAAACGCAGTCTTCACCCCAAAGAAGCGGTGGATTTTGCCCGATTCATCACGGCAACATCGCATCAGTTAGACTTATCCGCCCAAGCCCCTGTTTTGCCGTCGACACAAGAAGGCTTAAAACAAATCGCATCAAAGTCTTCTAAAACCTTGTCTCAACGAGCCATTCAAATTTCGGCACTTAGAATAAGCCACGCTCAAGACGGGATTCCCCCTCAAGCCGAACAAGCCACGCTAAACGATTTAGCGAATGCCGTTGCACAATCTTACTTGCTTGGACAGAAGCAAGCGGTGCAAGCGTACATAGAACGCTTGTGGCAACGTCTCAAGTCCCAATCCAATTAAACGAGCTTAGCCAAACAAGCTATCCTCTGAAGAATCATCTTCTAGTGCTGCTTCAAGATCTTCATCGCTGTTGATGAAAAGAGAGTCTAGCCCACTAGAACTACCTGTATTGAAAGAAGATAAAGAAGAAGGTAAGGACACCCCTAAAAGAGGACCTAGTACTTTAGGATCTATTTTACCTTCTGCCACCAGTTGAACTATTTTCATTAACTCTGGACTCACACCAGATGCTGGAGTAGCACCACCTGTTGAAGTAGATGCAGAGGAGGAGTTTCCATCTCTTTTAGGCATTTGAACCATATTGTAAGAACCGTCTGGATTCATTTGGTAAGTCATTCCACCACCAGTACCTGTTGGAACAAACCTAGGAGGATTGTATATCTTTTTTAAATCAGCAATTGTAGTCGGTTGCTGTCCACCCATCGCAGGTTGAGGATATCCGCCACCAATGCTAGCACCCGTACCAAAATACATGCCCTGCCCAGAGGTTTGATCTAAAAAGTTCACAACAGGTCTCATTTGTCCTGTTTCATCGTACGTCCACTGTGGCACACCACCTGCACCACCCCATAATTGCATGGGAGGCGTATTAAAGTTCGTCATGCCACCAAAATTATTTGAACCAGCAGGTCCTGGATTTACCCACTTAGCTGAAGCAATAAGTTGGCTACCATTCGTAATGTTAAAACCCAGACTCGTTAACTCTTCAATATCAACCTCACCTTTTTTGAAGGCACTAATGTCAAGAGGAACTTCGTTTAAGAGTTTGTCTACACTCGCAGCTTTAGCAAGAGTACGACTGACTAAGTCTGTTTGTGGTGATCGTCCTGTAAGCATCATTTATTTTCTTATCCTCGTCCCGAATGTAGTTTTTACATTGCGTTTGTTTAAATTGTCCCGTACTACAGGTTTCGGCAATAGGGGGTTAAACTTTAGTTTTTGTTACTTTTTGTTACCAAAACGTTTAAATTCAAAAGAATTAACACAAATGTTTTGTGAGACGTGTTCATACACATATAGTAATTCGTAACATCATAAGGATTCATCTGACAATATGGCGACAATGTTTCAACCTTTTTCATTTTTAGGAAACCCGACAACAGGTAGTCGTCCCATCAGTCAACGTCAAACAGGCACCGCTCAACAAATCCGACAAAACCGCCATATTCAAGATACCTTCGATGCTCCTAAAGTGAAATATCCCCTGCTGGTGTTGCCCTTAAGTGCGTCAGAACTGATGCAAGTAGCGAAAAATCCCTTAAGACAAGCCCAACTGCTCAAAGCCTTTGAAGCGTCTCCTTCGGTGAATGAAAAAGGGCAACGCATTGAAACGCCTGCGAGCCGATTAGCAATGTATCACCGCATCAGTCAACAGCTCACCCCAAAGGAGCAAGAAACGCTCAATAGCCTGTTGTACTCTCGTAAAAACACCTTGTTACAAACACAAGGAGACACCCCTCATAGTACGCTTTATTATCTGTATGCCATGACATTTGGCAATAAAGCCCCTGGTTGGGATTCCCAAACCTTGCTGAAAGATGCCTTAAACCTATTGGCTCATCCGCAAGATGTTGAACAAGAAAACACGCCCTTAAGTCCTAATTTTCAAACCGCTTTGCTAGATGCCCTCAATCAGCCGACGGGCGACAAGCACAACGCCCAAGTGCTACCCACCAAACGTTCCGCTCAAGATGTCAAGGTCATTCGCACGTTTAATTGTAGCGAAGCGGCGGAGATGTCTCGTATGGCGAGCCAAAACCCCAAAGAGTTGATGCGTCATTTGGTTGAACTCACCAGTCCTGTTGAAAGTTTTTATGAAAAAGCAACGCCTGAAGAACTTTCGCCTGAAAACCCTCAAGAAGCGATGAACGAACTTATTAAACGTAACATGGCATTTCAACGCACGCCTGAAGGCGGATTCTTAGTGGAAGTGCCTGCTTCTCGTGCAGCGGTGATTCGGGCTCAAAATACGCAAGCCAAGTTGTTACAGGGGCAAGCCTTAGGGGCGAAAGAAGCCTCTCCTTTACAGGTATTGTATCAAGAAACACTGCTTTATAATGGGGGACGAAAAGCCTATGATGTGGCAGCAGACAAGCGGGACATGCTCGATATTGCTCAAACAGGTATTTGGGCGTTAAGTCAACTCAGTGATTCGGAAAAACAACAGCTTTGCTCCTATTTACAGATCCCACAAGCGGATGAAGCACGCCAGCAATTTCTGAACGCCTTTACGCCGTATCAGTCTAAATTGTCCGCCCAAGAGGTACAAGGGATTTTAGAGTCCGTTTGGGGCGAAAATAGCGGACTCACAGGAGATGAAAAGCTCTTTAATGAACGGCTCGTCAATGACGGCAAGGCGTTTCAGTTGGTGCAGTATCAAGTGTTAGATGCCCCGATGAACGCCAATGCGTCTAATTATGGGGATTTATATTTGTATGGCTATCGTCGAGACTTTAAGCAAATTGAAGCTGATTTGGTGAATGCCTTGGCACAAGGCGAAGAACCGATTTTGAATGAGTCTATTGCGATGGACGGTGGTCTAACGGTGGCAGGGCATGAAGTGAAGCTCGAAGCGACGGATGTGGATCCTAAAACAGGGGAACGTCGTTTTTACTTGGTGAATACGGACGATTACGCCAAAGGCTTAGAGCAAGTCAAGGCGCGGGATTTCATTCCTAAAGTCGGGCATGTGAGCTTGCCTCAAAAGCTAAGCCAGCCGATTCAAGCGGAAATGGATGCCGTGCAAGGTATTTTAGTGCCTGATACTACCGATGCCAAATCCTATGACTTGCAGCCTACTGTACCCATGAGCTAAACGCATAGGCGACGACACCCATCAAGAAAGTGTGATTGTTACGCTAACGTTACAAAATAAGGACGAGTGATTTAAAACACTTGTCTCATATAATGTTCGATTCATAATAGAATCATCCCAATACATTGAATGATGTATCTTTATCGTATCATCTTGACTCAAAAGTGTTCAGGAATAACGTTCATGTTCTCCCCACAATTAAAAAACTTCCAACCTTACGGCGTATCTAAGTTTTCTTTTGTTGAGCGTGTATTCCTTATTTCTGCCCTGATATTAGTTGCCATAACATTGGTGGATGCCTCTGTTGTACCACATCCCAAACTGAATCAGGACGAACTTTTGCTCACTAAACTCAAGGCTCAAAAGGTGGTCGTGGCTCAAGACTCACTGTTTAATGTAGAAAGCTATCAGTATCAGCCTTAACCCATATTTTCGTACATACTAAATAGTGGCATGTAGATGGAGAGTGCCACGAATCCAACAATCACCCCTAAGAACATGAGAAGCAAAGGCTCCATGAAGGACATCAAAATCCCGATACGCTGGTCAATTTCTTTTTCTAAATACTCTTGAGCCGTTTGTAAGGATTGATCTAAGTTTCCTGATTCTTCCCCCGTGGCTAAAACGAGCAGTACCAGTTCAGGGATAATCCCTGTTTCGGCTAAGGCAACCCCTAAACGCCGACCTGTCTGGACTTGCTTATTGACTGCCATCAAAGCGGTTTGAATATAGGTGTTATTCACGGTAGAAACGGCATAGTTTAAGCCTTCCGTAATGGGAATCCCTGCCCCGAAACATACCGCCATGGTTGAAATAAAGCTAGAGATATTGGAAAAGATAATAACCTCTTTCAACACAGGAATACGAATGTTGTACTTGTGAATAATACCTTTCCCTAAATTCGTGTTTAGGAATTTGAGAAAGCCCCACACCGTTCCACCGATTAAAGGAAAGGTGATAAACCAACCCGAACGTAAAGCATTGGAAACAAAAATCATAAACTTGGTAATGAGCGGTAAATCAACCCCCATTTTTTTATAAATGTCTTCAAATGACGGCAAAACGAAGTAGAAAATAACGAGTAGAACCATCCCGACCAAGCCTAACACAATGGCAGGATAAATCGCCGTGGAGATAATTTTGGCTTTAATTTTTTCTGTACGCTCCATTAAATCCGCCATACGTTCCATGGTAACGTCTAACTCACCTGAACTTTCTCCTGCTTTGGTGATGTTAATAAAAATTTCACTGAACACATGGGGAAATTTTCCGAGGGCTTCGGAAAAGGAAAGCCCCCCTAAAATATCTCGTCGAACAGATTGTACCATTTGCTTATAAGTTACTTTTTGAGAAAAGTTTTCAAAATAGAGCAAAGATTCTGTAATGGGAATCCCTCCTCGAATCATAATGGCTAAATTACGAGCAAACGTTTGAATCTCTTTACTACTAATTTTTTGAGGGAAGCCCATCAAAAACTTTTTTTTGACAATCGCCCCTGAACCATCTTGGTAGCTCGAAACTTCTTCTAAGGAAAGGGTGGTGAGCTGCATCTCTCGTAATTTGGTACGGGCTTCCATTTCGTTTAAGGCAGGAATAATCCCTTCCTGCTTTTTACGAGTTTTAACATTCATCGCTTTGTATGCGTAATTTGCCACAATGGATTTCCTTCTGTTTTAGCGTTTACATTTGGATAAAAGCATTATCTCGCACCACCACGGAATGGCCCAAGTACTCGCTCGATTTCTGCAAAATTAACGACACCCTCTAAAATTTTGGTTCGTGCAGACATGCCTAAGGTTTTCATCCCTAGTCGCATTGCCGTATCTTCAATTTCGAGTTCGTTGACTTGAGACGCAATAAGCAGTCGTAATTCACGACCAATCGTCATAATTTCATACAAACCTGTACGCCCCATGTATCCTGAATTTTTACACATTTCACACCCTTTGGCATCATAGACAATCACGGGTTCATTAGGCGTAGGGTTGGGTGTAAACTCAAATAAAATTTCTTTTTCGTCTTCTGTTGCTTCACGAGCCTCCTTACAATGCGGACACAAAGCACGAGCCAAACGCTGAGCAATAACACCGTTTAAAGCGGCTGAAATCAAACTAGAAGACGCTCCCATTTCCAGCATACGCGTAATCGTCGTTGCGGTGGAGTTGGCGTGAATGGTAGAAAAAACCAAGTGTCCCGTTAAAGCAGCGTGAATACCGGCTTCAAGCGTTTCATAGTCTCGGATTTCACCCACCATAATGACATCAGGATCTTGACGCAATAAGGCACGCATAGAACTAGCAAAGGTGAAATCCGCTTTAGGATTGACTTGAGACTGGTTTAGACCTTCAATTTTCAATTCGACAGGATCTTCAACGGTTGAAATGTTAATCAATTCACTGTTGATGTTATGCAAAATCGTATAAAGTGTGGTGGATTTTCCTGACCCTGTCGGACCACACACCAAGACAATGCCATAAGGGGCTTTATACATCAATTCAATGGTATCGGAGTCTGCTTGACTAAACCCGAGTTTTAAAAAGTCTGAAATTTGATTAGACGGTCGTAAAATACGCATAACGACTTTTTCACGCCCTTCTGTAAGAGGGAGCGTGTTGACACGAAAGTTATAAACCGTTTTTTTGTATGTAATGGACATTCGACCGTCTTGCGGACGACGATGATCTGAAATATCCATTTTAGACATGACTTTAAGCCGAGTAATCACCGCACTTTCCATACTGGCTGGAATTTCTACGACAATCTGTAAGACCCCGTCTTTACGAAATCGAACCACATAAGCACCATCTCTTGGTTCGATATGAATATCAGACGCCCCTTGTACAATGCCTTGCACCAAAAGCGAATTTACAAACTTGACTAACGGGTCTGAAACATCATTGATTTCCGCTTCACCCATGGCTCGAATATCTTGGAGACGTTGTGCCTTTTCAGAAAGTTTAATTTTATTCGCAAATTGCAAGTTATCTAAGAGTTCGGCATTATTGCCCATCGATTGTTGAACTAAGAACTTAGCGTGCCATTTACGGTAATCCATGGGAAGCATAGAGACCACTTGAGGACGCATCCCTGTTAAGAAGGTTACCTCATCAATGACGGTTCTATCCATAGGATTCAACATGGCGATAATGAAACGCCCTTGTGAATTGGCAACAGGCACTACTTTTTTAGAATCAATGATGTCCTCAATAACGTCTTCTTCAATGAAGTTTAAAATATCTAAGTTGGGTTGTACATTGTCTAAAGAATAATATTTGACGGGGAAGCATTTGTTAATAACGTTTATCAGTTCTTCAGAGCTAATTAAACCTTCATTTAATAAGGCTTCGTCTAAAGTAATTCCATTCTGCTCTGCACGATCTTTAATCTCTTCAAGCGTTTCAGAATCAAGAGGATGACGTTCTTGTACAAACTTCACAATCGCTTGAATACTAATACTCGCAAGACCTTCTAAGGTAGCTTCTGCCATTGGTGAATTCACCTCCTTTCAATCAACTACTGGGATTCGCTTCTAGCTGCTACCTATTGTGTTGAAGCAGGCGGAGAAGCTCTTTTTAAATTAAGGTTTAGCGTCCTGTTTTTTTAAAATGACAGGAGCCGCCATGCCTGAAAGATAGTCTCCATAAGGATTACTCGCAAACGGATCCGCTTTTACTTTTTTGGAAGACGATTTAACAGGTACTAGAGAATCTTTTGAATCTTCTTTTTGATCTAAAGTCAAAGTACCTGTATTCACTTCTAAAGAACCGCCTTTTTCACCCATGACTTTGGTAACGCGTGGTTGAAGAGGTACGCCTGTTCGACCGTGTTGAGGAATAGAGACGGCATCTTTATCCGAAGCAGGATTTCCTTCAAAATAAGGCGAGTTAATCTCTTCTTTCAGGATGTGGGGGGTTACCAGTACAACCAATTCCGTTCGATTGGTTACATTACCCGCACTATTGGTAGAGCGGAACATCGCTCCCACAATCGGCAAATTGACGAGACCTGGAATTTTATCCCATGATTCGGTTCGTGTATCTCTCAATAAGCCACCAATGGCAAGGGTTTGTCCGTCTTTTACACGCACAGAGGCAATGGTAAACTCACGTTCTGAAATTTCAGGAGCCGAAACTCCCGTTCCACCTCCAAAAGCACGAATCCCTAATAACTGTGTGACAGAAGGCTGAAGGGCTAGTGTTACGTGGCCATCATTTGTAATGGTAGGCGTCAACTCCATTTCGATACCCACTTGTTGAGTATTGGCGGTAACCGTAACGGTAGGAGCAGCTCCCCCTGTGCCGAGTGTCGTTTGCGTCGTGAAGTACACGATATTATCCGTAATACTGATGCTTGAGGTCGTACCATCGACTGCAATAATGGTCGGATTCGCCAAAATTTTCGCCTTCGTATCGTTATTATTAAAATTAAAACCAAATTCAGTCGGAAGCGTGAGCTTACCATTTGTAGATCCCACACCAGAAACCCCAGATAAAATACCCAAGGCATTCCCGTTAAATAAGCCAAGCCTAAACTCGCCATATCCTAAACTTCCCTGCGTAAAGGGTTGAAACACCTTGGTATTGCTTTTAGAAACTTCAATCAAAGCGACTTCAATCATCACCTGTGGGCGTGCTACATCAAACTCTGGCAATATCTCATCCACCAACTGAATCTGCTCAGGCGTTCCGTAGACGGTCATTGTACCAGCAACAGCATTTGGCACTATTGAAAATCCACCCATCATAAAACCACCACCCGCAGCACCGCCACCCGCAGCACCGCCCGCAGCACCACCACCCGCAGCACCACCACCCGCAGCACCACCCGCAGCACCACCCGCAGCACCACCCGCAGCACCACCACCCGCAGCACCACCCGCAGCACCACCCGCAGCAGCACCACCCGCAGCACCACCCGCAGCACCACCCGCAGCAGCACCACCCGCAGCACC
>CAZDMD010000049.1:0-11786 GCA_964506805.1 uncultured Vampirovibrionales bacterium | reverse complement strand
ACGATTTCGCTAAATATCTAATTGAGTTAAGACTTCTTCTACAAAGGCAATATCTCGTTCCGTTGCGATGAGCAACAAGCTATTGGTATTGGGATCAAAACTGGCGACGGCAAAGTTATTTAATCCAGGTTTTTGTGGAGCAAAAACCGTTTGATTCAAACGTGCCGCAATTTGCCCCGCATCCTTATACTTTACAGGAATGACTTTAAATATTTTCGCATTGAGGGATCGTTCATTCGCCGTTTCACGATCGGAGACCACAATAGTTCTACCATCTTGGGTATAGCTCAATCCTCCCATGGTCATAATATATTCTAAGGCTTTATTAACGGTGATGTTGCGCACATCAATGGTCATCTCGCCTTCAACGGAATTGTCCACAATAATATTGAAATTACCTTGCTGTGCCAAAAGTTGAAGAATATCGGCAATACTGGTATTTCTCAAGTTTAAATCCACTGTCGCAGATTCTGACGCCACTTTAATGCCTTTTAAAATGGTTATATCCTTACGAGCTGCGTTTTGAGTAGGCATTACCGTAATCGGGTATTTATTCGCATATGCAGGCGTAAAAGCACCACTGACTAAAGGCATAAAGACACTGGCTATAAGCGTCATCACCACAATGGATCGTAACACTTCTGTAAAAGAACGTGGGGAGCTTTGAAGATTCATATCGGCTTGTCTCGCATTATTTAAAGATAAGAACTGCATTGTCGGTTGCCTTTCATCAATTTATTTCAATAAGTCTTGTACAATTTGATCAATCTGTTCAGTGGAAACGTCATCAGGATTCACTTTCCCACTCGGGTTACTACTGCTACTGGTACTGCTTGATTCAGATCCACTGCCTCCACTTCTTGCAAAGCCAAAAATATCTTGAATCCAAATCGTCTGGGATATTTTTTTACCTGTCTGCGATGAAGAAACCGTTACGGAAGAAGGTCTAATGTCCTCTACCAAAATACTAAAACCATCAATGACCATACGACTCCCTTTTTTCACAAAAATCGTTGAGGATTGGGAATCCGAACTGCTTCCACCCAAGCTCAAAATTGCCATAGGGGCGGTGCGTTTATAGGAAATGCCGTTAATCTGAATAGAAGACAAGGCGGTTTGAATCAACATTTCAGGACTAGGCCCCGTCTCCACAGGAAGCCCTCCGCCTGCCGCAAGCGTAGGATCAACCTTAGGCTTAGGCGATTCTAAAATACTGACAAGGGGAGACGCCATCACCAATGCCTGATAATAAGGCGAAAGTGCAGAAATCTCCTTGTCGAAGATTTGAATCGCCTCCACAGGCATAGACACTGAAAAGGGATCAACCCCCATCATCGCCAAATTGCGAACCCGACTTTCTAAATCACGTTCTACTGCTTTGGCTGCACTTTCATTCGGATTCAAAGAGTCTGCAGTATCTTCTTCACTTGAGGTATTTTCGGTACTTCCCTCTTCAGCAGTCGCTGGGGGAGTCTTTGTTTCGGTGTTATTCGTCGCATTCGTCATTTCACCTGTGGAGGCTTCAGAAGCTGGAGCATTCGCATCAGGGGCAGGAGAACTCCCCGGTAATTTCGCATCACAACCTGTCAATGAAAAAACAATCAAACAAAACAGAAAGACTCCTAGAATAGAGGCAAACGGAAATAATAGATTCAAAACAATAGGGCGTTGTCTCACTATAATAAACTCCTCTTCGGCAATAGGTGTGTCTCTCCTGAAGATACTGAATTGAAAGGGATTCACAGCTTTCACAACAGAATAGCATCCTAGATATATACTCGTATCATAACGAGAATCCAGGTGCGATATGTGTTAAAATCTGAATATATCCACTAATTAAGGGGGGCGTTTTAGACATGACATCCATCTATATTTCAATCGACTTTGAAGGGCTAGCAGGCATTAGTCATGCTCGGCATGTCTTCCCCACGCAAGCACAAGACTATACGGGTTATCACATTGCTTTGAAGCAACTAAAATACACACTTGAACAGCTTTTCGAGGTGTTACCAAGTGAGACTGCACATCGCATCCTAATCAATGATGCCCATGCGAGTATGACGAATCTTTTTTTAGCAGAAGTAACTTTACCACCTTATGTTAGCCTGATTTCAGGCAAACCGAAACGCTTCGGTATGATGGCAGGTCTAGACGCATCCTTTGATGCCACTGTTTTAATCGGGTATCACGCCAAAGCAGGGACTTTAAATGCTCCGCTGGCACATAGCTTTACAGAGGATGTTGCGGATATTCAACTGAATCAAGTTTCTTTAGGTGAAGCAGGCTTCAGCATTTTACTTTCTGAACTCGGTTATGGTGTGCCTGTTGTGTTGACTTATGGAGATGATACGTTGGCAGAAGAGCTTAAAATCCTGAAACAGAAGGGATTCTTTCAAAGTGAGTCTCTTCATATTACTTCCAAAATCGGGCGAGGGTGGCAGTGTGTGCAATCACTCCCTGAAAGCGAAACGCATCTGGCGACGGCTTTTCGTTCGATTTGTGAAAGCCCGTTTGCTCAACCTGATTTTCAAGATCCCCCGCTCTTAACGCAAACGGAAACAGATCTGGTGATTCAGTTTCACCACCCCTTGCAAGCCGATGCGTGCCAACTCCTGCCGTATAGCGAAAGGCTCGACGGGGTGCGGGTCAAATTGCCTTTATGCTTCAATGAAAGCACCCCCTTGAGTGAAAGACTACAGGGGGTGTATCAAAGCATCCAATGTGCGTATAGTTTGGCGTCTTACGCCAAACTATGCTAGTCTTGAATGTTGAAAAAGTCGCGTCCCTCTTGAAGGGTATCAAAAATATGCACCATTTTTGAAATACGAGTTACTTCAAACAACTGCAATACAATAGAAGTCGGTTGCAACAAGATAATGTTCCCACCGAGCTTATTACAAAACTTAAATACCGAAATCACCGATGCCAAGCCAAAACTGTCAATGGTTTTGACGTTTGCCAAGTCAATCATCACATTTTTGAGCTTATGCACTTCCAACAGTTGCACAATGTGTGCTTTAACCATTTGCCCGTTGCTGACTTCTAAGCTACGAATGGTAAGCGTAATGCCAAGGGTTTCTTGTCCCAAGTAAGTAACTTCAAAAAAAGTATTGTTCAACGTTTCAAGTGCTATCATGGTGGGGTTCCTTATCATCTTAAACAACAGAGGTGTCTAATTTATTTTAGACGTTTAAATACTTCTTTATCGAATTTGTAGCTCCAATTCCACCAACCAGTGTACCAATCAAAACCATTAAACCCACGACGAAATAAAGGTTTTGAGGGGTGCTATCCCACTGAAAGAAGCTCAATACGCTTCGCACAAAAAGCTGAAAACTCGCCACAGGGGTGTAAGCCAGCATCGCCCCCAAGAGTCCATAAAACGCCCCTTGCATCAAAATGGGCATTCGAATATACCAGTTTGAAACGCCCATCATCCGCAAAATTTCAATTTCTTGTCGACGAGACTGAATCAATAGGCTCAAGGTGTTTGAAATAATAAAGAGCGTCAAAATACCTAAAAAGACTGTAAAAAGAATCCCAAAAATCGAAATCCCCTGTGCGAGTTTGTGAATATGCTGTAAAAATTCATAGGGATAACGCACCTCTTCCACTTCAGGCATTTGCTTAATGCTTTCAATTAACGGCACGACGTGAGCAGGAGAGTCTACTTCTAAACGGACGGTATCAGGCAAAGGATTGGGAATATCAGGCACTTCGGCTTGATCTTCGGCATAGGCTTGCCACGATTCCGCCTTCGGAATAGATTCAGAACTTACCACATGAGGTAAAGCCCGCAATTCAGGTTCCATATCCGCCAACGTGGCTTCGTTTTTCAGGTAAACGCTAATGGCGACTCGGCTCCCCCATTTATCCACCAAGTGTTGAGAATCTAAAATCAGCAAGGTTAGTGATCCAAAAATACTTAAAATACTCACCATGGTTACCAAAATAATCAGATTCATCCAACCACTTCGTTTAAAGCCGCCAAAAGTTTCCACGATTAAACGTTGCCCGATTCTTAGGTCTTTGGCAAAGGCACTAAAAAAGGAAGACAGACTGAACCGCATACGCTAGATCCCATTCATTTCTTAAATTTCATACATTTAGGAGACACCGTGATAAACGCCATCCGCCACAATTTGACTTGACTCAATCGCAATCACTCGTTTTTGAAGCTGTTCTACCAACGCCAAATTATGCGTTGAAACCAAAATCGTTGTGCCTCGTTGATTGATTTGTAACAGCAAATTCATAATTTCTTCCGAGTTTTGGGGATCCAAGTTGCCTGTCGGTTCATCCGCAATGACTAAATTAGGTCCATTGACGATTGCACGAGCAATCCCCACACGTTGTTGTTCACCGCCTGAAAGCTCTTCAGGCAAGGCATCGACTTTGTCGATTAAGCCCACGACTTTTAACGCCCCAATCACCCGACGACGCACCTCGCTCGGAGGCGTGCCTAAGGCTCTTAAGACATACGCCACATTATCAAAAGCGGTATAACCAGGGAGTAGTTTGAAATCTTGAAAGACCACCCCTAGGCGACGACGTAAAAACGGCACTTGAGAATCCTTTAAGGTAGAAACATCCAAGCCATCGACGGTTACCACGCCTTCACTGGCTTGCTCTTCCCGATAAATCAACTTCATAATGGTGGATTTTCCCGCTCCCGAAGGGCCGACAAGGAAGACGAACTCACCGGGATGAATGACAAAATTCACGTCTCGCAAGGCCTCTTGATTGCCATAGCGTTTGGTTACATTGGTAAATTCAATCATAGTTCACCTTTTTAATAAAAGTGTTGAGACACACTTCTATTAAAGCACTAATTTAAAAAAAACACAAAAAAGAGAAATAGAGGTTACAGAGAAAGTCCTATTCGGCGAATCTTCTGTGTCAAAACAAGCCGTTTTTTCGTTATGTAGTATCCCTACACGCCTCAAAATCCGTTTGTTTTTCCTTGAATCTTCATCCGACTTGAACTTTCTCTGTAACCTCTATAGACTTGTTGAAAAGAGTTCTTAATCAGGGGTTTTGACTTTGAGCAACACTTCATCAGGGTTGACCATATCAAAATAATTGCGCGCCATCAGTTCTGCATCTTCCCCACGAACAGCCGCCTTGATTTGAGATTTTAGCGAGTGATTCTTTTTTTGATGCGATTCATAAATCCCTGCCACCGTAGGCATTTCCGTTTGAATCTGAAGTACACTGCCCAACATACCCACACAAGAAACCAGCAAATGCACGCCACAAATCGTCAACAGCGTCGCATGAACAGCATTCTTAACCCAAATTTCAGACTTTGACCAGCCTTTCACTAAAGACTGCATCCCCATCACCACAAGGAGGCTTGCCCCCACACCAATTTTGGCGGCACGAATTGCCACGTTTTGAAACTCAGAACGACGATGCACACGTTCGCGTACAGGCAACTCATCAGGCCACGCTTCAGCATAAGCTAGGTGATTCGTTTCATTCAGCAGTAAATCCACCACATGAGGCGTGGAGCTTTTACGACTTTTACGATACGCCTTAGGTTTTCGGTTTGATTTCACAGGGGCAGGAACAGAATACAAAGATTCTGTGGCAAGTCGTGCAGGTGCAGAAGAATCCTGCATGTAGGGCGGTAATGAAAATGGTTGCCTTGCCACGATTGTAAAATCCCCCTTTTGGCGTTGTGTGCGAATACTTTTAAGCTGTCAACGCAACACCCACCATTACGCCAAGTCAAGCTCACTGGGACTAGGGAATGAAGCAAAAACTTAAAAAATAATTTATATATCTAAAGTATAACAAACATTTTGTTTCTTGACAGGGGTTTTAATCCACTTATTGAGAAATATCATTCACTTAGTGGATGCACTACACCAAAGGCTTATTGTATTTTACACACACAATCTTAAAATTACCTTTGAAAACCTTTGCTATTCTTTTGTTAGCTTAATGGTTCTAATGTCAAAACTCACCTTTGGGTTGATAAACATACAGCATTAGTATTGTAAACTTTTGTAACAATTTAAACTTATCGGGATTGAGGTGTGTGAGGTCGACTCGTAAAGTCTCGTTTTTTGGGATTAGGAGTCGCTTCCCCGACTTGCGTTTTTCGTGGCGTACTCGGGGGCGTCATCCCTGCATCGGGCTGAACGTTAGGAGGCTTAGGGGCATCCGTTTTAATCGGGGTGCTGGCTTTAGATTTGGCGTTAAAAAACATGGGTTGACCTTTCTGAAGAGGGTTAATATACGGCAGATATAGTCGATTAAATATATTCCCGCACAGTGTCTATACTTTGTCGCTACGATAATTTTGTTCAGTCATGTAGGTCTATCTACACTCCTTCACAAAATCATCTAGGCTCCTCGTCTAGGATTATCTTCTAGCCTACTGTTCGGAAACATCTTTAATCGACTATACCTTCTGAATAATTGTAGCGTCCAAGTATTCCACTGGGTATAGAGTCGTTCACTATGCACTAAAAGAGACTCATAAAATCTTTGGCTAAACGGCAGATAATACACGGGTTTAAACTGTGAAGTGGGTTCTTCTACTTTGTACATCATAAGTAAATCAGGAGGTAATTCCTGCCCTTGACCTAGATAATACGCCACTTGTTTGAGCATCTCAAATTGTAAATCCGTATAAAACGCCTCTGTTTTATGCAAGCCGTCATTCTGAAGCCCCATATCGCATTCAAAATGCCATAACATTTGATACGCCACATTCAAGCTGGCATCAGTAGTCGTGTGTTTTTGATGCACCGCTGGCCAGTAGCTTAGGCTAAAGTTAATCATCCGTTCATCATCTAAACACGCATATAATAAATCGCTGGCTCGCTTTCGAGCCTCTCGAACGGTTTTAAAATACACCTGCGCAGAACGCCTAACAGGGTGTTGTAGCGGATTCAAACTGGTGTTCCAACGAGGAGGCGTGAGCTTAGTAGACATAGTGCAGTCGTTTATCTTTTTAAATCGAAAGGGGTGTCCTCTCCCTTTTAGGCCCGCCACTAGAGGTTGTGGGGTTGTTAGTTAATCTTAATTCGTCCCCTTGTTCGGGACGCTTCTCTTTCAAAGCAGTACATTCAATATACAATAGCCTTTAGTGATAAAAAACCTTTGAATGGTGGAACTCTGATGCACAATCTACAAATGCCCTTTAAAATCTGGATGCCTCGCACGCACTTGGAAGAGGTGAAATCCGCTTTAGCAGTGGATTTAAGACAATCAGGGATTCACCTTCTTGAACACGATTTACAGCATATTCATCGCTATAATCTGCCAATACTCCCCGATTATTTTTCAGTCAAATGGTGGTTGTTTACCTCTCGGCTTGCGGTTCGCACTTGGGCAAGCACCTTGCAGGATGCTCAAATGAGGTTGCCTGAAACAATCCAAATCGCTTGTGTGGGAGCATCCACCGCAGAAGCCGTAACGACTTACTTGGACAGAACCGCTGATTTCATCCCCCCGAATGCCTCTGATGCCAAGCGTTTTGCGGAGGCGTTTCATCAGAGCTTAAGTCATTCAACAACTGCCTTGTGGATTTGTAGTGCTTTGGCAGAGGATACCTTTCAAGAGCAGTTGCAGTCTAAAGGGCATGAGGTACGGCGTGTTTCGCTTTATCATCCTGAACCGTTAGAGGCGAACGAGCTTAAATCAAAGCTACAAGAAGCGGAAGCGTTTCAACCTGATTTCGTGGTGTTGACGAGTCCCAGTAACGTCAAAGTCCTAGAAGCAACAGGAGCGTTTTTCAGGCTGAAGCCTCGTGGATGGGTGGCATTGGGGCGGAAAACGCTTCATTCTCTTGAAGAACTGCCACTTGAAGCGAGTCGTGTGCATGGCTTGACACATCCCACCGCTTCCGCTATTTTGGAACTATGTTCAAGAGAAGGACAATCCTCAAAATCTTGTATTAAGGAGAGAAAATGATGAACCCTTCTGAATCGTCCGAACCCTTAAATGCGGTTGAAACGGAGCAATCCCAGTTGAGCCGACGAGACTTTTTAAAGCTCGCCAGTACAGGCATCGGTGCCATGTTCGTGGGAGCGTCTGGCTTGGGGCAGGTGGCGAATGCTTTGTCTCCTGTGGTGGAAACTCCCAACGCCAAACAAGCCAGTGCCTTAAAGCGAAACTTGGACATCACCCCCATGCGTTTTGAAAAGTTGCATAACGGCATCGAAGGCTTGAGTGCCAAGCAAATTCAAGCCCATTTAAAGCTCTATGAAGGTTATGTGAAAAAGTATCAGCAGATTCGTGAAAAGCTCCAAGCCTTTACCCCCGAAGCATTGCAAGACGTGAACGCTACCTATCACCCTTTTAGAGAACTCTTGGTGGAAGAGAGTTTTGCCCTTAATGGCGTGATTTTACATGAAGAATATTTCAGTGCTTTGACACCAAACCCCACCCCGATGAGTGCTTACTGTCAAAAACTTTTAACGCAACATTTTGGCTCAGTGGAGGCGTTTAAGGCTCAACTCATCGCCGCGGCTAAATCGATGCGAGGCTGGGCGATTCTAGGCTATAACACTCGCTATAAGCACTTGGGCTTTTATGGTATGGATACGCATAACACCTATTCGCCTATGACGGTGCAAGCTGTTTTGGTGATTGATGTGTATGAACATGCGTATATGATTGATTATGGCACGGATCGGGCGAGCTATTTAAACACCTTGTGGCAACAAATCGATTGGACGATTCTTGAAGCACGGCTTTCTTTCGTGTAGGGTGGTGGGGGAGACACTAAAAAAGTCCTGTTCTTCCTTCGGATTTCAAGAGAAAGAACAGGACGATAAATCGTTTTTTGATTTATTCTATACAGAAGTGATTTTACAAGTTCAGCGATCAATTTCAGCATCTATAGCTTTTATAGTCGTTTGTGAAGAATTTCCTAATTCAGAAGGTGAAGCCACTTAAAGAGATTACATGGAATCACCGAAGCGAACCTTCTTTACACATCTTCTCCCACTGCCAAATTGGAAAATAAATCGCTGTTCGCATCCTCTTGTGTCGAACGAATCCCCATACGCTGTTCTTTGGCTCGACGACGCAGCACATCTTCTTCACGCTTCGATTTGGTAATGACAGACGGTTCTTTTAGCTTCATAAACAAGCTGGCATGTTGATGATGCACCTGATGCCGCCCCTCCTGACTTTGAAGCACAGTCCCTTGTGCTTGACGTTGAGCCGTTGCGGAAACATTTAAGCGATCGAGTTGTTGTAAAAATTGCCGTGTCGCATTAGAAAGTTGCTGTAATTGACCTGAAAAAGATTGATCTTTAACAGGCACTTCCAGAGCGGAACGTCTGTAATTGACATCTTGCACCGTTTGACGCTGAAAGACGTCTTGCGTGAGTTGTTCACGTTGTTTAATAATTGCTTGCGTCGAACCGACCCGAGGCTGAGGGGGAGGAGCTTCTTGTAATTCTTGCTGTTGTTGCAAATAAGGTTCTAAAGGCTTTTGCTGTGTAGGTGTTTTATTCAAGCCTTGATTCAAGCGTGCCGCATCATAAGGAGAGGGCAAATTGAGGTTAGGACGAGATGTTACACTGGAAGACATCATACAAGGCTTACCTATCTATAAGCAACACACAAAATATCACTTTATAATCTACTACAAATACAGAAAAATGACAAGTCAAAAACTATAATTGTAACATTTGTATAGAAGCCTCTGAAAAAGTCCTTGAAAATCAAACGCCGTCATGTTGAGCATAGCGAAACATCCCATTATTACTGCTATTACTGGATGAGGAGGATCCTTCACATACGTTCAGGATGACAGAAGAGGCTTCTATAGACGACCCACACAATTATAGTAGGCGAATTTGTTTTTCGGCTTCACAAAATAGCCAATGATTTGATAATCCAAATGTTGCTGTTGTAGGACAAACAGCTCCTTTACGCTTGAATCCTGCTGACGTTGAGTGATGACATGAACGTTTAGCACCTCACTCTTACTTTTTTGAGACGCTTTTTCATCTTTCAATAAAAGCATTTGACTGGCTTCATACGACTGCAAACGCCCTAGTACTTGATCATTACAATAAAAGAAGGACATCCACCGCAAGCGTTCTTGAGGGCTAGAGACCTTAAACCAGCTTTCAAGTAACACAGGATATTCCAGTCGTTGCATCTGCTGAAGAATAATCGCCATACGAATCCGCAACAACGCCTCTTGATCGGGGGGCAGTGTGCTATAACCCACGAGCGATTTTTGATTCACCAACGGCGGATTTTCCTGCTTGGCTTGGCATCCCATCAAACTTAGGCTGAATAAAACACCCCAAAGAAGTCCTACAAGACTGAGGCAAGCGTTTTTTATAAGGCGTTTTGAGTAAGCGACAGATCTTCGGGCCACAGGGAACGCACCTCGCCTTTCAAGTCATAGGGGGTTACTTGTCCGATTTTAACCGCCACAATATCACCCGGTAAAACATGCTGAGAACTGGCTTTAATCAGGACTTGATTGTCAATTTCAGGGGAATCCCACTGGCTACGCCCCACAATCAAACCAGAGGCTCGAATTTCATCAATAATGACTGGAATCGTTTGCCCCACCATCCGCTGATTTTTTCGATAGCTAATCTGCTGTTGGAGTTCCATGATTTCATGGCGACGACGCTTTTTGACCTCAGAAGGCACTTTATCAGGCAAGTCGGTACTGGCGGCGGTATCCACATCGCTGTATTCAAAGACCCCTAAGCGATCCCACTCCACTTGAGCAACGGTTGCTTTGAGATGCTGAAACTCCTCTTCCGTTTCACCCGGGAATCCCACAATAAAAGTCGTGCGTAATTTGACATCAGGAATACTGGAGCGAACCCAGTTCGCCCATTCCACCGTGTCGATAATGGGACGATTCATCCGCTTGAGCGTGTCGGGGTGCGTATGTTGCAAGGGGCAATCCAAATACTTTACCAAGTGTTCAGACTCTCGAATCGTATCAAGCAGTTCTTGATTCAAACGATTATTGGGATACGCATACAGAAAACGCAACCACTTCAAGCCCTCAATCTGATTGAGACGACGCAGTAGGGTGGGTAAATCCGTGTCAATGTCTCGGCCGTAGCTAGTGTTGTCCTGTCCAATCAATACGATTTCACCCACGCCTTTGGCAACCAATTCTTTCACGCTGGCTTCAATGTTTTCAATCGAACGACTTCTCAAATTACCACGCATCGACGGAATAATGCAAAACTTGCATCGATAATCACAGCCTTCTGAAATTTTAACGTAGACACTCGCCCCCATGGTTACATGCCGACGCTGGCTATCGTCTTCTAGCAAATAGGTGGGATCTTGCTGAATGGCAAGCACCCGTTCGCCTTGTTGCACTTTTCGCACGACGCTTGCGACATCCGCCACTTGATGCGTCCCGACAACGGCATCCGCTTCAGGGAAAAGTTCAAGCAATTCACCTTGAAACTTTTGAGCGAGGCACCCTGAAATCAGCAGTCGCTTGCCTCCTTCCGCCAGTCTCACGAGAGTTTGTACGCTTTCTTCTTGAGCCTCTTCAATAAAGGCACAGGTATTGACCAACACCATATCGGCTTCGGCTTCATCCGCCACGATGCGGTGGCCGTCTTGTTCTAAAGAGCCGAGCATGGTTTCGGTATCGACGAGGTTTTTGGGGCATCCCAAGTGAACAAAGCCAATGTTAAGGGATTTGGGTTTTTCTTCAGTGGCGGAAGGGGTCATATTACTGTCCTACTATCGTTTTATAGTCGTATTCAGAGTTTTTTGTAGAGATGGCTAGACGAGGAGCCTAGATTATTTTGTGAACG
>CAZDMD010000048.1:0-11939 GCA_964506805.1 uncultured Vampirovibrionales bacterium | reverse complement strand
ATCATCGTAGCGACAAAGTATAGGCACTGTGCGGGAATATATTTAATTGACTATAAATGATTTGTTTGAGTTGGGAGACGTAGCGTATGGCTTGCAGTGCGTCGGCTTCGACGTAAATCTGCGTCGTTTTAATGTCGCTATGCCCCAGTAGTTTAGCAACCATGGTAATGGAAGTCCCTTCATTCACCCAGTGCGTCGCACAAGTACGGCGTAAGGCGTGAAAGGTAACTTCTATACCGCTATGTTGTGAAAGTCGCTTCAGGGTGATTCGCGCAGCGTTGTAGGTCATGTTGTTAAACAGTGTTTGATTGGATTGGTGATACATCTCAATCCATTGATGTAGACGTTCCGCCAAAGGCAGAGGCAAGACGCTAATTCTTCTTTTATTGCCCTTGCCCAGTATGTGGATTTCTCGATCGTCAAAACGTATGTCTTCCAGCTTTAAACTTAACGCTTCGGCAATGCGTAAGCCACTTAACAAAATCAGTTCTAACAGGAGCTGTAACCTTGCTTTGTGGTAAGCCGTCGTTGGATAGCGTTTTAATTGGTTCAGCGAGTCGTGAACCGCTTGGGCCTGTAGTTTAATACGCTTGGGCGGAATAAACCGCTTGGGCTTCAAGGTGTTAAGCCCCGTCAAGTGTGTTTCTTGGGCATGTTGATTTTAAATCAACATGCCCAAGAAACAAAAGCACGGTACGCTTTAAGGATGCCTTCCTTTGTCGAAAATGGGCATTGGCTATGTGCATTCAGTGTTTCCATTGCTTTTTTAAGCGTGCCTTGATGCAAAGATTGCAGAGAGGGGGTTTCTTGGCTGTACTTCCAAAAATCCCCCATATACCAAAGCCGAGAGGCAATGGTTTTAGGTGAAAATGGTTTTGCGTAGCCGTTGCCTGTTTTCATATCTTCCACCCAATGCTTAAGCAGTTCTTGGTAAACATTGAAAATAAGGCAGTTCTACTTGCCAAGTGATTTTCCCTTGTGAAGTTTTAACTTTTTGGGCGTTCAATTTGCCAGTATAGATTCTTTTCTTAATGACAGCTGTGGAAAGCCCTAAAAGACGGCTTGCTTCTTTAATCGTGTGCATGGTGTACCTCCTTTTGTCGAGGTATCGACCAAGCGTTACTTTTTATTAAGGAAGCGTTACTTTCTGAAATAAGTAGCGTGTCATTCAATTATCAAGGTACTTGCAAAGTGGGTGCTAGAGGGGGTTTTAAATATGCGTCCACTGAGATTCGAACTCAGGACCTTTCCCTTAAAAGGGGACTGCTCTACCGCTGAGCTATGGACGCATCGTTTATCAACTTTTAATAGGGTATGATAAGCATAAGTGAGAGTCAAGCCAAAATCTAAAAAAAAAGAGACTTTCTATAAAAAAGCCTCTTTTTTATACGATTTGTTTTATAGTCTTTTCAAGATGTTTTACAACTGGATGACGGAAACCTGATTGCCTTCTTGTTCAGACACAAAGAGACGATTCGTCAACGTGTCAAAATAAAGATAGTAAGGCTTGCCAAATCCACTTTTTAAGGTGCTGACTTGCCCACTCGGATTCACCATCACCACGGTGCCGCTAATATAATTGGCGACGTATAAGTTGCCGTTGCGTGGGTCTCGTGCCAAGCCGATTGGCCCGTTGATCAAGCCGCCTTGCGTTACGTTACTGGCTTTACCATTGGGCATAATTTTCACGATATTGTTTTTGGTGTAATTCGCTACATACAACTCACCGCTTGAACCAACGGTTAAGCCCGTAGGCCCTACGAGTCCTCGTGCATATAGCCCTGTGGTGGCGTTCACGGCAACCGCATTGACGGGGCTGTTTTTAGGCATGTTTTTTTCTACGGCATTATCAATCCGTTTGGGTGTAACAACGGGTTTTAATACCGCTATTTGTTGACGTGCTTCCGCATATTTAGGGTGAGATTTCGGCACTTTATTGAGTTGTTCCAAGGCTTCCGTGTTTTTATTCAATTTAGCAAGAGACATCCCTAAATTATAACGAATTTCGGCATCATTCGGGGAACGCCACAACGCCTTTTGAAAGGCATTTTGTGCTTCCGTGTATTGATTGAGTCGATAGTGAACCGCCCCTAAATTAAACCACGCATCGACATAAGACGCATCGGCTTCCGTTGCTTTTTGAAAGAGTTCACTTGCACGAATAAAGGCTTTTTGTTGATAGGCTTGCATCGCTTCGGCATAGAAGGCTTCGGCTTGAGGCGTTGCCGCATGAAGGGAAGGCATCCACCATACAAAAGAGACAACGGCACTTAAGACACTGAATTGAATCGCTTGAAGGACAGAGGGAAAAGTGGTTTTCATGGTAGAACTTCCTTTATATTGAACCCCAAAGGCTAAAGTTTTTTAATTATAGCACGGATTTCATTTTTAAAAATATAGTCGTTTCCATAATTTCTTTTAGAGCGTCTATATAAAGATAAAGCATGATTGTCTAAAAACTAAGCGTAACAACTCTTGCGTTCATCAAAAGCAAGAGAATACCACGCTTGATACACCGTTGAGAGTCTTTCCTCCAAGATTTCTGAAGTCGACAAGGGGTTGACCCCATTGGCATTATGAATCTCTGAAAGACGTTGCCAGCCTTGAATGCTATTGGTGAGAAACACCGCATCGACCTCATCCTCAATATGCCACGCGCGTTCTTGCAAGGGGATTTCACACTGCTGAAAGGCTTTTAAGACTTGCTGACGTGTAATGCCCGCCAATGCTTGGGCTTTAGGAGGCACACACCAGTCTGCTTCAGGGTGATGATAAAAGAGGTTGGCAAAGGTACTTTCGGTGATATAGCCCGCCGCATCTTGCCAGAGGATATGTTCGATGCCTGCTTCGCCTTCTTCACGATGGTGATGCAACAGCAGGCTTGAGAGTTGTGAGCCATGTTTAAGCGTCGGCAAGGGATGCGCATAGCGTTTGACAAGGGCGGTACTGCGTCTAGGGGGCAGTGTAGGAGGGATGATGGACACGGGAGCCTCTAGCGAAATCAGGCAAGCAATTTGAAGCGGTGAATGAGAGAGCCTGTATCGATACGGAAATAAAGTGATGCGAATCCGATAAGTTTCTTGCGTTTCTAGTGCTTGTAAGGTGTTTTGAAGTTGAAACGTGAGGGTTTCGGCAAAGTCTCGAAAAGGAGGCATTGACCACCGAAGCGAAACGGCTTGGCTATGGAGTCGTTTTAAATGCGTCCGTTGCCAGCAGAAACTCGAGTCAGAGCGAAAGGTGGTAAACAGGCTCATCCCCAACAGTAAGGCGTAAATATCAGGGGGGGCAAGGTAGGGATTTTCCTCCCACAAGTCCTTGTTGCCGTTGAGCTGAGGGGTGAAATCATGGCGTAAAAAAAAGTCTGGCAACAACTAGCTCCTTTATAATGTTTAAGCTATACTTAAATCATTATAACTGATATTCAGACGTTCAGGTAAAAGGAGGCTTCCCCATGGAACACATTAAATTAGGTATTGATATTGGTGGCACCAAAATAGCCTGTTCGGCGATTACCTTTAAAGAAGACGAGACGGTCTCTTATAGCACCCCGAGAAAAGTCTCTACCCCCACCACCGCCGAAGCCTTTATTGATAGCATGGCGGCTTCTTTAAGTTTGGTTAAAAAAGAGATGAACCTCATTGAATGGCCCGCCATTGGCATTAGTACCGCAGGGGTGGTGGATACCCAAAAGGGTGAAATTTTAGGGGCAACAGGCAATTTAAAAGCGATTGATAAAACCCCGTTCCCGATTGCGACACGGCTTGCTACTGCCTTGGGCATTAACCCCGCACTCATTCATGTGGAAAATGATGCCAATGCCGCTTGCTACGGAGAAGTCTCCGTAGGGGCAGCGAAGGGGTATCAAAATGTCGTGATGATTACCTTAGGCACTGGTGTGGGAGGCGGACTCGTTTTAGGCGGTCAACTGATTCGAGGTTCTAAATTTTCCGCTGCGGAAGTGGGACACATGCGAATTTCGCTCACCAATGACAGAGCCTGTACTTGTGGTCGTTTGGGCTGTTGGGAGGCCTATGCCTCAGGGACGGGGCTAGCTCGTACAGGTCGCCGAGAAATTCGAGAATTGCCTCATAGTGCTATTGCACAGGATATTCTTCAAGGCAAATCCGTTGAAGAATTAAGCACGCATGATATTATCGCCGCTCAATTACGAGGCAATACGCTTGCGGTTCAACTCATGGACAAGTGGCACTTGCATATCGCCACAGGCTTGGGGAATCTGATGAACGTCTTGGATCCTGATATTGTGGTCATTGGGGGGGGCATGGCTCAGTTTGTGGAACTGCCTAAATTACAAGATTTCTTAAACGAACGCATTATGGAACCGATGACGACCACGCCGATTGCCTTTGCGGAATTGGGTAATGATGCGGGCATGATTGGGGCGGCGGCTATGGCAAAGAGCTTGGCTTCTGTTTAAGAACGAGCTTAAAGGATGATCTTAAAGGATGATAAGGGCAAACGCAAAAAAACCCTTGATGCGGCAAGCATCAAGGGGTGAGCATTTAAGACTCAATGTGTTTTGCTTTCCCTCACCAAAAAAACGAATCTCGTTAAGCGGCTTAAGGAACTATTCCCCTAGTATACTATTCGCCTTGCGATTGACAAGGAGGGTACTTTGGACACTTACGCCATAACTTTACAAATCGTTACAAATAGAAATTCCCCTGATTGTGTAAGATATAAGATATAGTCAAGTGTAACCTCTAAAATATAAAAATAGTGAAGGTACTTCAAGGTGCGTTGTCTCAATGGTCTTACAAGAGTCGAAAAGAAATGGATGGTGTGTCTGTTAATGCTGGTCTGCGTAGCTGGGTTTGAACTTAGATTCGGTGCAACCCCCACCACCGCCTCTGAAGATGTTGTGCGGTTAGCTCCCTCTGCTGCAATTGAAACCACTGATGCGCCTCAAGCCCCTGAGGCGTTATTTCACTTGGGGATGCAGTATCTCAAAGGGGGCAAGGGGATTCGTAAAAATAAGCCTTTAGCGGAACATTATTTGCTTCTTGCCAGCGAAGCGGGCTGGGCGGACGCTCAAGTGCAAGTGGCGATGCTTTACTTGAAAGCCCCTAAAGCCAAGCGAAACGACGTAGAAGCCAGACGCTGGCTTACCCAAGCCTCTCAAGGAGGCAATGCCACCGCCCAATTTACGTTGGCTCTTTTGTGGATACAAGGTCGTGGTGGAGAGCAAGCCTTCCCACCTGCGGTTGCCTTATTAAAACAGGCGGTTAATCAAGGCTACATTCCCGCCTATACCGCTTTAGGGATTCTATACACCACAGGGCAAGGCGTTACGCCTAATTTACCTTTGGCCGTTCAATATCTGCAAGAGGCCGCCCAACATCAAGATGCCGTGGCGTTGTTTCGCTTGGGACTGATGTATCAAACAGGATTAGGGGTAAAGAAAAATTCGCTTAAAGCCTTGGAATATCTACATTTAGCGGAAAAAGGGAAGTATCGATCCGCACAAAAATATGTGGAGGCGATTGAATCGCAGTTGAAGGCCAATCATGCCTCAAAAGAAAACATTTAATTGTGGGGATGTTTTGTATAAAATAGGAAAAGTTTCTAAAATAACGCTGAAGGAATGCGTATGAAGCAACGATTATGCGTATGGGGATTTCTTTTCACTTGTTTACTGCTTGCTCCTGCTTTCGCACAGCGGACGACCCCGTTTGTACTGCCTGCCAAAGCACAGCGCCACCTCAATCATACCTATGCCTTTGATGCCTCTCCCTTAGGAAATCGTATTCCGATCATTATTCTACCAGGTAGAACACAAGAAAAACAGCAGAATCCGTGGTGGAAGAAGTTTCATCGCAAGTGGTTGAAAGCACCTGATTTAGTCCAGAAATATAAGCTCTATCTCTTTTTATATGATTCCACTCAGGATGTTCGTATCCCTGCGTATGAGTTTCGACAAGAATTGCATCACTTTGTGGAAATGTTAGGAAATACGCACAAAAAAGTGGTGTTGATTTCGTATAGCCAAGGGGGACTCATCGCCCGAGATGCCTTGGTGAGTGAGCCTGCCCTCATGCGGTATGTCGATACGATTTTCGGGATTAGCGTGCCGTATCATGGGTCTCCCCTATTTGACAAAGAATGGCTCGCAGAAGAGTTTAAGCATTATTCCCCTCTTCGGCGTGGCATGGATCGATTAACTTTTGCCACTTACATGAATAGCCGTTCTTATTTAAGCCGTAACATGAACTTTGTGAATTTTGACACGTCCAAACCAAACGCCATTACCCCGAAAAAGGTGTTGGGGCTTGTGCCTCGTAAAAGTGTACCGTTGACGCCCAATCCCCCACGATGGACGGAAAAAGACGAAGCCTTACGCACCTTTAAGCGTAAGCTCATTGTGTATGCCAGCTATTTAAAATCGCCGTATAGTGAATATGGTGATGAGGGGCGTTTGCGTGAGGATTTAACCAGTTTTGGGACGATTGCTCGATTGAATAATGTCATCTTAGGGGCGGTGGTGCCGACGTATTACCCCAGTGTGCATCGGACGCTTGAGTTTATGGGAAGGCAATTGTCTCAGTTGACGGTGGCAAATGTACCGCATTTTAACCAGCCGAAACAATATCCTCGTGGACATGGGCATCCGTTTCGTTTTAATGACGGCGTGATTCCTGCGAGTTCCTTGTTTTACTTACCTGTTCGTAATACCCCGTATACGGAATACATCGGGGTGTATCCTCGTTTATGGGATATTTGCGACGGTCGTTTTTTCAATGATTTAGACCATGTGGATTTAGGGCATTACCGCTTCCCTGAATTTCCTTTGGTGGCGGAAGATGTCTTTCACGCCAATGAAAAGGCTCGAAAACCGATGCAATGGTTGTTCGATGATTTGAAACGCTTACATACGCCCAAAGGTTTTCATTGCGGTTAGGAAGAGAAAGCATCCTCAAAGGGAATCCCCACTTGGCGACTGGTATCCTCCTTGACGGCTTCTTTTAATACGACGCCTGCCAGTGATTTATCCAAACGTAAGCCGTCCTCAATTACATCTTTGACACTCACTACTAAAATCTTAGGATACTCTTGATTATTCCAAGTGTGTGTCCAAGTACCAAATTCGCTAGCCGTTTGCTTCACGCCTTTGCTTGGTTCATTCAAGCAAAGTAAAATACCCATATCCGCCTTTTCTTTTAAAACAGTTCCTGCTAAATCCCTTACATAGGAAGGGGTAAGCATTTTATCACTTTTCACTGAAAAAATGACACTACCGTATTCGCCTTGACCTTTGGGGAATTTTGAAATACCGTCAATACCTCCATCTCCCCCCTTTTTTTGGTTGATGATGGCTCGATTGTTAGAATAAGTCAGTATCAACCATTTTTCAAACTCTTTTCGCAAACGATCATCCGCTTTATGAGCCAGTGCTTTGGCGGCTTCTACATCACGAGGCACACCATTTAAAATTAATTCGGAAGGGTCAATGACTTTTTCTCCGTAGGTGTCAGACAATCGTTTTAAAATAAGGGATATGGATTGATAAGTAATATCAATACCAATCCATTGACGGTTTAATTTTTGAGAAGCGGTTACCGTTGTACCACAACCACAATAGGCATCTAGCACCACATCGCCTTCATTTGAACTGGCTTGGATAATACGTTCCAATAAAGCCAGTGGTTTTTGAGTTGGATAGCCTAATCGTTCAGAAGACATGGGATTTAAAGCCTGTATCTCAAAAACAGAATGTGGCAATTTTTCTTGGTTATCAGAAGCAATTCTTGCACCATGTGGATTTTGGGCTCTTTTAATAGATTTTTCAGTTCGTTCAATCTTCACACGCTCGGGATAAAAAGAGTAATCTTTATTTTTTCCATAGAATAGTATCGTATCATGCTTTTTGGAATACCAACGCTTAGAAGCACCGCCTGTTTGATAATGCCAAATAATCTCATTAATATATTCGCCTCCACGCCCTCCACCACAAAAAACACTATCACATACCAATTTTAAGTAATGGCTAGCTGTGGGGTCGCAATGCAGATAAAAGCTCCCTGTGGGCTTTAATACACGCCAAATCTCATTGATGCGAAGGGTCATACTCACCAAGTAAGAAAGTAAAGCCCCTTTACGCAAGACTTTTTCCAAACCCTGAATTAAATCAACCGTTTGTTGAGTGAATCCATGTCCCTCATAAATCGAACGCAAATCTATTTCCGCTTGATGATTCCATTCCCAAGTATCCACAAAGGCTTGTGCTTGTGCCTTATCTTCTTCACCAATGGCATTATAAATCTGATTATAGTTACGTTTGGAATTAAAGGGAGGGTCGATATAACACAAATCAACCGTTTCATCTTTAATATGACGTTTTAAAACATCCAAATTATCCCCATAAAAAAGTTTATTTTTAGATGTTTCGTTCATATTTGTGTACTCCTATTCAAAACGACATAAGCATTATAGTATCACGACCCCTTTTAAAAGATGACATTTATACAAAAATCTAATGAACGCTTGTTTCTTTTTTAAAATACCGTTACACTTGTTTATATATTTAAAAAGGTGGGTGTTTTGTATCTACATTTGTCTCTACAAAAGTCCCCTAGTTTGTTTGCGAAGGAATCCTAACTATGATGTTTGAACGCTTTACTGAGAAAGCCATTAAAGTCATTATGCTCGCTCAAGAGGAAGCTCGTCGTTTGGGGCATAACTTCGTAGGTACGGAACAGATTTTACTCGGCTTGGTGGGAGAAGGCACAGGTATTGCGGCGAAAACTTTAAAGGGCATGGGCATTAACCTTAAAGAAGCCCGTGCCGAAGTGGAAAAAATCATCGGGCGTGGGAGCGGTTTTGTGGCGGTGGAAATCCCCTTTACACCAAGAGCCAAGCGTGTTTTAGAACTTTCGTGGGATGAGGCTCGTCAACTGGGGCATAATTACATCGGCACCGAACACCTCTTGCTGGGTTTGATCCGAGAAGGGGAAGGCGTGGCGGCGAAGGTGCTGGAAAGTCTAGGGGTGGATTTAAGCAAACTGCGTAGTAGCTTGATTCGCATGTTGGGCGAAACACGGGGCAGTTCCGCCTCTAGCGGCTCAGGCTCAGGGTCTTCTTCCTCGTCATCCAGTTCAAGCGGTGGTAAAAGTAAAACCCCTACCTTGGATGAGTTCTCTCAAAACCTAACCTTGGCAGCGGAAGAGTTGCGTTTAGATCCTGTCATCGGGCGTGAAACCGAAGTGGAACGGATGGTGCAGATTTTGGGTCGTCGTACGAAAAATAACCCCGTCCTGATTGGTGAACCTGGTGTCGGTAAAACGGCACTGGCAGAAGGCTTGGCACAACGCATCGTCAATGGGGATGTCCCTGAAATGTTGCGAGACAAAAAAATCATTCAGTTGGATATGGGCTTGTTGGTCGCAGGCACCAAGTATCGTGGCGAGTTTGAAGAGCGTCTCAAAAAAGTGATGGATGAAATTCGTCAAGCCAATAACATTATTTTGGTCATTGATGAAATGCACACTTTAATTGGAGCAGGGGCTGCGGAAGGGGCGATTGATGCCGCTAACATCTTAAAGCCGTCTTTAAGTCGTGGTGAATTACAAGTGATTGGCGCCACCACGATTTCAGAATATCGTAAACATATTGAAAAAGATGCCGCCTTAGAGCGTCGTTTTCAACCTGTTTTTGTCGATCAACCCTCGTTAAGTGAAGCGGTTGAAATCATTCGTGGTTTGCGTGAAAAATATGAAGAGCATCACAAGCTCACCATTAGTGACGAAGCCATTGAAGCGGCCGTTACGCTTTCGGATCGTTATATTTCGGATCGCTTCTTACCCGATAAAGCCATTGATCTCATTGATGAGGCATCTTCTCGGGTGCGTTTAAATAACAGTGCTTTGCCTGAAAATGGTAAGGCTTTAGAACGTGAAATTAAAGCCTTAGTGCGTCAAAAAGAAGAGGCGATTCGGGGGCAAGACTTTGATAAAGCCACTGAATTGCGAGATAAAGAATCTGAAATGCGTGAAGCCTTACGGGAAATTGCGGATGCTCACAAGCAGACTCTTGACCCCAAGAACATCACCGTTACGATTGAAGATATTGCAAGCGTGGTGTCTCAATGGACGGGGATTCCTGTGTCTAAGCTCACCGAAAGCGAAAGCGAAAAGCTGATGAAAATGGAAGACACCCTGCATGAACAAGTCATTGGTCAGCATGAAGCGGTGGTGGCGATTTCTAAAGCCATTCGTCGTGCGAGAGTTGGCTTGAAGAGTCCTGATCGTCCGATTGGTTCTTTCATCTTCTGTGGGCCTACTGGGGTGGGTAAAACGGAACTTGCCAAAACCCTTGCACAGTATTTCTTTGGTTCGGTGGACAACATGATTCGTTTGGATATGTCCGAATTCATGGAGCGCCATACGGTCTCTAAACTCATTGGATCGCCTCCTGGCTATGTGGGCTATAACGAAGGTGGTCAACTCACGGAAGCCGTGCGTCGTAAGCCTTATAGCGTTTTGCTTTTGGATGAAGTCGAAAAAGCACACCCTGATGTCTTTAACATCTTGCTTCAAATTTTAGATGACGGTCGCCTCTCCGATTCTAAAGGGCGTGTCGTGGACTTCAAAAATACGATTGTCATTTTAACCTCGAATGTGGGGGCTTCAGGCATTGAAAACCCCTCTAGCATTGGCTTTGGTGGCACAGAAAAAGAAGAAGCCGAAGCCCGTTATGCGAAAATCAAAGAGCGTGTCAAATCCGCAATGAAGCAGGTGTTTCGCCCTGAGTTCATTAACCGCTTAGATGATACGATTATCTTTGAACCGTTGAAAAAAGAAGAAATTCGCTCCATTGTGGATATTATGATGAAAGATTTGCATAAACGCCTCAATGATCGCAAGCTCAAGCTGGAATTGACGGATGAAGTCAAAGACTTCTTGGCGGAAGAGGGCTATGATCCCTCTTACGGGGCGAGACCTTTGCGTCGTGTCTTACAGCGTCGTTTAGAAGATCCGTTGAGTGAAGCCTTGTTGATGAGCGAATACAAGGAAGGCAACGTCATTCAAGCGTCTTTAAACGTAACGGAAGAAGTGAAAGAAAACGAATTTGGTGAAGAATCGACCAAAACGAAGAAAGAAGTCGTGTTTCAGGTAACAGGCTCTTTGCCGTTGGATTCTTTTGAAATTACCGTTTCTGCCAAAGCCAAGGGACAAATGCCTAAGTTGACGGGTGATTCTGTGCCTGCCTTAGGCGGTGGCAATCGTCGTGGTGGCGGAGGCGGTGGTAGCGGTAAAGCCCGAGAACTCGAAGCCTAGTCTTTGCCTCTACAAAACCTTAAAAAGTCCCCCTCTTCTCTAAAAAAGAGGGGGACTTTCGAGTTTTTTCTTTAAAGAGAGGCGTCTTTTGAGCTAAAGTATTGATTCACCAAGTCGTTAATGGAATCTTGTGTTTGACGAACGTTTTCTCGGCTAGAAGAACGTCTTGTAAGGGACTCTGGCTGAGCAGGGATTTCAATCGTAATACACTCATTTTCTATAGAAGGCTCTGCAAAAGTCCCATTCGGCGAACCTTCTGTGTCAAAACAAGCCGTTTTTTCGTTATGTAGTATGTCTACACGCCTCAAAAGCCGTTTGTTTTTCCTTGAATCTTCATCCGACTTGAACTTTCGCAGAGCCTTCTATAACAGGGTTTGACGTTTCAAGGACTTGTTCGTCCTCTGCTTCAGATGCAGTGGCATCGATATGCAGGGCAATCCACGTGTTGATGTCCTCAATCGAATCTAAAGACTTGGGTTCGACCAGTGCTTGAATTGGAGAACATGTGCAAGCTGGAGCTTCTAATTCTGTAAGAGTCTCTTTTAAAACGCTTTCGTTGATAGGAGCAGTCGGAGCATCCAATGCCTCTTCAAATATAGTCGATTAAATATATTCCCGCACAGTGCCTATACTTTGTCGCTACGA
>CAZDMD010000047.1:0-11943 GCA_964506805.1 uncultured Vampirovibrionales bacterium | reverse complement strand
CCCAGTCCGAAGCGTTCATCATGGATTTACCCGCAGGTTGCAAGGTTTCAACACACAAAATATCTTGACGAGTCTGTACCCAAATCCCCGATTTATCCACTTTTAGAACTTGTCCATAGTGTCCGACTTCTCCCGAAAAATCACTTTGAGACTTCAGCGAAACCCTCCCAAGCTTAATGGGGACTTCATTCCACACGATTTTCGCAGCAGGGAAAGGGGTAAGCCCTAAAATACGTTGCTTTAATTCAAGTGCCGTAAGCGACCAATCCAAAATCGCCTCTTCTTTAGAAAGTTTAGGGGCATGCGTTGCCAAATCATTATTTTGTTTTTCAGGTTGTATCGACTGCGTTTCTAGGCCGTGCAAGGTTTTGACCAATAAATCACCAGCAAGTAATGCTAACTTTTCCGCCACTTGCCCTGTGTTGTCATTGGCCTCAATGGCAATACGCTCTTTTAGTAGCATATCCCCAGTATCCACGCCTTCATCACTCAGCATGGTGGTAAGTCCCGTTTCGCTTTCGCCGTTAAGAACCGCCCATTGAATGGGATTCGCCCCTCGATAGTAAGGCAATAAAGACGCATGCACATTTACCGTACCGCCTCGTGGAATGTTTAAAACTTTTAAAGGCAGAATCTGACCAAACGCAATGGTTACGATGTAATCAGGGGCTAAGGCTTCAAGGGTTTGTATGACGGCTTCATCTGTACGCAGGCGAGTTGGTGTGAAAA
The DNA here is from genome assembly GCA_964506805.1 of uncultured Vampirovibrionales bacterium. Taxonomy (GTDB): domain Bacteria; phylum Cyanobacteriota; class Vampirovibrionia; order Vampirovibrionales; family JAJTHC01; genus JAJTHC01. The sequence goes on along the minus strand of CAZDMD010000047.1, from coordinate 11,214 downwards.
CAGGAATCCCTGCTTCTAACGCCACGCTTTTAATCGGGGAAGGCGTTAGTTTTTTACCTCGTCCTGCGGGCTTATCAGGTTGGGTTATAACAGCGAGTAGCTCCATGTCAGGACAAGTCAGCAGGTGCTTAAAGCACGGTACAGAAAAGTCAGGTGTTCCCATAAAAATAAGTTTTGGCATGATGTCATCCTTTGCTAGGTGTGAAGACTAGGTGTGAAGGCTTGGTGTGAAGACTATCTCTTTATATTACCTAAAATATAGACTTTAAGCTAAATCGCTTCTTTTAAAACCTGAAGTGCCGTCGCATATCCCCCCGTTACGAGAATCTCCACCTCTTCCGATGCTCCAAAACACCGAGCCTTCATCGTCTGAATGCCCTGTGCCAAGCCTTGCACATACGGATGAATTCCCCCAAAGGCTAATGCCTCTGCGGTGGAGGTGGGAAGAGCGTCAGTGGCTTCTGGTAGAGGCATCGACAAATGCGGGATTTTTTCAGCCAACGTGCTTTGCCACAAGCCCAAGCCCAGTTGAATCCAACCGCCTAAATGAGCCTTACCCTGAATAAAATCCACTGTTGTCGCCGTGCCTGCCGAGACCACAATCACCCCCGATGCCCTGCTATACTGCCGAGCCTTAACAATGTTCACCATACGATCCAAGCCCAAATCTTCCGTATTATAATGCCATGCGTCCATTAACGGAAGGAGCTGTGCTTTTTCGAGTCGATGTAAAGGGTAGCCGTAGTCTTGCAACGCCTCTAAAAAGCGATTTTGCAAGGCAATAGGCAAGGAGGATCGAAAGCGAATCGACACACTCTTACTGGCATTGAGGAGTGTGAGGAGTGGGTGAATATCATCCAACAGGCAAGCCGTTGAAAACTTTTCACAGGTAGAGCTAAAAAATACCTTCACTGCCGTATTGCCAGCATCAATATCGTGTGTACAATGGGGAATATAAGGCGTTGTCAAGGGAAGTAATTCAAAGTCCATGCCTTAGATTATAACAGAAGCGACTCACGTTTCAAATTATTTGTAAAAAAAGGCTTTAGACATGGCACACGTTCTTAACCCAAATATAGTCAAGCAAAAATTATCGATTCTTCCCCCCACACACGGCGTTCAGACGGAGTCCCCTAAAAGCAAGTTTCGTGAAACATGGCGATATAGCCCCCAAGTGCTTGCCATTCACGGCTCACCTCAATCGTTGTGGAAACGGATGTTTCATTGCCTAAGTAGCGTCTATGGGGCTGCCAAAGCCCACGAGATGATGCCGATGATTTTTCAAAACCTGCAAACCATTCGTCAGAATCGTCCCTTAAATCGGCAAGTTTTAGATGACTTGCGTCCTGTGGATTGGGCAAAAGACGAAGTCGTCTACATGCTTTATCCCGAACGATTTGGCGTGTCTCAAGAAAAGCCTTTGGGGGATTTTGATGCCATTACAGAGCATCTACCGTATCTCAAAGAATTGGGTATTACGACGCTTTACATCTTGCCGTTTATGTCTTCTCCACTAGGGGATGCAGGCTTTGATGTGTCGGATTATCTCAATGTGCGTACCGATTTAGGGGGCTTAGAGGCGTTTCGTCGTTTTCGTCAAGCGGCGAATGAAATGGGATTTAAAATCAAGTCCGACTTGATTTTAAACCACATTAGCGATCAGCACCCTTGGTTTCAAGAGGCATTGGCAGGCAATCCTGAAAAGCTAAATTATTTTGTGTACCGCACCGAAGCCCCAAAGTATCGGCGTTATCGAGATGAACAGCGGGGTATTGTCTGTGATTACACCGAAGCGGATGGCTCAATTTCCTCTCGTCGTTTGATGTTTCCTGATCAAGTCGAATCTCACTACCGAGCCATTGAGATTCAAGGCAAAACGCATTATTTTTATCATAGTTTTTATCCCTTTCAGTTGGATTTGAATTGGGAAAACCCAAACGTCATGCTGGATGTGCTTAATATCATTGGGTTTTGGGTGAATGAGGGCATCGATATTTTTCGCTTGGATGCCATTCCCTACCTGATTAAAGATTTCGGCACGGATGGTGAAAATCGCCCCAGAACGCACGATGTGATTGAAGCGATGAGTTGCTTCTTGCAGTTACTCGCCCCCAGTTCACTTTTTCAAGCGGAAGCCTGTCAATGGCCGCAAGATATTCTGCCCTATTTTGGGGAATCGGCTCAAGCCCATCAGCGTAGTTCAGAAGTGCAGGTGTGCTATCACTTCCCTGTGATGCCTGCCATTTGGGGGACGCTTTTAGAAGCGGATGATTTACTGTTTTGGCATGCGATGACCGAAACCCCAGCCATTCCCGAAACCTCGACTTGGGCGATGTTCTTGCGTGTGCATGACGAACTCACCCTTGAAATGACGGATGTTTACACCCGCAAACGCCTCTATGACAAGCTCGAACATAAGGGGGAAGGTTTTCGTAGTGGCTTAGGGGTAAGTGGACGCCTCGCTAGCTTTTTAGACGAAGACCCTCGACGCATTATTATGGCGTATGCGTTGCTTTTAAGTTTGCCCGGTTTACCGATTATCTATTTTGGGGATGAGTTAGGCGAAGTGAATAATCCCCTTTTTGCCAAGCAAGCGTCTGAACAGCGTTTTCAAATGACGCAAGTCAAAGGGCAGGAATCGGCGTTGACTTCTACCTATGACAGCCGAGACATCAACCGCTCGCCACTCGATTCTCAACAGCTCAAGCGTGTGCTACATAAGCGTTACGATACCGCAGGCGTTTTATTCCAGCAAATGCAGGGACTCATTCAAGGGCGATTGGCTCATACCGCCTTGCGTCGTGGGGATTTGCGTCCTTTGGATTTTGGTGAAAACGGCAAGCAAGTCTTGGCGTATGAACGCTATTTTCAGGGGGATGCACATCACCCTGAAGAGATGATGTGGGTGTTAATTAACCTTTCCAGTCAAGCCAAGACGCTCCCCTTGCAGGAGATTTTACCGCTGAAGACGCCTTTACAGGACATTTTAAATGAGGAAACCCTAGAATCGAAAGACTTGCGTTTAGCCCCTTATGCCTTCCGTTGGCTCAAGGTGCATCCGATAGTTTAGAGGCTTGCTTACACTCAAAACATGTGCCTGATGCGATTCGAACGCACGACCTTCGGCTTCGGAGACCGACACTCTATCCAACTGAGCTACAGGCACACCTGTTTCAAGTATAATACAAGTATAATAGCTTTAGAATATCTGAAACACGTTTTGGCTTCAATGCCTGATAAGGATTTGCCATGCTCATCAAACCCAATCGACACCTCATTACGCAACCGCATCGCAATGCGTGGCTGGAAATTAATCTTTCGGCGTTAGAACAAAACGCGCGGTGGTGGCGAAAACACACGCCTGCCCATGCCGAACTCATGGCGGTCGTCAAAGCGGATGCCTACGGACACGGCGTACTACTGGTGGCTTCTTTATTGAAAGAGGCAGGCTTTTCGTGGTTGGGGGTTTCCAATGTGGATGAAGCCTTACAACTGCGTCAAGGTGGTGTGGAAATGCCGATTTTGGTACTCGGGGCAACACCAGAATGGGCGTGGCAAACCGCGATTGAACACGATATTCGCTTAACGATTTTCAGCCTCGAACACGTCAAAATACTCAAGCAGCTCAAGCAAGCCGTTAAAGTACACGTCAAGGTCGAATCGGGGATGCACCGCTTGGGGGCGTCTCCGCAAGAGGCGTTGAAGATTATCGAGGTCTGTGATGCCTTGCCTCATGTCGAACTGGAAGGCATTTTTACCCATTTCGCCAATGGAGACGACGGAGCAAAAACCCAAGCCCAATGGGATATTTTTCACTCGCAGGTGTTGGCTCAACTCAAAACCCCTGTGGCGGTGATTCATGCCAGTAATACGCCTAGTCTTTTGAATCCAGCGTGGCAAAGTGAACTCACGCAAAACGCTTGTCATTTAATCCGAATCGGGATTGGCTTGTATGGCTATGAAAGCACTGTACCTGATTTACAACCTGTCATGGGCTTAAAAAGCCGTATTAGTCATCTGCACAAGGTGCCAGCAGGGGAAGGCATCAGCTACGGACACACCTTTCAAGCCCCTCACGATGCCTTGATTGCCACCATCCCCTTAGGCTATGCGGATGGCATCCCCCGATTGTTGTCGAATCGGCTCATGGGGCGTTTTCGAGGGTGCTTGGTGCCTCAAGTCGGTAATATCACCATGGATCAAATGATGTTTGACCTTTCGCCTTATCTTCAAGTTCGCGGTGTTGAAGCGTCTATGCCTCAAGTAGGTGAAGTCATTACGCTTTTAGAGCATGGCGAAGCGGGTGTGTTGGAACGAGAGAAAGACTCTGTTGGGTTGAGTTTGAATCATTGGGCAAGCATTTTGGGGACGATTCCCTATGAGCTGATGTGTGGCTTGCGTGTGCGTTTGCCTCGTAGTGTTGTGAGATAAATGTTGTAAGATATAGTGTTTTAACCTCTATTCAAACTCAACGGTGATACCATGGTCGACACACTGGGGGTCTGTTGTAGCGTTTGCTGTTTTTTCAACGCTTTGACAATATCATCATGCGTATGATGAAAAATTTCGACATTAGATTTGAGTTTAAAGTTACGTACCACAGGTTGTTCGGGTTTCGACTCCATTCGCCCTCGAATCAAAGCATACGCACAGAAGGAAGACGTGCCTAACCCCACCGCAGAAGCCACCAAGAACCTCATCAAAGGCGAATTATTCGTCCACTTTCTTAAGGCACCATTGGCGAGTAAGCCTGTCATCAACGTAATCCCCGGTAATAGGCTCAAGGCAAACATCGTACCAGAACCTTTTACGTCTCCCTTGCTATTGGCGATTTTCGCCTCATACGGCTGAATGCGATGCACATCCAAAGCATTCCACAATAGCCCTAAAAAAGAAAAGCCCAATAGCGAATTCACCAACACTTCAGGAAATAGCATACGGTCTTTCACCATGGGAATCGTGTGATACATGGCAATATAATGCCGTACCCCTTGTGTTATAAAGTGATACGCCTCTTTGCCCTTTTGTTCTAGCACTTTATTTAAGGCACTCACGCCTTCTTGGTTACGGCTTGGGAATACCGTTCCTAGCAAAAGGCGTTCATGCTCAAATTGATTGAGAATCTTTTGATGTGCGTTTTGAAAGGCTTGGGGTGAAAGACGAGGGGTGTTCAATAAAGACTTGCTTTCTTCAACCAAAGCACGCACCTGATTCAAATGAAGGGTGAGTCGTTGCGAAACCGTTTTTAAGTCCGCTTCTTTTAGATTGAGCTTGCCCTGGGGGTCGAATTCAATATCAATTTTATGACGTGTGTTTTGGTTTAAAATGAGACTCGGGGAATGGACGATTTTATTGAGAACACTCTCTAGACGCTCTTCAGGGGTAAGTGTTTTTGTTTCTGGTAAAAGCCCCGAAAGCTCTTTTAATAAACTATGCTTCACATAACCTAAAGTATCTCGCCCAAAGGGAAGGAGTTCCTTCGTTTTTTTAGAACTCAGTTCAACAAACTCAAATAAATGATTTAAAAAAGCCGCATTCACCCGATGCTCTCGTTCTAAGGGGTCATCCACCCCCATGGTCAACAATTCTTTGGCAGTGGATTTATCCACTTTTTGATGATGCGTCAATCGACCTTGAGCCGCAAGTTGAAGGAACTGTTGATATTCAGGCATGAAGTCGCCCAGTTTGACGGTATCCACCACATGCCGATACGCCGAAACAGACCCTGAAAACAATTCATGTTGAATCGTTGCCTTATTTTGTTGTTTCATTTCCCCATTCACCACTCGATGCGTCGAATAATGGGGAATATTTCGCCATCCGTATTTGGCGAGTGTGGCACTATCAGCGGCGTAATCATCGGGGCGAACCATGAGTTCAATGTGTCGCATGAGTTGAGGCAAATGAGACATGCTCACTTTTTCATACTGCCCTGTTTTAGGATTTTCTCGATAAAGGGGCATGACTTTTAAAGCATCGGGAATTAGATTGATTTCTCCTCGTAGGGAATCCTTCGTTAAGAGTTCGTGCAGGCCTTCCATTTGATGCAGTTGAAAGCCGTTGATTTCTTTTTGAAGTTCTTGAAATTCATAATGCGTTAAATGCGGATATAAATGCTCCGCCCCTTCCAAGTTTTTGCCATTGACAGTAGGTAGAATCGCTTCTTGAATAACAGGACTAATCAGATTTCGACTGCCACGACGCACCAATTCAAGCAAGGGTTGAATATACAGTTGTGAAAAGCCACGAAAGCCATAACGCAGAATATCCGTGGGTAAAACCGTGGTCAGTCGCCATGCAGATTGTACGGCTTTTGAAAAATCAGTGGAATACTCATTTAAAAAATCAGCCCTATGATGAAGCGACCTCACCTTTTCAGAGGCACCTAAATTCACTCCATGCGACCCGATACTATAATTCCGATGAGACACTTGCGATTTCGATTGGGCATCCATGTAACCTGTTAAAACGGCACTTAAGGGAACACCCACCACCAGCATCTGAGAAAGGCGATACATCAAGGCGGTTTCAGGGTTTAGCGTATTCTGCTTCTTATTTTGATTGGGCGTTTGAGCAGAGGCGTTAGGCATGAGACTCTTTTAGCTCCTTCGCATCAGGTGTGGGCTTGGGTGTGGGATTTGGCTTTGGCAGAGGTGGTAAAAGCACATGCTTAATCGGTGTGCCTTTTTCAGGACGAAACGCTTTCAGGCTAGGCTGAAAGTTAATCGAAAGATTGACTTCAGCTTCCACAGGTTTCTTTGGCTTATTTTGGGCTTGAGATTCAATCCCGATTAAGCCTTTCAACTGTTCGACTAAATCATTTAAGGGGATTTTGCCTCGACCTTGATAATCAGGATCGAGTCGAGCAAAGGTGTTGTAAATCACAAAGAATAAGACATTACTCAAGACAAAAGAGGTAACCACTGTTTGGAAGGCGACTTGCAAGGCGGATTTCATCATTTGATTTTTCTGGTACTGATCAATATCGGCAATACGCTGATTGAGTTTAAAGCCTGCATCCATTAAGTCAAAGGCATTGCCTTCAAATTGAGTCGAGTTCACGTTTTTTGCCATTGGGGAGTCTTTGGCTTGGATGCGTCTGGCTTCTCCTAAATGTTGGGCAAGCTCATAGCCCAAATCGGCGTTTTGGGGGCTTGTTTTTTCTTGTTGCAGGTAACCCTTAACCGCCTTTTGAATCGTTTGGTGATAGGATTCATGCGCTTGATGACTATACTCATTCAAAATCAAATTCTGAGACTCTTTGATTTCAGCAATATAGCTTCTAATTCGTTTTTTAAACAGTTGGCGAATCTGCTTTAATTTTTCGGATTCACTAAGCTTTTTTTCCTCTTGAACCTTCAACTCGTTTGTTAGATAGTTTTTAGTAAGATTACGAGGGGTGGGGCTGGGGTACAGCACTTGTAAATCTTGATAAAAACCATCGACCAGTTCCGCAAAACCCGACTCTTGCAATAAAACCAAGTTGGGTGGGGCGAGTAAGTGTTCCTGTTTCTTTTTTAAGGCTCTTAACTTAATACGATCTGCTTCCGAATAGGTATAGTACTTCACGGCTTCTCTTAAATAAGGAATTAAAATTTCATTCGCAAATCGTTCGGTAACCTTTTTTTCAGGGATGCCTTCCGAGCCATCAGGTTGAATTAAAACGGTATTGAATTTTTCGATGAGGGGTTTTTCAAGGATATGAGCTTTGAGCCTATGCCTTAACTGCTGTAAGTGCTTTTTAGAGGCTTCAGAACCTGTTTTAATCAACGCCGCTTCCCAGTCGATGCGTTCTTGTGGATCGCCCTTATACGCTAAGTGTATCCCATTTTGAGCTTCTTTTTGGGCTTCAATCCCTAACCAAAAACGTTTCGTTTTCGCTTGTAACGCCTCTCGATTCAGATTTGGATGCCCCAGCTTGGCAAGCCTCTCTTCAAACAAGTTTTTATGATAACGCCCCACCCAGTTATCTTCTGTGGTCGTACCTTTGGTCTTGCCGTAACGGGTATCAAAAAAGTGGTGATTATAATCATACTGAACGCTTGCCAGTTGTTCATAGGCTTGGATGAGTTTTTGAGGATCATTTTCATGGGCTAAGGCGTGTTCAAACGCCGTTTCATGCGTTTGATACTGCTTCATAATTTCAGCCCCTTTTAGCATATTCAAGTGAATCGCTTCTTCTGTGGATTCCAGCGTCAGATCCTTACGAAACGCATCCACAACTTTGGCTTCTTCAGAAGCAGGGGCGGGTAAGGTTTTTAAATGAGGAAACATAATTTCAAACGGCGTATTCAATCCCCAAACCCCTTGAATCAGTAAACCCACTTGGTTTCTCCAGTGAGAATTAAACGCACTCCAAAGACTGGTGTTTTTAGGTACATCAATCACGCGTGTCAAGTTTTTAGGTTTCATTAAATAGCTTAAAAACCAACGATTGATACTGAAAATGGAATTTTCACCCTTCACCGCTTTAATTAAACTCACATTACTCACACGCGTCAAAGATTCTAGCCCTAAGGTTTCAAAAATATGTTGTTTCGTCTGTACAGCGAATAAAACTCTTGAAATCGAGTTAATCGTCGTCATCCCAGTAGAGGTAAGATCCACCAAGCTCATCCCGCCTTTAGGTAAAGTCAGGCGAGATAACGGGGTACTCATGGCTTTTACGCCACGACGAAGCCCCTCTTCAGGGTGAAGTTGTGCCACTTTCCAAAAAGAAGCCCCCAATAAGAAAGCACCCGTGCCTGCTAAAGCCAACCATTGTGCATGTTTTTTATGACGATTTTCAAGCTCTTTTTGCCGTGCCTGCTTGGAAGAACGACTCGAAAAAGAGGGACTTAATTGTGCCGAAACAGAACCCGTAGTCATACATAACCTAATGATTGAGAGATACAAGCAAATCCAAAACGAACTTACAAACCTATTGAATTATATCATAACCTCAATAATATAATAAGTGTTAATGACATTAAAATGACTCAATTTTTTTTCGTGCTAGGTTGTTTTCATCTTTGAGCCAATACGAGATTCACCCAGTCTTGCCTGGCTTGGGTCGTGGTATAGTTGGAGACATCACACCAGTGCATTGTCTCATGCCGATTAAACCACACCTTTTGACGACGTGCATATTGCCGAACGTTAATGGCGATTTGTGTTTTCGCCTCTTCTAAATCCAAATCCCCCTTCAACACACGGCACAATTCAGGATACCCATGTGCCACTTGCAAGGCGTGTGCCGACTCCCCATACGCCTGCCTTAACGCATCCACTTCTTCTAGCCAGCCCTGTTCGAGCATCGCTTCAATCCGCCGTTCGATTTGAGCATAACGAAACGCCACATCGGAATGCGTCAATCCCACCCATACGATATTAAGCGGTTTTCCCCAAGCCGTTTCGACGATTGAAGGTGATTTCTCTTGAGGCACGGCTTGTCCTGTGGCTTCAATAATTTCCAAAGCACGCAGAATTCGCCGTGTATCCTGCGGATACAGTTGCGAGGCTCGAAGGGGATCTAACGCCTTCAGACGGTCATGCAAGGCATACGGATGCTCTTGCGTGTTTGCCCACGCCTCTAAAGACGCTCTAAACTCAGGATTCGGGGGGACGTCCACTTGCGGACGTGCTTCAAAGAGTTGTCTCAAATAAAAGCCTGTCCCTCCCACTAAAATGGCAGGTTTGGATTGATGCAAACGCTCTAGCAATAAGGGTAAGATCGCCTCTTGATACATGGCGGCGGAAAACACGACATCAGGCGCGACTAAATCCATGCCGTAATGCGGAATACCTTGCTGTTCTGCTTCGGTGGGTTTTGCCGTGCCAATATCTAAGCCCTTATAAACCAGCTGGCTATCACAAGAAATGACATCGCTTTTGAGCTGTTGTGCCAAAGCCACCCCTAAATCGGTTTTGCCTGTGGCGGTTGATCCTGTAATAATAATGACATCGGGTAAATTAGACGACAAGGGCAACATGATACGAGACTTCTCATTGACTCAATTCAGCAGTTTAACGCATAATAAACAAAGCAGCAGTAGTATAAGCGAAACAAGCTATGATGTCTTCCACGTCCTCGTTCAAAATTGCCCCACTGTTTCAACCGATTGAAAGCGAATTGCGGGAAACCGTTGACTTTTTACATCATTTGCTGCCCCCTGAAGTCCTGCCCTTGGCGGATGCCACGCAGTATAGCTTGGGGACGCTCGGGAAATTGGTGCGTCCTGCTATGGTGCATTGTCTGTGGAACGCTCTGACTCAAAAGCCCAGTGATGAACGAGTGATTCAACTGGCAGCCGTAACGGAGATGATTCATCTCGCCACTTTATTGCATGATGATGTGCTAGATGAAGCCGATTTACGACGAGACCAAGCCACCGTGCGACAAAAGTTTGGGAACCGCTTGGCGATTTTAGGAGGCGACTGGCTCTTGGCTCAAGCGAGTCAAACCTTAGCACGTTTAGGGGATTTGCGTTTGGTGAGTCTCTATGCCCAAGTGCTAGCCGAATTGTGTGAAGGAGAAGTCCTGCAAGATGCACTTGCCTTTCAACCGCTTGCGAGCATCACATGGGAGGCGTACACCCAAAAAACCTACAAAAAAACAGCCAGTTTATATGTGTGTGCCATGCACGCCACGGCTTTATTAGCGGAAGCGAATGAAGCACAAATCCAGCAGGCGATTGCCTTTGGAACGCACTTTGGCATGGGCTTTCAATTCCGAGACGACTTGCTCGACTACACGGCTGAGACCCGTATGCTAGGCAAACCTATTTTAGATGACATTCGCAACGGGCTTGCCAATGCCCCGATTCTCTTGGCGTTTCAAAAGCGTGAGCATCAAAGCGTGTTGTGGGAGAAAGTCTCTTTCGTCTTTCACTTGGTGGAGCAAAACGCCGCTACCGAGAAGTTAGATGAAGCGTGTTTAGACTTAAAGCACACGCTTCACGCCTGCGGTGGAATTGAAGCCACCGAAGCCGTGATTCGTGAAACGCAAAACGAGGCAATGCAAACGCTGGCTTGTATTTCATCAGGCATTTCATCAGGTAAAGGCGTGGACGTTTTACGTCAATTATTACAACAATAGCGTATAAAAAGCACTACAACATCATTCTAAACGCATCTGAAGAATCTTTTTATAGCTGAACTCATAATTCTTGATATATATAGTTGCACAAAATGTTTAAAATGGGACTCTTTCGACGACCTGCACTAAATGCGAGG
>CAZDMD010000046.1:0-12010 GCA_964506805.1 uncultured Vampirovibrionales bacterium | reverse complement strand
TTGATCTTTTCAGTGTTTGATCGATCTTCATTCTCTTCATCATTCGTTACAGAAAAAGTGTTATGGGATTCGTGAGGAGTAGGCGGACTCAACGAAATGACTTCCACACGCAAAGGACATGGCTTCGGCATGACGCAATGCCATTTCCGCCAACAGAGAAAACGCCTGAAAGGGAGGACGATTCCCATAAGAGGCGTTTAAATCCCCTAAGGCGTGGCGAAGTTCAGCATAGCCTGCGGTGCTACGACGTAAACCCAAATATTTCCACAACAAACCTTTAATCGTCTTTAAAAAAGAATTTGGAGGGGGCAAAGGAGGCGTGTAAAATGACGCATCCCACACAAAGGGGGCAGGGGGATGCGGCGTTTTGAGGCAATGCACCACTTCTTTACCCATCACCACGCATTCTAATAAGGAATTCGACGCCAAGCGATTTGCCCCATGCAAGCCCGTACAGCTGGCTTCACCAATGGCAAACAACCCTGAAACGGCAGTTTCGCCTTGCCACGAACTTTCAATGCCCCCCATACAGTAGTGCGCCGCAGGGGCAACAGGTAAGGCGTGTTGAGACATATCAAAGCCATAGTGCAAGGCTTGTTTGAAAATATAGGGGAAACGACTTTCTAAAAAGGCTTTAGAGTGATGCGTCATACTTAAATACACATTGGGGTGAGCGGTACGACGCATTTCATCCGCAATGGCACGAGCCACCACGTCTCGAGGGGCGAGTTCTGCCAGCGGATGAATCCCCGACATGAAGGGTTCTCCCCTGTGATTGATTAAGCGTCCGCCTTCGCCTCGCAGGGCTTCACTCACCAAAAAACACACGTCATTTTCAAACAAAAACGCCGTGGGATGAAACTGCACCAAGTGTAAATCCTTCAACCTTGCCCCTGCTTGATGTGCCAAAATTAAAGGCAAAATCCCTTCTACGGCGGTATTGGTCGCATGTAGAAAAAGCCCTGCGTATCCCCCTGTGGCGAGTACCACGTTGGCGGTTTTAATCAAACGAAAGACCTGTTGATGAGCATCCCACAAGGTGGCTCCTGTGATGAACCCTGCTTCATGTTGATGCAAGGCTTGCAAGGCGTGATGCGGTAAAATACGGATATTGGGATGTTCTTTGACCCGTTGAATCAAGGGTAAAATCACACCGATGCCTGTTTGATCGCCGTTGACGTGTAAAATGCGTCGTTGAGAATGCGCCCCTTCTCGGGTGAGTGCCAGTTGTCCCGCTTCGCCTTCATCAAAACGCACCCCCCAACGAATCAGGCTTTCAATGGCTTCATTGCCTTGACGCAAGACCAAACGCACCACGTTTTCATCATTATAGCCTGCCCCTGCTTCAAGAGTATCTTGCACATGGGCTTCAAGGGAATCGGCGGTGTTCCATGCCACATAGGCGGCGATGCCTCCTTGTGCATAGGCGGAATTGGATGCCATGACATCCTTCGGCTTAAACGCTAGGATGACCTGCTTCCCTGCGTCTGCGGATTGCAAAGCACTGACCAGTCCTGCGAGTCCTGCTCCCACAATTAAGACATCACCTTGTAGTGATTGAGGCAATGGCGTGTTAGGAAGGGTAACAATCATGGTGTTTTTTGTTTTCGCTTAGCTAATGTGCATGAGTTTATGGGTTTGGGGCAAGACTTTGACACGAATCAAATGCTTCGCCAAAAAGGCGTGTAGATCCAGTAAATGTTGCGAACTAATACGGATTTTGCCTGCGTTCTGTAAATCGGTTTCAGGCTGAAGAAAAACAACCGTCTCTGAATCCGCACAAATGGGGAGCAATCCAAGCAGTTCATCCGTGTTGCTGTCTTGATTCACCACGCACTTGATGAACAGAGAGACCCCCTCCGCTTGCTTGGCGGTATTATAAAAATCGATGTGCTGTTGCCAACGTGCCGCTTGTTGCGTGGTCGAGGGGAGCTTCACATCCATCGAGATAATATCCGTATAAGGGAGGACTTTGGCGAGGCTATGCGGTTGCGTGCCACTGGTTTCTAAATAGGTTTGCACACCTAAGGCTTGAACGCGCTTCATCAGCTCACTTAAATAATCAGGATACAAAAGCGGTTCGCCCCCTGTAAAGCTCACGCTGTGATGCGGTGCTTTGGCTAAAAGCCCTGCAATGAGCATTTCCGTTTCTTCTGTGCGTTGCACGCCTGGGACAGACACCCAATGATGAGATCCTGGTTCTGTTTCCACCAAGCAATCCCCACGAGGCGTGGTCATCGGGGTGTCGCAATAGGCACAGTGCAAATGGCAATGGGCGAGTCTCACAAAAATTTGGCGTTCGCCTGCATACAGCCCTTCGCCTTGAATCGAGGAGAACACCTCCTGCACCACAGCTTGATTCGTTTCGAGCTTGGGAAACGGCACGGTGGATTTTTGCAATCCGTGAGGGGGGAGTTTAATCGGGGGGGATGTTTTTGTGGCAGTAGGGTTTAAATCATTCATGAACAAGGCGACTCTTTTTATTGGATTTTTAGTGGATGTGTATTTTGATTTTGTGAAGAGACAAGGATTCACTTTACTATTAAACCCGAAACAGAAAAAAAGATTGAGAAATAACAAGATTTTTTACAAGTTAGTTTTGATTCCTCCCTACACTCGACGTCTGCAAAATGTCTCGGAAGCCTCGCATTTAGTGCAGGTCGTCGAAAGGTACGGATTTTAACATCCCTATGAAACGGAGTGTAAAATTTTAAGAGTCGATACCCCCAATCACCGATAAAAAATCATAATGTTCCAAAAACGGGAGATGCGATGCTTGAATACGTTCCCCTGTATGCAAGACAGGCACTCCCGGTGGACACGTTACAATCGTTTCATAACTAATCCGCCCGATTAAATCCGCCGAAATCGGCAAGCGTTCAGGGCGTTTAAAAAACGCTTCACGAGGACTTGCCCCCATCTCAATCGCAGGCAGTACGGGAGACATCACCGCCTCAAAACAAGCCTCTGAATCCCCTTTTTCACTCGCCAAATGCTTCGGATAACGCTTCGCCAGTGCTTGCATCCCCTGCATAAATGCCACAAAATCAGGCGGTTGAAGCCCCACTTGGCATAAAAACAACGCCCCATAGGGATTACACAATTCGTAAGAAATGCCTTCACGGCTTTCGAGTTCGTTTGCCCAGTCATCCCCCCTTAAATACGCATGCCTGATATAAAGACGCAAGGCATCCAAAGCCGCCCCTTCCCCTTGAGGCGATTCCAAGAGCTGAAAGGCGGGTAAAGCCTGCACACGCTGACGCAAAGCCTTGACGTTTCGCCACAAGCCTTGACGTTGAGCCATTCCTATTTCAGAGCCAAGCCACGCACTCGCCAGTTCAAGGCTTGCGAGTAATAGATAATTCGGACTGGTGCTTTGCAAGTGATTTAACGCTTCTTGCACACGATGAGCCGAAAGGGAACTGGACTTCGGCAAATGCAAAACCGCCGATTGCGTCAAGCTCCCTGCGGTTTTATGAAAACTTTGAATCACCGCTGAAACCGTTGCAAGCTCGCAAGCGGAGGGGGGGCATCCCAAGGCATGGCCAAATAAAGACCCGTGAGCTTCATCCACAATCAAATGAATCCCTTTAGATTGACACCAGTCCGCAATGGCGAGAAGGGGGCTACTAATGCCTTCGTAAGTGGGGGACGTCAAAATCAAGCCTTTCGCTTGGGGATGCTTCTGCCATACGGATTCAAGCTGTTCAAGCGTAACCGCTCCCCAAATGCCCCATTCGCTTTCCCAAGTCGGTGTAAACCAAGCGGGTAGCACCCCTGTTAAAATCAGACTGGCACTCACGGCTCGATGCACATTACGAGGCATGAGTACCACATCATCAGGCTGAAAACACGCCAGAAAACTCGCTTGAATACCCACGCTTGCCCCATTCACCAAATAAAAACTACGCTCAACACCACAACGTAAGGCGGTCAGAGCTTGACTTTCCGCCAAGCATCCTTCGGGCAACGATAAAACATCCAAGCCGTCGAGTTCGGTCAAATCAAACTGTAAGAGGCTATTGGTCAAACCCAAGGCTTCGGCTTTCGTGGCGAGATCTCCCGTCCAAAAGGCACGCCCTGCATGAGCAGGTACATGAAAGCGACGACGCTGGTGCGACACATAATGCGTCAAGGCATCGAGTAAAGGAGTAGCAGGGTTCGCTTCAAGAGGCATTTATCAGTTCCGAATTTAGAGGTTTAGGACTATAAAAGTGTATGCCTTTAGCTTACAACAAACACCCCCACGAAAAACCCCCTCCGTGTGGAGGGGGTTGCAAGAAGTTTACATTTTGCCAACGGATTTAAGTTCCTTATACAGATCATCCAGTTCTACCTTAACAAACTGCTTTGTCTGTGCTACATTACCTGAACCATTTGCATCTTTTGCCCACGTAAGAAGCTCGTCAAAACTCAAGTATTTTTGTCCGTCTTTGGCAGCTTCACCAGCAGCACTATTAAAAGAGAGTTGATCCTTAGATTCCCATCCTCTGTGTTGATTCGTTACGGCACGCCTCCATCCACGCTCTACGGCTTGTAATTCTAATACATCAATCACTTCCGTTGTAGTGGTTGGGTCCGTTTCATTTTGTGGCAAGTGGTAACCCGAGTTTCTTAAGCCTCTAATGGTTCGAGACCAATCAGGGTTTTCAGAGTTACTTGTTGAAAAATGCACATAAGCAGTATCAATGTTGTCTCGAGTTTCTAAAAAAGACATTTGACCATCTCTTTTTCCCTCAGCTAAGGGGTTAAATGTAAACTCCTGCTTTGCCTTTGGTTCTGCATTGTTAAAGGACAACCGCATATATTCTTTAGCCAAGTCTTTATTATCTTTTTTCTTATGTAGACTTTCAAGTTTGATACCATAAGTAGATTCTATCCATTTAAGTGTAGAGATATTCGCGTTCATAATAAAATGACCTTTCATGTTTGTTTCGTTACAGGGGGCTATACAGGGTGTAAGTTGTTTGGTTTTCTTTAGTTTTGACTTACATTTATATAAAAACAATCATTAAGAATAAATTGCGTCATGCTTAAGAAATTGTTACAGAAACCTCTGCAAAAGTCTCTTGCTCCCTCTCCCTTAGGGAGAGGGTTGGGGTGAGGGATTTCGGAAGTATAGTTATAGATTGTGTCTCCCTCCTCCTAGCCTCCTCCCTAAGGGAGGAGGGAAAAGACAAAAAAGACTTTTGCAGAGCCTTCTATAAAAATAAGTATAGAAAAAAGTTGCAAAGAATCAAGCCATTCTCATAGACATCACCCTGATTTTCAACCTATTTTCAAAGAAACCGAGCCGATGTGTCTCATGCTTAAGAAATGGTTACAGATGCCCTCTCCCACGAAAAAACCTCTCTAGTATTCTATTCTGCTCGTGATATAATGACTTTGTAATTTGTAATTTAATAGAGGAGTGGCTTTGTGATGTCCCTTTCCGCCTCTTGTACATCGCCTCTACAAGATGATCTCCTTCGTTTTGATCCCACAGGGGCCATGCCCACTCAAGACGATCTCATCAAAATGTACACCCTAATGGTAACCCTGCGTCAGTGGGATGAACGCTCCCTCAAGCTCCAGCGTAGCGGACGCATCAGCTTTTGCGTTACCACTAAAGGCGAAGAAGCCACGCAAGTCGGTACGATTGCCGCCTTACGCTTTAGCGATTGGGTCTTTCCTGCCTATCGGCAAACGGGGATTCCCCTTTGGCGAGGAGCCTCCCTTGAAGAGTTGGCGCATCAGATTTTTGGCACCGCTCAAGATATTACCTTAGGGCATCAAATGCCGAATCATTATAGTTTTCATCGTCTGCATTTTGCGTCGGTGTCTAGTGTGATTGGCACGCAAATCGTCCATGCCACAGGGGCTGCCATGGCGGCTCAAGCCAAAGGCACAGACGACGTTGCCGTTACCTATTTCGGAGACGGTGCCACTTCCGCCAACGACTTTCATTCCGCTTTGACGGTGGCTGGTGCAAGAAAAGCCCCAGCACTCTTCTTTTGTGTAAATAATCATTACGCCATTTCCTTGCATGTCTCTAAACAAACAGGGGCGAAATACTTGGCGGATAAAGGCATTGGCTACGGCGTTAAGGCTCTACGAGTCGACGGCAATGATGTGCTTGCCGTTTATCAAGCCACTTTAGCCATGGCAGAACGTGCCAGACGAGGCGAAGGCCCTGCCTTGCTTGAACTTCTTACCTATCGATTGAATCCGCATTCTTCTTCCGATGATGACGGTCGTTATCGACTCGCAGGAGAAATGGAAAAATGGCAAAGCCAAGATCCGATTCCTCGCTTTGAGCAGTTCTTACTTGAAAAAGGCATTTTAACGCCTAAACGAGTACAGGGAATCCAAGCCGAATGCGAAGCCGAGATATTAAAAGCAACGAAAATCGCCGAAGAAACGCCTCTGCCTGAATGGCAAAGCATGATTGAAGGCGTTTATGCGGAGATTCCTGCTCCCCTGCAAGCGGATTTGGATGAGCTACTTGCCCACGAGCAAGGCTTAAGCCTACCGCACCCCGGCGCATTTCCGCTCTAAAACGATTCAAGTCTCCCTAAAATACACGCTAAAATATACGTTAGATTTTTTAAATGGATGAAAGACTCACCGATGAATGCCAATTCACCTGTTGAAACAAAATTGAATGTAAACGTCAAATCCGAACGAAACCCAGATACACCGATTACCATGGTGCAAGCCATTAACGAAGCCTTACAACAAGGGATGATGCAAAATCCGAATGTCGTCGTCTTTGGAGAAGACGTGGGGCTAAGTGGTGGCGTGTTCCGCGTTACGGAAGGCTTGCAAGCCGAGTTTGGTGAGAACCGCGTGATTGATATGCCCTTGACCGAAGCAGGGATTATCGGTTCAGCGTATGGGATGTCCGTGGCGGGTATGGTGCCTGTGGCGGAAATTCAGTTTGCGGATTATATCTTCCCCGCCTTTGATCAGATTGTCTCTGAAGTGGCGAAATTGCGGTATCGTAGTGGAGGCGATTGTGCTTGCCCCATGGTGATTCGCACCCCTTACGGCGGCGGTATTCGAGGGGGAACCTATCACTCCCAAAGCCCTGAAGCCTATTTTGTACATACCCCTGGTATTAAAGTGGTAATTCCCTCTACTCCAGCCGATGCGAAAGGCTTACTGCTTTCGGCGTTACAGTCGCCTGACCCTGTGCTATTTATGGAGCCGAAACGCTTGTATCGATCCCCGAAAGGGCGTGTGCCTCTTGAAGCGACCCCGATTCCGATTGGGCCTGCTCGCTTGGTGCAAGCAGGCACAGAGCTTTCCGTGTTTTGCTACGGTGCTATGGTGGATATTTGCGTGGCGGCATCTAAAAAACTGCAAGACGAGACGGGCGTGAGCATTGAAATTGTGGATTTAAGAACCCTCTCGCCTGTGGATGAATCGGCGATTTTAGCGAGCGTTCGTAAAACAGGGCGTGCTTTAGTCGTGTATGAAGCCCCGAAAACAGGGGGCTACGGGGCTGAAATTTCGGCGTTAATTGCCGAAAAAGCGGTGGAGTATTTAAAAGCACCGATTAAACGTGTTGCGGGTTTAGATACGCCGTATCCTTACAGTTTAGAATCCTTGTACATGCCTCATCCCGTGCGTGTGATGCGTGCCATGCAAGAGGTATTGGCGTTTTAATTCTCCTTATAATTCTTCTTTAATTCTCCTAAATCTAATGTATTTTTCAGATGGACTGGCTTCGATGGTCAAGGTATCTGTCAAAATAAAGATGATCGTGAGCTTTCTATAGTCTTTCAAGAGGCTGGCGTGAAACCAATTTCTGTTAATCTGACAAAGGTACCAACCCCCATGTTTAAAAATGTATTTCCTTCATTGCCCCTTTCCAAAAAAATCCCGCTCTTGTTTGTGGGAATGGTCATTTTAACTGGGGCAGCCGCCTCTTCCCTTATGGTCTTTCAGGCATCCGACGCGTTAAGATCCGAAAGCCATGCCAAACAAGAAGCCTTATTGAAACAGCAAAGTCTAAGCCTTTCTTCATACTTAAATAGTATTGTGAGCGATATGCAAGTGATGACGGCCGATCCTGAAGCCTTAGGTGCGTTAAGAGATTTAAGTCGTGCTTATCAAGAAATCGCACAATCCAAGAATCCCACGAACTATTTACAACAACAATATATTCAAGCGAATCCTAACCCGATTGGTTCCAAGCATTTATTGATGCGTGCCAATGATGCTTCGACTTATTCTAAACATCATGCTCAATACCATACATGGTTTAAAAAAATGGTAGATGAACGTGGCTATTACGATGTGTTTTTGGTCAATATGTCTGGGGATGTGGTTTACACCGTCTTTAAAGAGCTTGATTTTGCCACTAATTTAAACAAGGGTAAGTGGAAAGACACCGATTTAGCGAAGGTGTATCGTCAAGCACTTCAGGAGCAAAAAAATGAAGGGGCTAATACACCTGTCGTTACCTTTAGTGATTTTAAGGCGTATGCCCCTTCTAACAATGTACCTGCGAGCTTTATTGCGCGATTGCTTCGTAATGAGAGAGGGCAAGTCGAAGGCGTTTTGATGTATCAAATGCCGATTGGTAAAATCAACGAAATCATGCAAAATGATGTCGGTATGGGTAAAACAGGCGATACCTTCTTGCTCGGTTCAGATTTAACCTATCGCAGTGATTCACGTTTCACACCCAAGGGGCAAACCGATATTCTAAAAACCAAATTGCCTGATACTTACAAGCCTTATCTCACAAAATCCGCCAGTTTTGAAGGTGAAAATCATGGGTATAAAACCCAAACCTTTAGTACCCCATTTGAATTTCAAGGGGTGAAATGGACACTGATGACGGAACAAAGTGTCGAAGAAGCCAATAAAGAAATCACTTCCATGCAGTGGTCTTCCCTAATTTTAGGCTTCTTATTAACAGCCCTAATGGGAGCCGTCGGTGTTACGTTTGGTCGTAATATCTCAACACCTATTCAAAAGCTAACGAACACGATGCAAGCCTTGGCTCAAGGGAATGAAAAAGTGGTAGTTCCCTTTAAAGAACGTCAGGATGAACTCGGTGAAATGGCTCATACCGTTGAAGTCTTTAAAGAAAACTTGGTTCAAAAAAATCAAATGGACAATCGTTTAAAAGAGATGGCGGGTAATCTTGAAGCAGAAATCAATGGTAGCCTAGGGGGTATTAAAAAGCAAATCGATGTCTTGGTAAAGACGATGAAATCTATGGAAGAGGAAGCTCGTCAAACGTCGGACAATTTAAAGCAAGTAACCTATTCGGCGAGTCAAATGTCCGAAGCGGCGAATGAAATCAACGCCCGAGTGAGCCAAACCAATAGCATCACGGCGGATGCGTCTGAACGTTCCAAGTTGTCGAGTTCAGAAATTTCGCAGCTGAATGAAGCGACGCATAAAATTGAAGCCGTCATTGAGTTGATTCGGGCGATTATGGAGCAAACCAACTTGCTTGCGTTGAATGCGACGATTGAAGCCGCCAGTGCAGGTGAAGCAGGTCGAGGCTTTAGTGTGGTAGCGACTCAGGTCAAAGAACTCGCCAAGCAGACGGCTCAAGCGACGATTGAAATTTC
The DNA here is from genome assembly GCA_964506805.1 of uncultured Vampirovibrionales bacterium. Classification (GTDB taxonomy): domain Bacteria; phylum Cyanobacteriota; class Vampirovibrionia; order Vampirovibrionales; family JAJTHC01; genus JAJTHC01. The sequence goes on along the minus strand of CAZDMD010000046.1, from coordinate 2,435 downwards.
GGATCAAATTAAATCCGTTCAAAGCGAAGCCAGCAGTGGTAAGGAAAGTATTGAACACATTACGGAAATGTTAAGCGATTTGTTTATGGCATCCACGAGCATCGCTGCTTCTGTAGAAGAGCAAACCGTAACCTTGCATGATATTAGCCATAACATGCAAAACATCAACGACAATACGGAACGCTTTATGAATCAAGTCCAGAGTGTGCATCACGCTGTTGAAACCGTTGAAAAACAGGTGGACACGGTAGAATCAGGCTTACGAGGCTTTTTAAGCACAATGCGGAGCAAGTAAAGAATCGAGACTTTTTCGCAAAAAACGAGGGATTCTTACATCCCTCGTTTTTATTTTTTGAAACATTAGCCATAAATAAAGGATAGTTCTATAATAAGGTCATCTTCTTTCTTATGCCGTTTTAAGGAAATTTTTTCTATGAGCCTTTCGACTCCCAGTCCTTTTTCAGATGTGTTTCATCCGCTTGATGATGAAGATACCCCCCTACTCATGCGTCCTAAGTTTGATGAGATGTTGCATCAGCTCTCGGCTCATACAGGGTTATTCTCTCGTGCGACTTTTCAAAACATCTTTGGGTCTCTCATCCGCATGGTGAGAGACCAACACCTTAATGGCGTGGTGATTTTACGCACTTTGAAAGATGAAACCTTTGATATGTTAAGCCTACCCCTGCACAACATTATGGGTCTACACGTCTTTAATTTAGATCAATGTGAATCTTCCCTTCCAGAGACCTTGACTTCTCCTACGGTGGGATTTTTGTTATTGTTGAGTGATAAATTAAGTGCGGCGGTTCACTGGAACTCTGAAACCTCACAGGCGTTTCGTATGGATCAAGGCGGTTGGAGCTTTAACCCTGCCGATGTGCGAAATCTTTCGCTTCATCTCGCCGATGGGCTGGGGCATGATACCTTACATCGAGCCGTAGAACAGTCGCCGATTGATACACGGCACGATGATAAACTTTCGTTAGTGGTCTCGTCGCTTTTGTCGAATTTAGAGAATCGAAATCGAGAACTCACCCTTGCCCTAGAGCGTGAAAAGGAACTGTCTAAACGCATGGGCGAACAAGAGCGTATGGCGGCGATTGGTCAGCTTTCTAGCGTTATTGCCCATGAAATTCGTAATCCTTTGGGCTTGATTTCGCTGTATGCTCAAATCATTCAAGGGCAACTCGAACAACTGGGTAAAACCGTTGAAATCCCAGATACACTGGATAAAAACCTCTGTCAAATCAAAGAGGCGACCGCTCATTTAGAAACCATTTTAAGTGAATTAACGCAGTATTCTCGTCCGTTGGAACTGAATCTTGAAAACGTACATTTGCCAAAGCTCATTGAAGATATTTGCGAATTTTATAAACCCAAATACGACGAAAAAGGCGTTGCCTTGGAAGTGGAAATGCAGTTGGCATTGGACGAAAAATCCGTACAAGCACTTGAGCTTTCCGTTGATGCAGGGCGGATTCGGCAAGCGTTGATTAACTTGCTTAAAAATGCGTTGGAAGCGACTGAATCGGGGAAGAAGGTGCTGGTTTCTTTGGCGTGTCGTAAGGATGACACCCATCTCTACATCAAAGTAAAAGACGAGGGAACAGGTATTCCTGCGGATAAAATATCGAAGCTCTTTACGCCTTATTTTTCAACGAAGGCAACAGGTACGGGCTTAGGGCTTGCCTATATTTTAAAAATCATGCAAGCACACGGCGGCACTGCCAAGTTGTTATGGACGGAAGTCCATAAAGGCACGACGATGGCATTACTGCTCCCCCGAAACGTGTGAGGGGATGTGTTTCATTTTCAAGCAAGCCTCTCCCCCCATCGAGCGCTTGGTCAAGGGGTTCTTGAATCATGTAGGGCTTTATGTTAGTCTAATCAAAACCTTAAAAGGGTTGCTAATAAGCAACACCCCCATTCTGTAACAGAAAGGAGGTGAGCTAAAATGGATGAAATTCAGCAATTATTATCGCTGTTTATTATCCTCCTTCTAGTGTGCAAACGTTAGGAGGATAGCAGTAAAAAGGAGTCTTTAAGTTTACCGACTTGGGGACTCCCCCTTTTTGTATTGTGTCAAATGGCGAGCCTTTTGTCAAGGGGTTCTTGAATCATTGAGGGCTTTATGTTAGTCTCGTTAAAACCTTAAAAGGGTTGCTAATATAGCAACACCCCCATTCTGTTATAGAAAGGAGGTGAGCTAAAATGGATATTCGTGAAGCCGTAATCTTCTTGATTATCTACCTATTAGTTCTGAAATTGAACTAATAGGCTAGCGTGGAGTCTTCAAGTCTTGGAAACTTGTGAACTCCCCCTTTTTACATTGTGTCAAATGTCGTGAGCTTTGTCAAGGGGAGAAGGGATAAATCTAAGCCGTTGACTACCCCCTCCACACGGAGGGGGTTTTGTGTTTGGGGCGTCTTTAT
>CAZDMD010000045.1:0-12071 GCA_964506805.1 uncultured Vampirovibrionales bacterium | reverse complement strand
TGGGTTATTTAAAATAGGGGGGACTGAATAAACAGGGAAACAAATACTTATATTAGAATAAAAACAAACTAACAGACTATCATGCTAATTTTGAGACATTGTTTACAAATGTTAATACTTTAAAGAGGCTGAAAAATAAAAATACAAACAACATTAGCAAAAGTTAAAAATAATACTTGGCAAATAAACATGTTTATTTTAGAGTATCAATACGGTTAAGTCGTATACTACACTATTGACAGTTCAATTCATCTCCTATGCCCTTTTAGAAGTTTGAACCGTATTTCTTAATCGTGCGAAAATGTATTTAGTTTGTTGGAATAATGAAAAGGATAACCGCATCATGCGTGCCATAGTTGAAATTAGCGGAAAACAGTACCACGTCGAAGCGGGACGTTACATTGATATTGATACCTATAACGCTGAAGTAGATACCGTTTTAACATTTGATCATGTGAATGTTGTTTTGGATGACGCTAATTCTAAAATCGGAATGCCCTATGTTCAAGGTGCGAAAGTACAGGCTAAGGTTTTAGCACACGGTAAAGCGAAGAAAGTCATCGTCTATAAAATGAGACCGAAAAAAGGAACTCGTACCAAGCAGGGACACCGTCAAGGCTACACCCGAATTTTAGTTGAATCGATTAGTGTTTAATCCCTTAAATAGGTTTTGTAAGACTTAAAGTCAAGGAGTGGATTTATTATGATGGCATCAAAAAAAGGCGTAGGCTCTACTCGTAACGGACGCGATAGTATCGGTAAGCGTTTAGGTGTAAAACGCTACGGTGGACAAAGTGTTTCCGCTGGAGAAATTTTAGTGCGTCAGCGTGGAACAAAAGTAAAACCTGGAGCAAATGTGGGTCGTGGTAGTGATGATACCCTCTTTGCCTTAACGGCGGGTGTGGTAGAGTTTCGCTCGAATGCCAAAGGAAAATTTGTAGGGATTGTCCCTGCTATTGCACAAGCGTAACTTTAGAATTTTAATACTCAAAACACCCTCCTTAAATGAATAAGAAGGGTGTTTTTTACGATATAAACAACTTTATCTAATCAAATTCAGTGCCAAGTTGGGTGCCGAGTTCGCCTGAGAGAGAATCGTGGCCGCCGCCTGTTGGAGAATCTGATTCTTGGTCATTTCAGCAGATTCTTTCGCAACGTCTACGTTACGAATTCTCGATTCACTAGCACTAAAGTTTTCAATCGAAATACTCAAGTTCGTACTTGCAGATTGAAGACGGTTGGTCATTGCACCAATCGCAGCACGGCGTGTTCCGACCGTTTGCAAAGCGGTATCAATGACAGAAATGGCATTCAAAGCAGAGGAATTGTTACTGACAGAAAAAGCCAGTGTTACACTTGTCCCTGTTGCCAAGCTCAAACTACTGGCGTTCAAAGTCCCCAGTGCGGAAGAGGCACTACCTATGTTGAGAACGTTTACTGCAGAGTCTGATTCTGCACCGACTTGAATGTTGTAAGTATCGACACTTGAAAATAACTTTTGACCATTAAATTCTGTGCCTTTGGTGATACGGTCAATATCTTTTGCCAACTGACCCAATTCAAGGTTAATGGCGGAACGTTGATCGGCACCTAAGGTATCGTTAGCCCCTTGTACAGAAAGTTCACGCATACGTTGAAGGTTATCAACCACTGTACTTAATGCACCATCTGCTGTGTTTAAAACGTTGATACCGTCTTGGACGTTGTCGTTGGCTTTTTGGCTACCACGAATCTGAGACCTTAACGTTTCAGAAATCTGGAGACCTGCAGCGTCGTCAGAGGATCTATTGATTCTAAATCCTGATGATAACTTTTCTAACGACTTGTTCAAGCTCATTGTATTTTTACCTAGCAAACGTTGAGCATTAATGGATTGAACATTGGTATTGATTTGAATACCCATAATTTAATTAATCCTTTAATCATTTCCTAAAAGAGAAGTAATAACAAGTAAGAATAACAGTTTTCCGCTTCACCTCCTTATGAAATGTTTTGAATTGTAAAACTTAAAGCGACTATCGAAGGAGGTTAAGTGCCAAGTTCGGTGCTTGGTTTGCCTGAGAGAGTATCGTTGCCGCTGCCTGTTGGAGAATCTGATTCTTAGTCATTTCAGCAGATTCTTTCGCAACGTCTACATTACGGATTCTCGATTCACTGGCACTAAAGTTTTCAATCGAAATACTCAAGTTGGTACTTGCCGACTGAAGACGGTTGGTCATCGCACCAATCGCAGAACGACGAGTTCCTACCGTTTGCAAAGCGGTATCAATGACAGAAATGGCGTTCAAAGCAGATCCATTATTGCTGACTGAAAATGCTATCGTTAAAGCGGTTCCTGTGGCAAGGCTCAAACTACTTGCATTCAATAAACCCAATGCAGAAGCATCACTACCAATACTCAACACGTTAATGGCAGAATCCGATTCGGCACCGACTTGAATGTTATAAGTGTCAATTGTAGAAAATAACTTCTGCCCATTAAATTCAGTCGCTTTGCTGATACGGTCAATATCTTTTGCCAACTGACCCAATTCAAGGTTAATGGCGGAACGTTGATCGGCACCTAAGGTATCGTTAGCCCCTTGAACGGCGAGTTCTCTCATCCGTTGTAAGTTGTCTACCACTGTACTTAATGCACCATCCGCCGTATTCAAAACGTTGATACCGTCTTGAACGTTGTCGTTGGCTTTTTGGCTACCACGAATCTGAGCCCGTAAGACCTCAGAAATTTGAAGACCTGCCGTATCATCAGAAGAACGGTTGATTCTATATCCCGATGATAACTTTTCGAGAGATTTGTTAAGACTCATCGTGTTCTTGGTTAGTAAGCGTTGTGCATTTAAAGACTGCACGTTAGTGTTTACTTGAATAGTCATAGAAGAATTATCCTTATCTTCTTTGACAAGAACGCCTCGCTATTTCGATTCAAACTTCAGTCGTCATACCGCATTATGAAAAAAATCAACATAAGGCTTGATTAAAAATGTACTTTGTATGGACACCTAAAAGAGACCCTACAAAATCGTTTTCAACGAAACGTGTGATGAGACGAGAGAGAAAAGAGAAACGAACGATAAACGTCCTTGCGTGTGTAACTGCATCCTTGCAACAAGGTTTACGCAGAGAGGAGTCAAGCGGACTTGATCCGTCGCCACGGTATGACTTGCTACAAAGAGCGTTTCGACCGCTTAGTATTGATTCTTTTACGACTTCCCCCATTTAGAGGAGCATGACTTGACGACAATTAAAAAGCCCCCTCTACTTGTGTTGAGAGGGAGCTTTTTGATACTTCAAGGTTACCTAAATTAACGATGAATTAGGATTTTTTTGTCTCCAAATGAGTTAAAATATTTTGAGCAATCAAAGGGAAATGCTCTTTTTGTTTTTCATGATGCTCATCTAGCATTTTTTGATAAGCAGGTAGATGATTTTTGCCTGAATCTATCTGTAAAATGTGAAGTTCATCTATTGGTCTATATGGATGATTAAAATTCTTTTCTCCAACATTCTCTAGAATCTTAGAGTCCCTACCCTCAGGTGTCACATAGGTTAAGGTATGCCTTACAGAAGATGTATCCATAGGAGATTCTATAGTATATCTGAGATGTTCGTCTTTATTTTGGGCAAGTGCCTGAATCAGTTGAGTAAGAACTGTTTGACCTTTTGTATCTAAATAAGGAAAACACACACTCTGTACGTTTTGTTGAAAACTTTTTACATTTTCAGAAGTACGCTGAGCGTTTCCAAACTGATATAAGAGTTTAGTAAGAGTCTTTTGAATATTTTCCAAATCTGTATCATTTAAATCCACATGAGAAAAGTACTCTTGTTTTAGATGTCCTTGTAACTTATTTACATCACGGGGACCCAAAGGACCGAGCTTAGCGTGATACAAATAACCTGTTCTGGCATGATTCGCAGGAGAGGTTGCCACACGCTTTACTTGAGGAGTAGTAGCATACTTAGGAGAGGAGAGGAGAGGAGAGGAAATGTTCATTTATTTATCCTTTATCATGAGAGACTAAAAGCAAAACCGAAATGACTCAATACGAATCAACTACAAGTATAATAACTCCATATTAAAAAGCAAGATTTTATTACAAAAAGTTACAATAAAACCCTTATTTGGCGATACTGGTCGCCACATTCGGGCTACTGGGGTTGACTAGAAGCTGACGTGTACTCGGTACGACGATGAGATCCATGTCTTCCATAGGAATCACTCCCAGCAAGGCTTGATCACCCAATACCAACGCCCCCACAAAGCCGAGTCGGTTTTGAAACTGCACTTGAATCGGACCGACATACGGCACGAGTCTTTTAGAACCATCGGCAAGGGTTACTTCTTTTGTATCCACAGGCTCTAGTTTCAACTGAAGTGCCAAATGTTCAGGGATGCACATATGCAACGCACCTGTATCGACTAACATATCGACTAACATATCGACATCAATCGGATTCAACTCACTGAGACGAGGATTTTTAAGACGAATAGAAACCGCTTTTAATCCCATAAGAATACCTGCAAAATGATTTAACCGATTAAGCCGTCGCCCAAATCAATTTCACTGGACTTCATAATCAAGGCTTGGTAGATTACTTTTTCATCGTCATAGTTGCTCAATTCTGAACCAAAGGGATCTTGCTTACGGCGTTCCCGCTGGCTGTCCATTAAACGCTTGGCTAAATCAGCAATTTGAAGCGTGAGTTCATAACGATTTTCGACCTGTTCGTTTAAATCACTGGCGATATTGGTGTGCATGACGGACATAAAAACAGACTCCTTGTGAATACCTAAAAGATGATAATTTTATTCTGACACAAAAGGATTAAATCCGCAAGTTAAGGCTTAAGCCACTTTAGCACCACCGATTCAATCGCCTCTGCATCAATGCCGTAGGCTTTAAACAAGGCGTCTCCCGTACCGCTTTGACCAAACTTGTCCTGCACGCCCAAACGTTTTAAGGAGGTAGGGGCCTGCTCACTTAAGACTTCCGCCACCGCTCCGCCTAAACCTGCTAGCACGTTATGACTTTCCACACTCAACACTTTACCCGTTTTTTGTGCGGATTTAACAAGCGTCTCCACATCAAAGGGCTTGATAAAGACGACGTTTAAGACTTCCGCTTCAATGTGATGCTGTTCGCTCAAGCGTTTCGCGGCAAGTAACGCGTGATACACCGTCTCCCCTGTCGCAACGAGGGTAATATCTTGCCCTTCACGTTCGACACGAATACGGTTCGGCTCTAAAGTGTACTCGCTTGCCTTATGAATAATCGGGATATTGGGACGCACCAAACGAATATACATTGGGCCTTCGGTTTCGGCGGCGTATCGAATCACGGCTTCGGTTTCCACGCTATCACTGGGGCAAATCACCGTCATATCAGGAATCACACGCATTAAGGCAATATCTTCAATCGACTGATGAGAAGCCCCGTCTTCGCCTAGACTAATCCCGCTATGGGTGGGGGCAATTTTCACATTTAATTGAGAATACGCCACCGTATTACGAACAGGCTCCCATGCTTTACCACTGGCAAACATGGCAAAGGTGGATACAAACGGTATTTTCCCTGTGGTGGCAAGCCCTGCGGCGGTATTGATTAAATCTTGTTCGGCAATGCCTTGATTGAAAAAGCGTTCAGGGAAGGCTTTGGCGAAAAATTGCGTTTGGGTAGAACACGCCAAATCAGCATCTAACACCACAATATCAGGGTTTTCATGCCCTAATTTCACCAACGTTTCTCCATAAGTAACACGAGGGGCAGCTTTTTGTGGATGCTCTAAATCAATTTCTGCATCGGGAGAAAGGCTAGGGTTTGCTTGGACGGGGTTTCCCATGAGATGAAATCCTTATTGAACGATCAAAACTAAATTTATAGTCGTCTTCAGAGTTTTTTGTAGAGATGGCTAGACGAGGAGCCTAGATTATTTTGTGAACGGAGTGTAGACAGAACTACATGACTGAACAAAATATATCGTAGCGACAAAGTATAGACGCTCTACAAGAAATTATGGAGGCGACTATACTGATATTGAGCGACGCGATCTTGAAGCTCTTGCATGGCGTTTTCAAATTCTTGGGCGTTGGGGGCTTTTCCGTGCCAGCCTGCTTGATTTTCCATGAAAGAAACACCTTTGCCTTTAACCGTATTCGCTACGATGCACGTGGGTTTTTGAGTACTGTTTGCCCACTCATCCGCTTGATCAAAGGCTTTTTCTAGGGCATCAAAATCATGCCCATCGACTTCTAAGACGTTCCAACCAAAGGCTTCAAATTTGGGAGCGACTTCTCCCAACGCTTTGACCGATTCGGTGCATCCGTCGATTTGCAAGCGGTTTCGATCCACAATCGCCGTCAATCTTGATACTTGATGATGAGCCGCCGACATCACCGCTTCCCATACATTGCCTTCTTGGAGTTCACCGTCGCCTAATAAGACCCAAACACGAGCCTGACTTTGATTCAAGCGATGCCCCAACGCCATCCCTACGGCACAAGAAAGCCCTTGCCCTAAAGACCCTGTGGAGACATCCACGCCTTTGACATACTTAGACGCAGGATGCCCCTGTAAGTTACTATTGACTTGTCGCAATGTTGGGATTTCGTCTCGGGAAATATAGCCCGCTTCCATTAACACCGCATATAAGGCAGGGGCGGCATGTCCTTTGGAAAGCACAAAGCGATCGCGATCCGTCCATTGATCCTGTTGAGGGTCGTGCTTGAGTCGAGCAAAATAAAGACTTGTCAAAATATCCAAGCACGAAAAAGAACTCCCTGGATGCCCTGAATTAGCGGTATAAATCATTTGCAGTGCATCAATCCGTAAACGAGACGCAATGGCTTCTAGGGTTTTAGCATCTTGGGGGCTTCCGTCATAGGCAAGAGTCGTCATCATCGTCGGGGATTCCTTCTTTCATTAAGACTTTTTTATTATCTCATAAAGATATTTTATTGCCAGTTTTTGTAACAGGCATTTTCATTAGCATCTTTTGGGTATGTTCACTTTTTTATGTTTCCAGTAAACTATAGTTTCTTCTTGATTGTGTACTATATTTAAGATTTTAAGCTAAATTAGACTTCTCTCACCCGCCTTAGAAAGTGATGTCATGGAAATTGTTTCTGAACCGCAGTGGCATAAAATTTTATCAAAATCTGCGTGGGTAAAGCCCCCCCAATTCAATACCTTGCCTTCAAAACACATGCAACGCCAAGGGATTCATCCGTGGACGGAATCGCTGATTACAGGGATTCGTTCTCACGATATGACCAAAATGGCGACGCAAGAGATTTTAGGTTCAAATGTGCCATTGGTGGTTGGATCTTCCACCGTCAACGAAGCCATTGATCAAGGGGTCTTTCAAGCGGCTGAAACCTTTAACGCCTTTGGGGTTTCGCTTGCGATTAACCGCACCATGAAAGATTTTGTGGATGAGCACTCCGAAACATGGGGGAAAGGAACGCATCAAAGCCTGACAAAAGACCAAGAAATGTGGAAACGCTTCACCCTTTCTATGCCCTTATTTGCGTGGCTAGTAGGAGTCGAGTTTTTTACCCCCTTACTACGGAACATGATTACCCTTAAACGAACGCAAGAATTAGAGTTCACCAAAATCACCAGCATTCATAACACCTCTTTACCTCAAGAAACAGATAAAGCCAAACAAGAACGTTTACAGTCGGATGAACATCAAGCCAGCGTGAATCAAAAAATGGCAGAATACCAAGCACTCGCCAAGCGTGATTTTTTGATTGCGATACCCACGGCATTGGCATTATTTGGAGTGGGTATGATGGGTTTAAAACACAACTGGAAAATGCCTAAACTCATTTTAGATACCCCAGCACTCTTGAATAAAGTCTTAGGCAAGGCACACCCTCAAGAACAGGGCATGAAAAAAGCGATTCGCAGTGGGGTGAATAAATTTGTAGGAAATTTATTTGGATCTGAACAGTATGAAGCCCACAAGGGGCGTTTAGACTTAATCAACGAAGCACTTTTACCGAATGGGGATTGGCTCAAGGTGTCTCCCTTAATGACAACCCTTGTTTTTGCGATGCCGACTTATATCGCCCTTTCGGCGTACTCTCGAGACGACGTGGAAAAGTCAGAAATCTGGATGCGTGCAGGGGCTTATGCCTTGGCGAATTTGGTCTTCCCCAATGCAGTAGAAACGTTTGTGAAGCGAACGGTGAAAGAAGGCACTTATATCAAAGGGATTGGGGGGCATGAAAACATTGCCCTGGTGGCTCGTTTGTTGACCAGCACGATTCTCTATTCTGGGCTTCCCATTTTAGCCACACGACTGACCCGTCCGTGGCGAGCCAAGCATCTGCAAGAAAAGCATCTGCAAGAAAAGCAAAACGAAAAAAAAGCATCCGTTTCCCAAATTTAGCATTGACGTTTGGCATTGACGATAAACAAACCCGATTTGTTTTATTTCTCACTTTATTCTATAATCAAGTTAATTATTGTTAGACTTTTGTAGAGGGATTGAAGGTGGTTTCTCAATTATTGACACAAAACTTCTATGAATATCCTCCTCAATTAAGCCTGTTAAACAATAACTGGAAACACAAAAATTTTTCTACTCCTAATGCAATGATTAGATTAGGAACTTTGTTTAGTGGTATAGGTGCTATTGAACAGGCTTTAGAACGTTTGGGGTTAAATCATTCCCTTGTTTTTGCAAATGATATAGACAAGTTCGTAAAAGAAAGTTATTTGGCGAATTATGATTTAGATCCTTGTCATTGGCACAATGATATTCAACATTTCAATGCCAAGAAGTATAGAAATCAAGTAGATTTACTGGTAGGAGGAAGCCCGTGCCAAGCCTTTTCAATGGTGGGTAAACGTTTGGGACTGGAGGATACACGAGGGACTCTTTTCTATGATTTTGCTAGAATTGTGGATGAAGTCAAGCCTAAAGTCTTCATTTATGAAAATGTAAAAGGCTTACTGAACCACGACAATGGCAAAACATGGAGTATTATAAAGGAAGTATTTAAGTCATTAGGCTATAAAATTTTTTACAAGATAATGAATAGTAAGGATTACGGCATCCCTCAACATCGAGAAAGAATCATTGTTGTTGGCTTTAAAGATACCTCTATTTATTTTGATTTCCCGTCTCCCATTCCTTTAGAATCCACAATGCAAGACTTTTTAGAAGATCATATTGATTCCAAGTATTATCTGAAAGAAAAAGGCGTTAAGTTTGTTACAAGTGAAAAAAATATCATTAAACGCTACACGCAAATCAACGGGAAGGTGGCTCTTTGCCAAAAAGCTAATCAACAATTTAATTGGCATGGCGATTTTGTATTTGAACATTTAGAAAGCCCTCAGTTTGATGAGTTCATTTTAGATGTAAATGAAGTTGATGAAAAATATTATTTATCAGAAAAAGTGAAAAACTATGTGTTGAGTGAAGGAACAGGTAATTTTAAAACGTCGACACAAACAGATTTATTAGTTGCACGACCTTTATTACAAACCATGCATAAAATGCACCGTGCGGGTGTTGACAATTATGTAACGCACAATAAGGGTCGAATTAGAAAATTAACACCTCGTGAATGCTTAAGATTAATGGGCTTTAGAGACTCCTTTAACATTGTGGTGAGTGATACACAAATGTATCGACAATCGGGTAATAGTATTGTAGTTGATGTATTAATCGCTATATTGAAACAAATGGATATAACACAATACGGGGTTTAATCGTGTCATTAATTTTACAAGACCAATATTTTGAAGGTTTTCAAGTCATCGATACACAAGAGAAAATGACAGTACCCGATTGTTTTGTTTTATCAAGCAATAAGATAGGCTCTGCTCACGGAGAAGCTAAATTTTATATTGGTCAAAAAAATGAAGCTGTTTGGGATTTTTGGGGGACGGCAGGCTTTGAACTCAAATGTGTTTTGTTAAAAAAAGATCTTTTAGATTATTTAGATGAAGTGAGGATAGAATATGATAATCCTCAATCAAATTATAGAGATAAAGATAAACTATCTAAATTATGGATGGAACGATATAATAAAGTATTAACTTTGAACGAACTTATTTTTTTTAAAATTAAGCATCAAAATCAAATTAAGGGTTCAAGAGTTTACATTAATTCTTCAGATACTATCTATACCTTAATTAGAGAGATTGCATTACCTGAAATAACCTATTTAGCCACCAGTAAAATGGAAAATGAACAAGGAGATAAATTGTTTTATTTTAGGCTATTTGTTGATTATTTTGGAGAAACGGAACATAACGCTACTATATTAAAAGAGCTTCAAAATATTCAAAACACTACCGAAACAGAAGAGATTAAACTTCAACTCACTAAAGCTCGCTTGGGTCAAGGACTGTATCGTAAAAAGCTTTTAGATGAATGTCCCTATTGTCCTGTTACACTTATTTCTGATGATCGACTACTGATTGCCAGTCATATTAAACCATGGTCAAAGTCAGATCAATTAGAGAAAATCGACCCTAAAAATGGCTTTATGTTCACTCCTAATATAGATCACCTATTTGACAAGGGTTATATTTCATTTACGTCAGACAAAAAAATGATAACTTCCCAATGGTTGTCAAAAATGACTTACCAACGTTTAAACATTAAACCAAATAGTACGATAGAACATTTACCTGTTAAAGGACGAGAACATTACCTTGAATATCATCAAGATGTTATTTTCAAAGGGTAGTATCGTAAAATTTGAAAGAAAGACCCATGCAATTAGCCCTAGAATTTGAGCCGAAAACCTACGGCGTCAGTGAATTGACGGCGTATCTGAAACGCACCGTCAAACTTGATCCTGTACTTGGGGGGACGCTTCTCGTACAAGGCGAAATCTCCAACCTTAAGCCCTCTAGCCGAGGGCATGTGTACTTTACCTTACGAGACGAGTCCGCCAGTATAAACGCCGTCCTATGGGCGAGTACCGCAAGCAAAAGCAAGTTCAAGCTCGAAGAGGGGATGGATGTCATCGCCACAGGAGACTTGGATTTTTACGCCCCCAATGGGAGCTATTCCCTTGTCGTCAAAAAAGTCGACCCCTTAGGCTTGGGGGCTTTGCAATTGGCGTTTGAACAACTCAAGGCAACGCTTGAAGCCGAAGGGCTGTTTGATGCGTCTCGTAAAAAGCCCTTGCCTGAATTTCCCTTTCGTATTGGCATTGTTACCGCCTCAACAGGGGCGGTCATCCATGATATGATGCGGGTGATACGAGCCAAAAATGCGGTGGTGGATGTCGTCTTGTATCCTGCGAAAGTGCAAGGAGACGGTGCCGCCGAAGAAATCGCCACAGGCATTCGAGCCTTAGAAGACGAGTCGCTGGGCTTAGATGCGATTATCGTGGCTCGTGGGGGGGGGAGTTTTGAAGATTTGTTTTGCTTTAGCGAAGAAGCCGTCGTGCGAGCGATTGCCGACTGCCGACTGCCTGTGGTTACAGGCATCGGGCATGAGCCTGACTACGGGTTGGCGGATGCCGTGGCGGATTATTCCGCCGCCACCCCCACCATGGCAGCGGATACTTTAATCCCTGATGCGTTTAAGGTACAAGAACTTTTAGAAGGTTCTCAACTATGGTTGGCGGAACAGGTTGAACGTCAATTGTTGATGAGTGAAGAGACACTCGCTAAACTTACGGAGCGTCTGCAAGACGGTATTCAACCTTTGCTTAATCATGCACAGCATACGTTGAATAGGCAGAAAACGGCGTTGTCTCATGCCATGACGTTGTATTTGTCGCAGTCGCAGGCTCGTGTGCAAGCGATGGAGGATGAATTGCAGGCGTATAATCCGCTTCACATTTTAAAACGAGGCTTTGCGGTTGTCAGTGATGCCGAAACAGGGGCGGTGATTCATCATGCCCAAGAGGTGGAGCAGTCGACAGCTGTACGGATTCGTTTTGCAGACAGTAGCGTCCTATTGAGTGGGTGTAATATAGCCTCCTCAAGCATTTTCTGAAGGCGTGTAGATATATAGTCGATTAAATATATTCCCGAACAGTAGGCTAGACGAGGAGCTTAGATTATTTTGTGAAAGAGTGTAGATAG
>CAZDMD010000044.1:0-12430 GCA_964506805.1 uncultured Vampirovibrionales bacterium | reverse complement strand
GCGTACAATAGTTTTGTGAAATAAGTAAAAGTGTTTTACCTTTCAGAGTGAGATTTGAATACAGAAAGCCAAAAAATGAAATTTTTCAAATGATAGTAATTACAAAATTGAAAGTCAAGACTTATTCAGGGGTAAAACGCCGTAAAGAAACACTTGTGCTGTTCGTACTTAATTGTAACGAATTTGAAACAAAATACCAAAGGAATCCTACCACAAAGCAAATCATCCATACGAAAAGAGAAGAAAACCCTTAACTTGAAGCACGGCTTTCTTTCGTGTAGAGTGATATAGAAATCTACTCCCCACCCCAACCCTCCCCTTAAAGGGGAGGGGGCGATTCAAATCCTTGAGGAGATAAGACAAAAATTGCCACCTAACGAATAAAGGAAGTGAAACGTATGATTAGCCCTGAAGCCTTATGCGAATTTCTGAAAAATGCCCTTGAAAACGCTCATGTGGAAGCCTTTGACAAAACAGGGGAGCAGAATCACTACTTATTATATGTGCGTTCCCCGATATTTGCAGGTAAACCCCTTATGGCACGGCATCGCTTGGTGCAGAATGCCTTAAAGCCCTTAATGGAATCGGGTCAATTACATGCCACTGAAATTAAGACGGATGTCCCTGAAACGACACAAGCCTAAGAGGAGACGTGCTGATGTCGTCTTCGCTCCCCCCCATTGCCGACTTAAACGAAGAAGAACGCCGTCGCTTTCAAGAGGCGGTGCAAACCTTCCCGTTGACGCTGACTTCCCCGTTTCAAGCCAGTGGGGGGGATGTCTTTAGCGTTTGGCGAGAGGTGGTGTCGCATCGTGAAGAGGCTTGGCATCATTGGCGAGAGGAGTTTGTGCTGTACTGCCCGACGCATCTCACGCTTCAAACCATTAACGAACGCTTGGCACTCACGCAACAACATATTGCCTTTGGCTTGCCTGAACACTGGACGCTGGCTCATGCGTTTTGTTTTGCTGTTCCGCTTCCGCATGAGGCGTGGCAGATGAGTCTACGTCAACGAACGCTTGGGCTTCACTGGCTAGATGTGCAGGGCAATCTCATCGGTTCAGGGGGGCGTGTGCTTAAAAATGTAACGGGTTATGATTTACACCGTTTTCATTTGGGGATGCAAGGGACGCTCGGGCTTCCGATTGGGGTATGCCTCCGCACGTCGCCATTGTCGTCGCATCCGTTACAACGCTTCCAAATCGAGGGGACATCTAAAGAGAGCTTTCACGCCCTTCTACGACGTTTGAAAGTGCGTCCGCCCCAAGGCTTGCACGATGTACGCTTTCAATCCGATACCGAAAACCCTTCGATTCAAGTCCTTTGGCAAGGGGAGGTTCGTACCTTAGCCCTTGCATTTGAGGGGATGACCTTAAGTCCTTGTGATGAGACGAATTTCTCCTTGCCACCGAGTGAATCCGACTTAAAGGCATCGGCACATCATGCTGAACAAACCCTCTGGCAATTTTGGAGGCAATGTCGAACCACATGGGGCATTGCCCCTTCACAGTTTCAATCACCGTATTTTGAACAGGGAGTGTATGATGCCCACTAAATCTCCTATTGATGCGTCTCAAAAATCACCGCTAGAAACCGCCTTTGATGCTTGCATCCACTGCGGGATGTGTCTCAGTGCTTGCCCCACGTATTTGGCGACAGGAGACGAATCCCAAAGCCCAAGAGGACGCATCCACTTGAGTCAAGCCCTACAGGAAGGACGCTTAAGCCTTGAAGATCTTGCTCCGAGCTTAGAGTCTTGCTTGGGGTGCATGGCGTGCGAAACGGCGTGTCCGTCGCAGGTGAAGTATCATCACGTCTTGGAATCGGGACGACATCAGCTCGAAAAAAAGGGCTTGGGACGCTTTCGATTTTTTGCTCAAGTCTTGCAAGCCGTTTTAAATTCAGAGGCGGTGTTAGGACTGATTACCCTAGCAATGCAAGTGGGGGATTATTTAGGGATGCGTCGATTATTGCAAGCCTCGTGGGTGCCTGCGTGGATGCGTCGCTATACACGATTTTGGATGCCGATTCCTGCTCAAGGCTTGCAAGCGGATTTACAACGTGTGAATCCCCAAGCGGATTTGGCGTTGCATTTGGGTTGTGTGATGAAGCATCTCATGCCTGATGTTCACAATGCGTGTTTACAGGTGCTAACGGCGATGGGTTATACGGTAGGGGCGAGTCCCTTAGGCTGTTGTGGGGCGTTGGCATCGCATCATGCGTTAGATTCTGAAATGCACGCCTGCCTCAATCGCAATGCAAAGGCATGGGAGGCGAATCCCCCAACCTTGACACTTTCTAACGCAGGTGGATGCGGTGCGATGCTCAAAGAATATGCTCATTTAGGGGGACATTTAGCCGAAGCCTTGCCTCTTGATGCGAGGACGCTGAAAGATATTGCCTCTCACACGCAAGATATTCACGAGTTTGTCGCCCAAGAGGCGGATCGTTTGCCTCGTTTGCGTTTGCCTGTACCGATGATGGCCACCTATCAAGCGTCTTGCCATTTGGCTCATGTGCAAGGGGTGCATCAAGAGGCACTTCAACTCTTAGAACGCATTGAAAATCTAACGCTTGTGCCGTTGTCTTCTGCCTTAACGTGTTGTGGAAGTGCTGGGGTCTATAATTTGGAGCATCCTAAACTCGCAGAAGCCATTGGGGAAGAGAAAGTGCGTGCGATTTTAGCAACAAAAGCAAGTATCGTTTTGGTGGGTAATCCGGGATGCTTGATTCAACTAAAAGCCTCCTTACAAACGTATGCAGCACTTGAAAACATTCAAGTGCTGCATCCTTTTCAAGTGATAGCGATGGCGATTAGCTCTTAAAACCCTTAAAAATTCCGAGTGGATCCAGTGGATTATGTTTTTCTTCTTTAGGTTTGTTCGCCGCAATTTGTTGTTGAAGTCTAGCTTCCATTGCTTGAATTTTTTGATCTTCTGTTTGCTTGCCGATTGCTGCAAGAATTTCTTGCTTATTCAATTGGTCTGAAATTGAGGCAACTTTTTCATAAGTAGCACCTGCATCTCTGCCTGAGGAATAGGCAAATTCAGGAGGGATGGAAGCATTGTTAAAGGCATTGGGTTGAGTGGATGTACTTTCAGTACCACGAGGAGCAAGCGTTCCGTTTTGAATTAATTGTTGTAATTCTTCATGAGACATTGACAGTAATTGTTCTTTGGTAAGGGGTTGAGCAAATCGATTAACAGGTGTGCCACCGAACACTTGTTTAGGTGTACTTGGAGATTGGGGATTAGGTGTTCCCGTTAACGGATTTAACGAGGTTGTCTCCCACGACGAAGAAGTTTGACCAACAGGAAGTGTGGAACTTGGAAGGGGAGTCTTTCTAGTTACAGTGGCGGGTACTGGAAAGGGACGATTAGATAAAGGTATAGGGTTGGTATTCATTGAGTATTCCTTCTGATAGTCTAAGGGTTGGGGGGACGTCGAGTGTTCTCTCGTGATTTAATAAAAACAAACACCTAGACTATCATGCCACTTTGAAATAATTTGTTACATCTCTTATTCTTCGGCTTTTTTAAAGGCTAAAGAAGCGGAATTGATGCAGTAGCGTAACCCTGTCGGTGCTGGCCCATCAGGAAACACATGCCCCAAGTGAGCCTCACACGTCCCACAAAGCGATTCGACTCGTCGCATGCCGTAACGGGTATCGACTTTTTCTGAAACCGCATTCGTGGAAACAGGCTGTGTAAAGCTCGGCCAGCCTGTGCCACTGTCGAATTTATCCACACTGCGAAAGAGGGGACTCCTGCAGCAAATACAGTGATACATCCCCTTTTCCTTATGATTCCAATAGGCATTGCGAAAGGGAGGTTCTGTGCCTCCACATTGGGTTACCTCATGTTGTAGCGGCGTGAGTTTGCAGGTGTAGTCATCCTTCATGGTGCATTCCTTCTCGATTTCAAGATCTTTTCCCTAAGCTAGCACAAAGATGAACTTAAAAATACTTTATGCTAATGACAATCTAGTTTAAGGACAAGACAACCAGCATTATCCATATTTTGTGGCGAAAAGGGAAAGGATTACTCGCATGAGTACCATTGAAAAGACAAACAATACTACACTAGCACAAGCTAGACAAGCCGTTGCTCCACAAAGTCAAAGCCCTGGCTCGTGGTATAATCCCTTGCCTAACCCCTATGCGTATGGAATCCCTAACAATGGAGGGAATTTCTATGGTGGATTTGGTGGCATGTATCCTGGTGGATTTCAGGGGGCTTACCCTTATAATTATGGTGGTTTTCCTGGCGGATTTAACACGGCTCAAATGGGGGGTAACATGTGGGGTGGCTATAATTTTCAAAATAATAACCCCAATGGGGCTTTACCTGGTTACGGCTATAATAGCGTTATTGCACCCACTCATTTTCAAACTCCTCTAAGTGGTGATGGTACAGAACCGCTGTATTCAGGGACGGCTATTTATCAAAAAGCCTTTGAATATGCCAACGCCCCTTTGATCAATATGGGAACTTTTGCAGGGGGAGCTTTGCTGGGAGGATCAATTTGGAGTGCCACTGCGGGTAAAATTATTCCGGGTCTTAAACGGGGTAAAATAGCTCGTTTAGTAGGGTTTGGTATGGCGGTTATTTCAGGACTTGGTGCAGTGTGGATTGCGGCTCCTATAATCACTAAGGAAGCCAAGTCTAGTTATTCTGGTAAAGACCATGCCGATAATGGAATCGTCGATGGTTCATGGGCGACCCAACGCAATAATGATTTAAGTTTATTGAATATGTGGCGTTCAGGACGATAGCCAGACAATCGCCTAGCGAGTAACCAGTAACACCGTTAAGGTGAAAATCCATACGGCGATTAGGGCTTGTACTTGTTGAGCAAAGGTTTCTGCCGTGATGTGTAGGCTTGGCATCCACCAAATCGTACTATAAAGAAGACCACTGATGACAATGAGGTAAAGCACCTTACGCATCATCCCAAAGGTGAGAATATCCAAAGGCAGACATAGCACTTTCAGTAAGGGACGCAAGCCTGTCTCTAGCACACTGAAGGCAAAACAAAACGTCAGTAACACCATTTCGTTGTCAACGCTGAATCCACCGATCCATGCTGATCCATAGCGAAAACCGAGATACAAGACTCCGATTCGTATCACTTGCTTGATGAGACCACGACCGACTTTTGACATCTCGTTACCCTGCCATAAAATTGCCGTAACTGTGTAATCCCACCCCTAACAGGTTAATCCCGATATAGGTGAGCATCAAAACAGCGAAACCTATAATCAAAAGCCATGCGAGCTTTTCCGCAGGAAGGCTACTATTTAAACGCAAATGTAAATACGCCCCATAGACAAATAAAGTCGCCAGTGCCATATTTTCCTTGGGATCCCAATTCCAGTACGTCCCCCATGCTTCATTCGCCCACACGGCTCCGAGTGCCGTTCCCACCGCAAGCATCGGCACGGCGAAGGTTACGGTTTTATCGGTGAGAGCAAGCAGTTGCGTTCGACGAGTGGCATCTGAATTCATCAAGACACCTAAGCCTCCGATAGAAGCGAGAAAGAGTAAGGCGTAGGACATCATAATAATCGGCACATGAATCGAACGCCAATAGCTCATTAAGGCGGGTTGTAAGACGGCAATCTCTTGAGGCAAAAAGCCTGAAAAAATAAAGCCCACACTCACCAATGCCATAGCGCCGATGTGAAAGAATCGCACGCTTAAGGTCGGTTCAATCGCCAAGCGACAAATCAAAACGCCTAAGTTCACCGCCAGTAGGGATTCAAACATATTCGTCAGTGCAAAATAATCCGCTGCCACCGAACGCAACACAAAAACGGTAAATAGGACGACAATTAAGGCTAAATCCCACACACGCTGCCAGCGTTGAAAGAAGGCAAGCGAAAATCGTGGATTGAGTATTAACCACAGCAAACTTATGAGCGAAAGAGCAAAGGCACTGTAATAAAAAATTTTAGTAACGGTTGAAATCCACATCACGAAAAACGCCTTTAAATGAATTGATTAAATGAGTTGATGTTCGACCATAAAGTTCGTGTAAATTTCATCTCCCTTAATGAAAGGTTCAAAGTGCATCATTTTTTGATGAAAGGGAATCGTGGTGGGGATGCCTGTAACCGCAAATTCATCCAAGCCCCGACGCATACGGATAATCGCCTCTTCACGGGTTGCCCCATGGGCAATGAGTTTACCCACCAGTGAATCATAATACGGGGGGATTTTATAGCCTTGATAGGCATGACTATCCACCCGAATACCAATACCACCAGGCACGATGAAGCCGTCAATCGTACCGGGCATGGGCATGAAGTTTTTCGTGGAATCTTCCGCATTGATGCGACATTCAATGGCGTGTCCTCGAAACTCAACATCCTCTTGGGTGAGGGTGAGGGCTTGACCTGCGGCGACTTTAATTTGTTCTTTGAGTAAATCAATCCCTGTAATCATCTCCGTTACGGGATGCTCCACCTGAATCCGTGTATTCATTTCCATGAAATAGTAGTTCATATCTTTATCAAAAAGCAGTTCAACTGTTCCCACGCCTTCATAACCAATGGCTTTAACCGCATTGACAACGGTTGTCCCTACTTTTTCACGCAGTTCAGCCGTCATGACAGGAGAAGGGGCTTCTTCAATGAGCTTTTGATGCCGACGTTGAATGGAGCAATCTCGATCGCCCAAGTGAATGACGTTGCCGTATTGATCCGCTAAAATTTGGAATTCAATGTGTCTAGGTTTTAAAATATACTTTTCGATATAGCATTCGGCATTACCAAAGGCAGCGAGGGCTTCAGAACTGGCACTATTCATCATGGCTTCGACTTGGCTTTCTTCTTCAACCAATCGCATGCCTTTACCGCCTCCGCCTGCGGTGGCTTTAATGAGTACAGGGTATCCCGCTTCTTTTGCCCATGCTTTAATTTTGGTAATATCCGCTGTTGTACCGTCTAATCCTGGAACAACAGGCATACCTGCGGCTTTCATGGTTTGTTTGGCGGTGGCTTTGTCTCCCATTTGACGAATGGCTTGTGAGCTTGGCCCGATGAAAATTAAATCATGTTCCTTGCACATATCGGCAAAGTCGGCATTTTCAGACATAAACCCATACCCAGGATGAATGGCTTCTGCCCCTGACATGAGCGCCACCGAAATAATGTTCGAGACATTCAAATAACTTTGAGAGGCAGGGGCAGGCCCCACGCAATAGGCTTCATCCGCCAAAAGCACATGGAGACTTTCCGCATCAGGCTGAGAATAAATGGCAACGGTTTTAATCCCGAGTTCTTTACAGGCTCGAATGATGCGAAGGGCAATTTCCCCTCTGTTGGCGATTAGCACTTTTTTAAACATCAAGGCATTCTCCAATTTTTTGTTGATATGCCTCTTATTGTATCACTTTAAATTTTTCTGTATAGAAGCCTCTGTAAAAGTAGGGCTGTAAGAAAATACACCTTTAGATGAACGTCTCGTTCGTGGGGATTTGTCATAGTAAGAACGTATATCAACAAAACTGTATATCTACGACATTGCTAGATGAAAACTGAATTTTAAAAGAGAGAGAGAGAGACTTTGTAAATGTTAAGATCCCTATACACCGCTGCCACTGGTGCGACCACGCAACAGTTCAACATGGATATTATTGCCAACAACGTGGCAAACGTCAACACGACAGGCTACAAAAAATCCAGAGCCGAATTTCAAGATTTAATGAATCAAACCTTTTCTTCACCAGGTTCTTTGGGGAATCAAGGGACTTTAGATCCCGTTGGGGTACAGGTGGGGCTAGGGGCTAGGGTCTCCGCCACGCAACGAGACTTCATTAACGGGCCAATGATTCAAACCGCCAACCCTTTGGATTTGTCCATTCAAGGCGACGGCTTCTTTCAAATTCAGTTGGATAGTGGGCAAATCGGCTATACCCGAGACGGCAGCTTTAAACGTGACGCGAATGGTACGGTCGTAACCAGCGACGGACTTCCGCTGATTCCTCAAATGACCATTCCCCAAGATGCTGGTGAAATTATGATTAACCCCACAGGTACGGTGAGTATTCGTAACGCACAAGGCAACTTTCAGGACGTCGGGCAAATTCAGCTTGCTCGATTCGCCAACCCCGCAGGTTTAGAAGCACAAGGGCGTAACCTCTACATCAATACGCCCGCATCGGGGGATCCTGTGGTGGGGCAGTTGGGTCAGGGGGATTTTGCCAAGACGAGTTTGGCTCAAGGCTTTTTAGAAAACTCTAATGTGCAAATCGTGGAAGAGTTGATTAACTTGATTACCGCTCAACGTGCGTTTGAAGCGAACTCTAAAGTCATGCAGGCGGGGGATCAAATGCTTCAAACCGTGAATCAGATTGTGTAGTATTGTGATGCGTCTTTTATGGTATAGGTTTTTGAGTGTAAGCCTCTTGCTTTGGAGTGTCTTGGGGGGAGCAACTCCTTTAAGCGTGCAAGCAGAACAATGGATTACGGCACCACAACTTAAAAAAGAACTAGAAGCACCTTTAAATGCCATCATGCAACGTTATTGTCAAACGCAAGCGGAGCGATGTTCTCAAAGGCTAGGGTTGAACATCCCTGATGTGCGTCAATTTCGAGCCTTAAATCTCGCCAACGATGAACCTGTAAGTTTTAGGGTTCAGCCTTTAGAAGACACGAGCGTTTTTAAGCAGGGTTATGGCAGTCTTAAAGTGATGGTGCAAGGTGGACTTTCTCAACAAAGCACCTTATTTACTGTACCGATTCTTTTACAACAAGAGGTGCTGGTCTGGGAATTGGAAGAAAATGTGGTCTACGGCGTGCCTTTATCGGGGAAGATAAAGGCACGCCCTCAGTGGGTGGGCTTACGAGAGGTCTCCTTTGTGTTAAAGGCAAATGTTCCCCTGACTGCCAAAGCCACGAGTCGATGCACCTTAAAAAAAGGGGAGTATCTGAAGACGCATCAGGTGAGTATGCCTCCGTTGGTACAATCGCAACAAACGGTTAAAATCATTGTGGAAACCACGTCGCAGGCTCGTCCGATTCGTTTGCTGATAGAAGGTAGGGCGTTGCAAAACGGTAAATTCGGGGATGTGATTAAGGTGAAGCAAACAGGTTTTCAACAAAAAATTTATCAGGGTTCGGTATTGGAAGACGGTCGAGTATTGGTGAAGCTGTAGAAACACTTCACCATGTAACAAAATGTTTACATTACGTTTAAAAATAAATCTTCTCCGTCATTTTATTTTTAGGAAAATACTGGATGACGGGTAGGAAATTCACACATGGCAAAACAATACCCTTACCGACCGCTTCGCCTTCGGCTTTATGAACTGACACGGCGTTTTGAATGGGACAACTGGAATCTTAGAACATTAGCGGATGTGCTAGATGTGCCGTATCAAACCGTTTTGGCGTGGAATCAAGGGCGTTCTGTGCCGAAACTCGGTAAAATTTTAGAAATTATGAAACTGCTAGACGTTACCTTTGACGAACTCATTGATGCGTCGCTCATGAGATGAATAAACTAAAAGTGTATTTGTGATATAGTGTCCTTTAAATTAGTATTAAAACAAAGGACGCATTATGTCATCTTCTATGCAGGGTTTGTTTTGGAACGGGACGGAAGTTCAGCTCCGTGCGGTCGATTTGCCCGAACTTCGCTTGAATGAAGCGAAAATCAAAATTCTAAATGCAGGCATTTGTAATACCGATTTAGAAATCATCAAAGGTTATATGGGCTATACAGGCATCCTCGGGCATGAATTCGTCGGTCGAGTAGAAGCCTGCCCCGATGCCCCTGAATGGGTGGGCAAGCGGGTTTGCGTGGATATTAACGCCACTTGCGACAACGCCACCGATATGAACACCTGCTCCAGCTGCGTGCATCCGCATCACTGCCCCAACCGCACGGTCATTGGTATTGTCAATCATCATGGGGCGTTTGCGGATTATGTCATTGCCCCCATTCGCAATTTATACGAAGTCCCCGATGCGGTGAGCAACGAGGAAGCTGTCTTCACCGAACCGCTGGCGGCTGCTTTTGAAATCACCGAGCAGGTTAAAATTAATCCGCACGATCGGGTGATTGTCTTGGGCGACGGTAAGCTGGGGCTTCTCATTGCGATGGCGTTACGTTTGGCATCTAATCAAGTTACGTTGCTAGGTCGCCATGCGGATAAACTATCGTGTGTGGAAGGCTTAGGCATTCAAACCGCTTTGAGTCAAGAGTTTAACGCTTTAGGGGAGGCAGATGTCGTCGTGGAAGCGACAGGTACAGCAGGAGGCATTGAACAAGCCATTCAACTGCTGAAGCCTCGTGGGACGCTGGTACTCAAAAGCACAGTCGCCGATACCCAAGGCTTGAATTTGGCTCCTGTGGTGGTGAACGAATTGACGATTGTGGGGTCTCGGTGTGGGCCTTTTGATGTGGCACTTCAGGCGTTGGCATCAGGTAAAATACCTGTGAAACGCTTGATTCAAAAACGTTTTCCCCTGAGTCAAGGCGTGGAAGCCTTAAGCGTTGCAGGACAAAAAGGCATGTTAAAAGTCTTGTTGGAAATGTAAACGGGATATATCAAAATGATGGGGTCAACATTTCAAAATGTGCTTCAAAGCCTATTCAGTACCGAAGGGATGCAAGCCTTTCGCATGAAGGCGTTTTACCGATTTTTTCTAACGTGGGGACTCATTACGCTGAGCTTGATTTATCTTCTGCTGTTACTACCGATTAAATTCACGGCGAATGCGTCGCTACACACCAAAGATGCGTCGATTGTGTTGGGAAATCTTCATTTTGCGATGTGGCATGATGATTTAAAAATTTCTCCCGAAAGACAGTGGCAGGGCAAGGTACGACGCACGCCTCGAAAAGTGGAAGAAGCGGTCGCCTACATGGTGCGGGTTTTTAAGACGCAAGCTCATCCGTGGATTCGTCCGTTGACGGAGTCAAGGCAGATTTCTTCTCCCCATAAGGTGCGTTGTGGAGAGATCGTACGCTGTTTTACGACTCACATGAGCGAGCGTCATTCAGGTATTTTAGCGATAGACATCCCCAAAAACCAACTGATTTACGATGCCGACGGCACGAGTCAACCCTTTCATGAAAAATGTTTAACGGCTTTGAATGTCATGACGCTGTTCCCCTTGATTGACGACAAGCCCTTTGTTTTTCAGATTCTAGCGAATGGCACATTGCTCAAAGAAGTGGGAACGACTGAAACCAATCGTTTACAAGCGACGCATCGGCTTTATGGGGTGATACCTCTTTTTGAGTCTTATCCTCTTCAGCATCCTGAAAATCAACCACTGCTGCTAGATTAGAACAGATTCAACATTGTAACATTTTAAACATAAACCGCAATTTAAGCGTTTTATTTTACTTTATGCTTTTAAAACAATCCTATCAATGCTTTTCTTGGAGACCACATCCATGCTAAATGCCGTTTCCTATGAACGAACTACCTCAACGAATTTAATACCTCCTCCTAATAACTCTAGAACACTTTCTAAAGTAAACTCTCCTGATTTTTTTTACCTCCCTTCTAATCAGCCAACGAATCAGACTACTGGTCAGATTCAAAACGTCTTGCGAAAGGACGAAGAAAAGCCGTCGTCTAATGGGCGTCCATTTCAAAATCTTTTAGAAGAAAAAAATCCACAGTACACGTTTGCAGACCCAGCAGTATCTCAGACAGAAAAAACTCAAGATTACAAAAATCCCAATGCGGATGACGAAGGTGGTGATGATGTGCGGGTGGGAGCGACCTTTCATAGCACTGAAGTGATTGATTTAGACGATACCAACGATAAAAGAAGTGGTGGCAGAGATCATCCTCAAAAAGTTTGGATAGACTCGTTTTTTGGATCGGGTTCTAATTCTAAAGTTACTATCAACATGGGTAAAAAAGATGAAATTATCCATATTGCAGAAGCTCGCGTTACGACGGTTGAACCCTTACAAAATAAAAAAGTTAAACTTTCTTTGGTACAAGCTGACATACTGAATAAGGTTTCTCGAACAATAGAACTTATTTTCCCTGAAGAAAATTTGGAACGTATGTACAATAATTTAGATGCCAAACAACAAGAGGGGTTTCAAAATGCCCTCGAAGAAAGCGAGAAAAAAGGGAAGTTGATCCCCAATAGTGAAAAGATACCCCGAACATCTAAAATCCTCCAGATCAACATGGACGCTCAAAAAGACACGACCCTAGGCGTTACACCGACTCAAACCAACCCAGATGCTCGTAGGCTTTAGGGGTGAGTTGTCTTCCTCGTGGGGTGCGTTGAATCAAGCCTGACTGCAATAAAAACGGCTCGGTTACATCTTCTAAGGTGCGAACATCTTCTCCCATCGTTGAAGCGACCGCGTCCAAACCCACGGGCCCCCCTTGAAAGAAGTCTCGCATGGTGGCGAGCATCAAGCGATCCGACGGCTCTAAGCCCAAG
>CAZDMD010000043.1:0-12991 GCA_964506805.1 uncultured Vampirovibrionales bacterium | reverse complement strand
TTCACAAAATAATCTAAGCTCCTCGTCTAGTCTACTGTTCGGAAACATCTTTAATTGACTATAACATTAGGTTTCGGCTATATCGATCTTAAGATGTTTTCTACAAGACTCAACAGTAAAAACACGACAATCGGTGAAAGGTCAAACATCCCGACTGCAGGAATAAATCGACGTGCCAAACTCAAGGGAGGCTCTGTGAGCTGAGACAACGTGGCAAGGGGTTGACTGTACCAGTTTAAATTGGGAATCCACGTTAAAATAATGCGTAAAAACAACAGCATACTGTAAAGATTCACCACGTTGGCTAACAGTGTGGCGACTTTTGAAATCAATGCCATGAGTTCATCCTTTATGATTCACTAAACAAAGCCTATTATATCACTTCCATGCCAAAAAGCCCCCCACAAAATGTGAAGGGCTTTTTTATTCGATAAATCGTTTAGATTAACGCTGTGTTACGGTTTCCATGCTGAATGGCATTCAACTCTTGACCATAGTTCCAAATGTTGTTTACCGTTCCGCTTTGATGAGACTCTGTGTAAGCACCAGGGAAGGCGACTAAATCATTTTTATAGCCATCTTGATGGAATAGTCCCTGTCCAGCGTTAAAGCTCTGGTTGTAGATGTTACCTTGATTCACTGCGGCATAGCTATTCTTACCATTTACAGCGGTTGCGAATGCTCCACCCATTTGATCAAGCATCATATGACCACCATTATTATAAGCCGTAGAGGCAAAGCCTGTTTGGAAGCCTTGAACATTACCGCCCCAGTTTCCTAAATTATTGAAGTTGCCTGATTGATTATAAACACCATTACCTTGGGTATTCATCGCATAGTTGGCATAGCCACTATGCTGGTTCGCCTTTACATTTCCATTGGTGTTAAATACGCTTGAATACTGGTTACCGATATGGTTGATGTTACCGTTACTTCCGTTAGCAACTGTTGTAGCATAGTAACCACGATTTTGGTTGGCTTGGAAGTTGTTCACACCGTACATAAAACCGTTGGAGTGGTTGACGTAGTCGGTATTGTAAGCACCTGTGCCACCGTAGAAGTTACCTTGACCGAAGTGCATGTTGCTTTGGTTCGCCAGCCAGTTTCCACCGTATTGAGTGATAAAGCCTTGGTTCGCATTGCTTTGATTCCAAATGTTATTGCCACCATTAAGACCATTCGCAAATAGATTGTGTCCGCCCGTTTGGTTGCCGATAACATTGCTTCCAAAGCTATCAATTCTTGATCCCCAGCCACCTGTGCTGTCTTGATCAATCCAAGCATTTCGTCCAACTTGAACGGTAGCTTGGTTGTCCGCACCAATCTGACCCAAGCGACTAAAGCCAGGGGGTTGATAAGATTGTACGGGATAACTCATTCCGTAATTCATAATGTTCCTCTTTTTCTCTATCAATCGTAAAAATTAGGTGTGTCTTGTCCTAAACTTTCTATCTAAAAGCGACACATTCTTTTAGATAGGCTTCAAAACTTAAATTCATGGTTAAAATGCCTAGATCGAAATGCGAGTCTAAAGAATTCAAGTCGTTCTATTTAACTGTTCAAATAAAGTATCGTTAAACCCTGAAATTATTATTTTGTAACATTTGTTTAGAATCCCCTTTAAGCAGAGGAGACGCATCTAACCTGAAGCGGATTCGTCCGAATAGGCATAAGCAGAATAATCACAATCAGGGAGTTTACCTTGTGTCTACTTTATTGAATATCGCATTGATAATTTTAAGCGGGGGAGTGGGCTTTATAGGCTTGATCTGGGCGATTTGGCGATTCGCACCTGTTTCTCGGTGGTTTTATCATTTAGCGTGGTGGATGTATCAACGGCAGTATTATAAAACGGCACTCTACCTCCTTGAACAAGCCTTTCAAAAAGAACCGAGTTTGCCGTCTATCACTTATACCATGGGCGTTATTCATCTTGAATTGAATCATTTGGATCGTGCGAAAGACTGTCTGTATATCGCGATTTTACAAGACCCTGAAGATGCACAATGTCTTTACCACTTAGGAGTTTTAGAGTATCAAGAAGGACGCTACAAACTTGCGATTCAGCATTGGGTCAATTGCTTGCAGTATAGCACTGAAACAGATGCCGATTTATACTATTGTTTGGGACTCGCCTATGAAGCACTCGACTCTTGGCAAGTTGCCTCTGAAATGTATGAACAAGGCTTGCAACTTGATGAAACCCATATCGATTGCTTGAGTGCGAGTGCTTATGTGAATCTACAACTCGGGAATCTAGAAAAAGCAGAACAGTATGCACAGAATGTGTTAAGTTCTACAACACCCAATGCGGAAACCTACTTTGTTTTAAGTTTGCTCCGCATTCAAAATGAAGCCTGGGAAGAGGCTTTGCAGTTTGCAGAAGAAGCCTTACAGTTAGAACCTGAAAATGTAGAACTTTTAAACTTAGCAGGTGTACTAGGCATGTTATATCATCCCGAAGCGTCTAAAGTGGCTCTTGAATACTTAGAAAAAGCATCTAAAATCCACACCGCTGGACAAGAGGTAGTGGTGTATAATTATGCGGTTGCACTTGGAATGGCAGGCGAAAGCCTACTCGCAAGACGCACCTTGCGTACACTTAATAAGCTAGACCTCACACCTGACATACGAAAATCCGCCAGCCAAGCACGGCTCATTTTACAAAAACAAACGATTCTATCTCAAATGCAAGCCGAAAATTAAGAATTGTTTAAACTTGATTAAAAATATTTGTAGTACACTTCTTAAAAGGAATAAAAAACTGTTCCTTCGTCCAAATCAATGAGAAAGGAAAAGAATATGAGTACAGCGACTTTATTTGCCTATGAAGCAAAGACCTATCCTTCTGAAGGGTATAACGGGCTTTCTAAAGAACAGTTGGAACAACACTTTAAGTTGTATCAGGGTTATGTCAACAACACCAATGTTGTTTCTAACAAAATTGCGGAATTGATTCAAGCAGGGCAACTTAACACCCCTGAATATAACGAACTGAAGCGTCGATTTGGATTTGAATATTCGGGTATGCGTTTGCACGAATACTATTTTGGCAACTTAACGCCTAATGGCAGTGGAGCTTTAAGTGAAAGTAGCAAGTTGTATCAAAAACTCGTCGAAGATTTTGGTTCTTACGAAAATTGGGAAAAAGACTTTAAAGGCACAGGCTTGATGCGTGGCATCGGTTGGGCGGTGTTGTATCAGGATCCCGATACCAAGCGTTTGCAAAACTTTTGGGTGAGTGATCACGAAAATGGACACCCCGCAGGATTTACCCCTATTATGGTCATGGATGTGTGGGAACATGCTTTTACCGTGGACTACAAACCCACCGAAAAAGGACTATATATTAGTGCCTTCTTTAATAATGTAGATTGGAATGCCGTAGAAGCTCGTCTTGCATAAGGGTTTACGTTCTACATTTTATAATCTAAGGATTTTATAAAAAATCTTGGTTTTGAAAATCCTTGTGTTATAATAAAAAAGTCTGATTGTTTAGTCTGAATATTGTAGTTATTTGATTGCCGTTTGGCAGTAATTATTGAACATGGAGATGGAAACATGCCTTTTGTAATCGGAGAAGCCTGCGTTGGTGTAAAAGATAAAGCCTGTGTGGGTGTTTGCCCTGTCGATTGTATCTATGATTTTGACGGCGAAGCTCAACTCTACATTCACCCCGATGAGTGTATAGAGTGCGGTGCGTGTGCGCCTGTTTGCCCTGTCAATGCAATTTTTATGGACAACGAAATGCCAGCAGGTCAAGAAAGTTTTGTGCAGTTGAATGCAGATAAGTGCGAAGAGCTTTGCTAGTCTTTTTGATTTAGAACTCTTTAAATACTATTTAAAAACCCGCTTATTTTTACTAAATAAGCGGGTTTTAACTTGCTTGCACTTTTTCTATACTAGGCTGTGCTTTTTCTAAATTACGACAATTTATTTTTTTGAAATACTTGTTTAATATCTGATTGAGAAGGATTATTAATCTCGTTCAAATCTAATAAAGCACCGTTTTCTTCTTTCTTACTTCCTTCGGTGATGTTATTGTGCTCATCAACTTCACGAGCATCTGCATAACCTACTGCGAGAGAAGGTGTATTGACCCCCGCAGTTGTTGAAGAAGTGGCATTAACATCAACGGTCATTGTATCTCCAGCGGCTTTAATGACTAATTTACCACCACTAAAAGTAATACCATTTTCAGAATAACCATCTTTGATTGCTTTACCATCTATGGTTACGTTCTTGGGAGTCGCCACAATCTTTTTACCTCCGAAGTAAACGTCTACTTTGGAAATAATGGTACCTGTAGAACCCGCAGTAGGTTTTTTAGTCGTATAACGAGCGGTGATAGAACTATTTTTGGCAATCTCGTAGGTTCCTGGAATGTTGCCGTCATTGTTAAAGCGTTTCCAACCATTTCCAAAAAATTCACGAGCGGGGTTGCTCGCATCGGAAGCGGTGGCATTGGTTTTGACTGCCACATCTCCACCAGCAGAGATATTAATCACGCGTGTCTTCTTTTCAGGTGTCGGATCAGGGTGAGGAGTTTCAGGCTCATCAGGCTTGACTGGTTTTTCAGGTTCATTAGGCTCAACTGGTTTTTTAGGAGCAGGCGGGACAGGTGGAGGAGTTACATGTGGTTCAGGGGTGGGAGCAGGGGTTTCTGGTTTGTCTTTTTTATTAAACAGTTTAGGTAATAGGAATAAAGCACCTGCACCTAATATCCAAGGAAGAATACTACCCAATCCACCGCCTTTTTTCTTTTCAGCAGGCGGAGCGGGGGGTGGCGGGTAGGTAATTTGCTGTTGTTGTTGCTGAACCACTGGGGCTGGCGGATAAACAGGAGCAGGAGGTGGTTGAACCACAGGGGCTTCTACGGTTTTATTATTAAAGGTACGAGCATCCACTAACACATAGGTGTTATTGACGGGGTTATACACAAGTTGCTTCTTACTCGCATCCGTTAGTTCGGTGTTGGTAATATCCGTGGGGGCATACAGATTGGTATCGGTAGGGGCATATGTTCGTAAAGAGGCGTCTATTTTGGAATAATCTTGCCAGTTCTGTAAGTTTACACCAGTCGTAGGGGCAAACAAAGAAGTCGTATTCGTAACAGGAGGCTTGTAAGCGGTATAAGTAGGGGGGAGTGGACTATAATCCCCACCATAGTTAGGTGTTCCCACCAAATAAGTAGGATCAGAAGTCGGATAGCCCCCCCCTTGATTCCACGAGGTATCAATCCCCGTCGTAGGATACGGATTTGCATTAGAAGAATATGGAAAAATCATCTGAGATGATTCCTTTCATCGAGTTTTGGCTAACAGGTCTTTTTCAAAAACTAGAAAAGCATTTTATGGTAGCAACGAGTGAAAATAGTTTTGTATAATTTAATAAACAATTTATTAAGGATTGGATTGTCTTTTTATTACCGTTTGTTACATTTAAATGTAACAAACTATGAATCGACCTTCAGCCTCTCCCTTGGTTGGTCGATTTATAGACTGTGAATTGTAGTCGTTTCGATTATTCCTTACACTTTGTCTATACTAGAGAACCATCCACATGAGCAAAAAATTGATTTATCATCGTCATTCACCCTCTCTTTTACAAAAGAGTTTGGATTTTATGGTCTCCAGCGTGGGATGCCTACTCGGGGGTATGGTCTTGGTCTACGCCTTTGTGATGTTGAGTCCCACACAGTTTTTACAAGAAGTCGGAGAACTTCGTCGTCAAGAAGTTACAGACTCACTCTCCATTGAGTTACGGGGCGTTTCAGGGGTGGATACCATTATCCCGAAGTCTAAATCCGCACTGGAAATCAGATCATTGCTCGGGTGATTGCTGTTTCAATATCGCCAGAAAAAAAGCGTCATGCTCGGGATGCAAAGGCAGTCTTTTCATATCAACGCAATACCATTCGGGATGTTCTGCTAAAAAACGTTGAATCAGCGTCTCATTTTCCGTTGGTAGCCAAGTACAAGTGCTGTACATCAAAATAGAATCCCGATGAGCTAGCGTACTAGCCTGTTTCAAAATTTCAAGCTGTAAAGGGGGAAACGTCTTTAAGCTGGCTTCGCTTTTTTGCATCCACAGATCAGGGTGATGCGAAATTGTTCCCAACGCCGAACAAGGGGCATCCACCAAAATTAAATCCGCAGAGCCATCTAAAGTGAATGTTCGAGCGTCTTGGGTGTGGATCGTTACCGCCTCTTGCAAATGAAGTCGGTGTAGGTTTTCAATCAAGCGTTTACAGCGTGCGTCCGACAATTCCACCGCATGCACATGCCCTTTGTCTTTCACGGCTTGTGCCAACCACCATGTTTTAGAACCGGGTGCTGCACATAAGTCCACCACCACAGGCTGAGGCGTTTGCATCGTTTGCAAGGCTTGACAGGCGTGCTGGGCTACCCACGCCGATCCGTAATCCTGCACATACCAATGCCCTTCATCAAAATGGGGGAAATCACTTAAGCATCCTTGAAAGTCTTTAGACAGATGAATCGCATTCGGAAACGTGTCGTGAAAGACGGGCGTTACGCTGATTTTTTCTTGAGCCAGTGCTTGCAAAACGACCTGCATTTCAGCATCGCTACGGGCTTGTGTATGAAAAAGGGTTAAAGGCTGTTTGATATGCGAAGCGTTTAAATAGCCCTGCACTTTATCAGACGAAACAGACTGATGTAAGGCTTCTATCGCCCACAACGGCCAAGCACTTTGAAAACTTTCCGCTTCAAAGAGACTCCCTTTAAAATCGGACGGTAATTCCCCTAAGGGAACGCCCCCTTCAGAGGCGTTTCGCAAACAGGCATTCAATAACGCCACTTGAGAGGCACTTAAACGAGCTTCTTTCGCCAGATCAATCCACGCATGGACTTGGCTATGCACCCGATGACGATTACGCTCTTGAGGATGTAAAACACTGAGTAATCCCAAGCAAAGCAGATGTCGTAACGGAGCTTGGTGATCTTTAAATCGTTTTTGGGTGAGGCGTTTAATATGCGTTTTTAAGGTCAAAAACCAACGACACGCCTCATTCACCAACATACTGGCGAGTCCTCGTGCTTGAGGGCTAAAGTGTTGATAACGCTCCGATGCCAAAGCCT
Organism: uncultured Vampirovibrionales bacterium; assembly: GCA_964506805.1. Taxonomy (GTDB): domain Bacteria; phylum Cyanobacteriota; class Vampirovibrionia; order Vampirovibrionales; family JAJTHC01; genus JAJTHC01. The sequence continues at coordinate 5,888 of CAZDMD010000043.1, read as the reverse complement.
CGTTGAGGGCTTCATCCGCTTTATCGACAATGCCCATTTCAAGGGCATAAAACACCTGCAACGCCAAAAGATGAGGGCTGGGCTTTACTTTTTTAAAAAACACAGGCAGTTGACGACTCATCACACATCCACCACCACATCACTGGGATTAGAACGACTATACACCGTTTTCCCTTCAGGAAACAAATCAGGACGTTGCGTTTCTAAATACTCCAAAAGCAAATTGTAATTGCGGACGTTGGCTTTGAATAAAATATCAAAGACATCTCCTAAAATCGGGACAACCCCGACCACAAAATCCAAGCAAACATTCCCAATCATTTTAAGCACAAGGGCTTTAGGGGCTTGGTAGTAATACGCCAATCCAATAAAATAAAAGGAGACGACTAAAGTCAGAGCATCACCCAACAGCGGCAAACTACCGAGCAATCCATCTAAGCCAATGGTTTTTTTGGTAAAGGGAATCCGAATCGCACTATCGAGTAAAACGCTCAAGGTTCGTGCGAGCTTGAGTGCAGGGGGTGTTTTCTTTTGAAGTCGTGGGGCATCATCAAAAAAGGACATTCTACGTCAGCCTTTGTTCTAATTCAAAGGGATGCTTCAAAAAAGAGCATCCCCTCAATAAAATCATTTCAAACACGACGAGAAAATTACTCGACAACGGCTACTTCGTCTTGTGTCGATTCTTCTGCACCGTCTTCATGACGAGGACGACGTCCACCAGGGCGACCGCCACGCATACCACCACGACCGCCACGCACTTCACGAGGCTCACGGCCTGTAACAGGGGTTACGATAAACGGTTTGCTCACATCTAAGTCATCGTTTCTTAAAATCACACAGCGAATCAACTCTTCGTTTAAATTAAGCAATGCGGTTAAAGGCTGAATGTTCGATCCTTCAGCTTCAAAACCGACTACCGCAATCAAGCCTTCACGAGACTTTTGAATTTCATACGCTAATTTTTTACGACCCACTTTATCCACACGGAAAATTTTGGCGTTATGGGTTTTCATGTCGTTTTCCACTTTAGCAAGGGCGGCATCCAAACCTTCGTTTTCAAAGTTGGATTTAAAAATAAGCAAGGCTTCGTATTTGTTCACGAAATAGTCTCCAAATTAAATGTTAATGAGTGATTTTAAAAATTGTGAATCTTATACTTTTCAGCATAGTCCAAACGGAATTAAATAACAAGTAACAAAATTGTGATGAGGCAAGCCTCTTATGAGGTGGCAAGCGTTCCCAGCAAAAAGTCGCCTGCTTGAGAAGTGCTAATCTTGACGGCGACTCGCTGATTCGGCTGAACTTGAAAGGCTAAAACCTCTTCCGCCGTGAGTTTAACCCGTAGATAATTTTCCGTAATGCCTTCCATACTTCCGTCTTCCTTCTGATTTTCACAGAGCATAGACAAGGTTTCCCCTACAAAACGCTGATAAAAGGCTTCTTTTTTCGCTTCCGCAAGAGCGATTAAACGAGACGCTCTCTCTTTACGAATGGACTCCTGCACTTGCGGACGCATCTCGGCAGCGGGTGTGCCTGCACGAGGCGAATAACGAAATACATGCAAATAGTGCATCGGGATGCGTTCAATCACTTGGTAAGACGACTCAAAGGCTTCTTCTGTTTCAGTAGGAAAACCCACAATCATATCAGATCCAATAGCAATATGAGGCATTAACGACTGCAAGCGTTCACACACATAAATCAAATCTTTAACATGATGCCGACGCGCCATGGCTTTTAAGACGCCATCTTCGGCACTTTGACTGGATAAATGCACATGCGGGGCAATGCGTCGATTTTGATAGTAGGATTCCGCCATCACATTCATGAGATCATCCGTTACCTCCAGCGGATCTAAAGAGGAAAGTCGTAATTGATAATCCCCTTCCACTTGGTTGGTAACATGACGCAACAAGCCTGCTAAATCCGTGCCGTTATGGAGGTACTGCCCAATGTTAATCCCTGTAATGGTAATATCTTTAAAGCCTTCATGCACCATGTGTTGAATCTGTTGGGTAACGGCTTCCACACTGAGGCATCGGCTTGGGCCACGCCCCTTCCAAATGATGCAATAGGTACATTTATAATCGCAACCGTCTTGAATTTTAATGCTCCCTCTGGTACGAGCAATGCCAGCAAAGCTCCCCACACGAGAGACGAGTTCTCGGCTTTTTTCAAATTCATCTACAAGAATTAACGGACCGTCATTTAAATCCGCATAATAATTCGCAAACTGATTCACAATGATTTCAGGCAGTTCATCCTTTAAATTATTTCCGATGATAAAATCCACGCCCCCCATGGCTTGAAAGGTTTGCGGAGACACTTGGGCATAACAGCCCGTAACCGCCACACGACTGGCAGAGTTTTGTCGTTTGAGCTTTCGGACGAGTCGTCTGGCTTCGGCATCGGCTTTTTCCGTAACGGTGCAGGTATTAAAAACATACAGAGAAGCCGATTGTTCTTCAGACAGCACCTGCCAGCCCATTTGCTTAAAACGCTCCGCAAGCGCCGAACTTTCTAAGAGATTGGCTTTGCATCCCAAGGTGATAAATGCCACCGTGCGTTCGACCATAGGGTTTAAATGATGCGGATTTAAATCAGTGTGAATAAACGTTTCGCTTTGCATGTGAAAAGACTTTATGGAATCAATAAACTCATTAAAGTTTAGCGAAAACATGACGATACGAGAAGCACATCCTGTTTCAACTGTTACATTGGCAAGGAATTGAAAATGCGTCTAGCTTTAAAAATAAAACCCGCCTTCACCTTAAGCGAATTACTGGTGGCACTCGGCGTTATAGGCATAATTTCCGCACTACTTGTTCCTAAAATTTTTGCGAATACCGCCGTTATACAAAAGCGAGTGCAACTGCGAAGTATCATTACGCCAGTAGAGCGATTCTTTCATGAGGAAAATCTAAGAGGTGGACAATTTAATGATAACACCCTACGACGACAAAATTTGACACGCGTTATACAATTTGCTCGAATGTGCAGTATTGATCAGGGAGGTGTGGATGCCTTAACACCATGTCTTCCTACGGGTGCTCCAGCTGTCGGCACTGTAGGAGGCATTGCCTATGTGTTTGGTGAATTAGAAGATAATCCCGTCTTACAAGTACGAGCTGACCCCGTGATTTACGGTTTAATTAGTGATGCGAATACGAGTACACAAGACGAATTTTGGATTGATCTCAATGGCAATCGGGGACCAAATCGTATCGCTACCGCAGCGGATTGTAGTGATTTGAATGGATCAGATCGCTTTCGCTTTAGCTTAGACAATACCACAGGTGAAATTACGTATATGCACTGTGCTGACGAATTTTTAGCCCAATAGCGATTAGCTTAAGTTGCCATTGAGATACGCCCGCATCAAATCAGGGTGTGATGCTAGGTGAGCATTCATCTCTTTTTGTTGAGGCGTGAGTTCTCCCTTAGCACCGTTTGCTTCGGCTTGGGCTTGGGCGAGTTGACCATGCGGTGAACTCTTCCAACGATCCACAATCGCTAGGTTTTGACGTCCTTTGGCCGCAATGTTTTTATCCGCTTCAGAAAGCTCCCCATAGCCTGAATCAATGAGTCCTTGGGTTGTACCGTATCGAGCAATCACATTTTGGGGAGCTTCCGCAGAGGCAATCAAACCTTCTCCCATAGAGCGTCGAAAGGAATCAACATAGCTCATGCCTTCGGTCATGGCTCGATTTGGGTCAAACTCGTTAGTTTGCAAGCTCACATGCCCGCCTTCAGCAATACCATTACCGCCCATGTCAACAACGGAAGGCCCCGTTTGAATCCCATACTCTTGTGCGACATAATAGTGAGCATCTTCGTGGGCTTTTACGCCACCATAGGTATTTTCAGCGGCGGTTTCGCCAGCACTATTCACAAAATCTTTTTCATCTTGTGCATCCGCATTACCAAAAAACTCCTGCCCCCATCTAGAAAACTGATGAGTGGGCTTTTCTCGCTGAAAAGAAACAATCGCATTCTGCTCCGAATGATTAAACAAATCTGAAGGAGCAGTCAGGCTTCCAAAAGGATTGCCACCCTGTCCAAGTCCTTGACTGGCGGGGTCAGGGGTTAAAATGTTGGGGTTATTGATTAAGTCGGGTCTATTTTGAACACTTTCTTGCCATTGCTGCGTGATTTGACTAGGCGGTGTTCCACTAATTCGAGAAATGCCAACAATCATAGTCTTATTTTTCCATTTGTTGATGTTTGGTGGTACTCATTTCAACTCAATCAACACCTTTCTAAAAAAGTGTTAAACAAGATGACAGTGTTTGCTTATTTTGCTTATATAGAGAATAAAAACAGTTTATGAGTCAAAATTGCCAGTAAACTATTAACTTTTCTTTAAAATGTGTTTAATCTTGCGAATGTAACATTTTCAAGTGCTTAATCTCGTTTACCCGATAGAATCCTGAACTATTTGCTATACTTAAAATAAGGGACGTTCAATAAGCGTAAGAGTTATGTTAAAGATTTCTCCCTATGAATCAGTATGAATCAGAAAGTGCATCCAAAATGGACAACAATCAACCCATTCAATCCCAAGTCCATCCCGTTCCCAAAAACGAGGATTCACTGTATTTACAGGTTTTTTTAGCTCAAACGCAAGCCCACGAAAGCCCATTACCTTGGCCAATTTTAAGTAGTTTGGTGCAAGGGCTTTCCGTTATTGAACATGAAACGCTTTCGGTTAAAACCTCTGAAGAAGCCCACCGAATCTTGAAAGCCTATGGCTATGACTCCACCGATGCGGAAGACATGCAATCCATGACACATCTGATTCAAGAAGCCGTCAGCTTCATTGAAAATAGAGTGCTTGAAGCAGGAGACGGTGAAAGCCATTTTGCGAAATTGAATCTGCATGTCCCCGATCGCTTTCTTCAACAGCAAAGCATCCACGAATTATTGTATATGGCATCCGAAACACCACGAACAGAGAATGCTCGGTGGGCGTGTGCGATTTCAAAAGTCGTGCATACCTTGATTCACATCGAACAATCGTCTCTACTGCCGATGATTGAGCCTGCTCGACAACAAATTTTAAAAGGCTACGGCGAAATCATGCGGTACAATGTGGAACAAGAAAAAGTCGTCATTGGGCATCCGCAAAGTAGTAAACAGTTGGCACTTTATGGTTTAGAAATTAAAGAGCAAAAAAGTCGTGAGAGTCTTTTGATTAAGCTGCTTTCTAAAAAAGAAAATAGTATTGAAATGATTGATGACTTTATCGGGATTCGCATTATCACCGAAAGTATCCCTGATGTACTGGTGGCATTGGATATTTTGATGGATTCTCAATTGTTAGTCGCTAGTAACGTCAAGGCGGAGCGTTCTCGTAATACGCTGATTGCGTTAGAAGAGTTTCAGAATCTTTGGCAGAAGCATCATCCGAGTGATTTTCAAAAAACAGAGACGAATACCTTGAATCGACTACCGACTTGGTATGACTTACTCAATACACTCAAAAAATTAGATGCCAAGCTACCACAACATAGCTTTTCAGGGCATAATCCACATAGCGACAATGATTATCGTGCCTTTCACATCACGACACGGCAATTGATTAAAGTACCTGCGCGTGGTGTGGAAAGTGGAAAAAGTCAGCGTCTATTTTTCCCTTACGAGATTCAGTTTATCGATAAATACCATTATTTGGCGAATCAAGAAGGCAATGTAGCACATAATCAATATAAACAACGTCAACTGCAACGCTGTAGACGACGTGTGTTAGGGGATTTACTCCCCCAACATTTCCGAGAACAACCGCATTTAGAAAAAGAAGCCACGCTCAAGCGCCCCTTAAAATAGGGTTTCTCCCCTCAAAACAAAAGTCCCCCCGACAGAGGCTGTGGGGGGGGATGGTAAAA
>CAZDMD010000042.1:0-13908 GCA_964506805.1 uncultured Vampirovibrionales bacterium | reverse complement strand
AGCCTCTGTCGGGGGGACTTTTGTTTTGAGGGGAGAAACCCTATTTTGCTTTAGCTTAATCGGCATTATCGATTTGGGCTTTTTGCAAGCAACCGCTATAATCGATATACACCGTTTTGAGTTCGCTATACGTCTCTAGCACGCTTGCACTGGCTTCACGATGCCCATTGCCTGTTTTCTGCACCCCACCAAACGGTAAATGGACTTCCGCCCCGATACTGGGAGCGTTCACATAAGTAATCCCTGCTTCTAGTGATTCAATCGCTTGAAAAGCCAAACTCATATTCGTCGTAAAAATAGCGGAAGACAAGCCATAATCCGTCGCATTGGCGAGTTGTATCGCCTCTTCAAAAGAATCAAACGTCATCATCGCCAAAACAGGCCCAAAGACTTCTTCTTGAGCGATTTGCATGCGAGGATTCACCTCGTCAAAGAGGGTGGGTTCAATGAAATACCCCTTACGAGCCAAGGATTTACCGCCTCGTAGACACTTCGCCCCTTCGGCGTGAGCCATTTCAATATAGCCTAAGACACGACGAAACTGTTTTTCATTGATGAGTGGTCCAATCATTGCCCCTTCGGTGGTATCGCCTAGCACTAAAGCCTCCATGTGTTGATGAATCTTTTCAAGCAATGCCTCTTTAATGGAAGACTGAACCAGTAAACGGCTCGTTGCGGTGCAACGTTGTCCGCTTGTGCCAAATGCTCCCCATACGATGCCTTCCGCGGCTAATTCTAAATCGGCATCTTCCATCACGACACACGCATTTTTCCCTCCCAATTCTAAGGCATGTCGTTTCAGAGACGCTCCACATTGTGAGGCAATTAAAGCCCCTGTTTCGCTTGAACCTGTAAAGCTAATCAAGCGAACATCGGCATGATGCACCAACGCCTGCCCTGCCTCTTCACCAATGCCTTGCACCAAATTCAGCACCCCTTTCGGGAGACCCGCTTCTTCAAACAACTCCACAAAACGCTGCCCCATGAGAGGTGCATCTTCCGCAGGTTTAAAAACGGCGGTATTGCCTGCCAGTAAGCAAGGAAATAACTTCCAACTTGGGACTGCAATAGGAAAGTTCCAAGGCGTAATCAGCCCACAAACGCCCATAGGCTGACGAGTCGTCATCGCCCATTTGTGCGGTAGTTCAGACGGTGTGGTAAGTCCATAGAGCCTTCGTCCTTCTCCTGCGATAAAATACGCCATATCAATCGCTTCTTGGATGTCTCCGCCTGCTTCAATAAGACTTTTACCCATTTCAAAGGTCATTTCTTGGGGGAGCTTGGCTTTGTCTCGCTTTAATAATTCGGCGACTCGCACGAGGTACTTGGCTCGTTCAGGGGCAGGCGTTGCCTTCCATAAAGGATACGCCTCTTTCGCACTTTCAACCGCCATATTCACATCCGTGGCATTGGATAAGGGGAAAATCCCCACGACATCCTCTGGGTTATTAGGGGAAAGGCTCTGAAACATCTGTTGAGAGACGGAAGAACGCCACTGTCCCTTGATGAAGTTGTATCCGTGAACAGGGGTTTTCTCTTGCATAGCAAAATCCTTTACCTGGGGAACGACTCGAAAAACGAGACACTTATTTGACCTATTTAGTAACTGTATCGTACAATAAAAATAGTTTAAATAGAAAAAATCCCCTTTAGGATGACACGATGCTCTCACAAAAAAACGCCCTTTCTCACGTTTATGTTGAACTGCCTATGGATCTGGTGGCGTGTCATTTACAAGTCCCCCGATACATTATCACACGGTTGGCGTTACAGTTGCAGTTAATCACTCCGTATCAGCTCAAACAAGCTATTTTTTTTGATGCGCCTGCCATTACACAACTTCAAGTGGCGGTTTCAGCACTTAAAAAAGGGGTTGCACTTTCGGACTTAAAGGCCTCGCCTTCAAAATCTAAAACGCCTCGCCTTTCTAGGATGAGTACCTTATACGAGCAGATTCAAGAAGGCAAAGCCTCGTTCCCGAAGGCTCCGAAGAAAACAATGAGTCAAAACGATTCTGTGCCGAAACAAAGTAAACCAAAAGTCTTTCAAGTTCAAAAACCACTCGCCTTCTCTTTTCAATGAAAAAGGCTTGATTTAAAACGGACTCATTAATTCAGGGACTTGTTGATTCAAAATGGAGCGGGAGACGAGGCTCGAACTCGCGACATCTTCCTTGGCAAGGAAGCATTCTACCACTGAATTACTCCCGCTCATATAAAAACGAAAATCAATCTGATTTCCATATTTATAAGTCTATCGAATCCATAAATAAATGCAAGCCTTTTCTCTTAAATCAAGGTGTGATTCTATCAAGGCTTAGGAAAACGTCGCAAAATGTGATATTGCGTATCCCGCTGCGCCGCATCCTTCCCTAGCGGATGAATCAGCTTGAGAGCATCCTCAATGCCTCGTTCAATGTGTTTGACCCCTGCTTGGGTTACGACATGCTCTTCTAAAACCAAGCCCCCCATATCATTCGCCCCAAAGCACAAAGCGGTTTGACACACCTTTTCGCCTTGCGTCAACCAACTACTTTGAATGTTGGGGATGTTATCCAACACAAGGCGAGACATCGCCACCACTCTTAGAAAATCAAGGCTTGTGGCGTGATATTCAATCGGCATGTGTTGAAGTTGCGTAAAGGGAGCTTGAAACGTCCACGGAATAAAAGCGGTAAAACCGCCCGTTAAATCCTGCAAGGCACGGATTTGAAAAAGGTGATCGATAATATGCCAAGGCTGTTCTGTCATCCCAAACATCATGGTGGCACTGGTTTTTAAGCCCAAGTGATGTGCCACCTCCATGACTTCAAGCCAGCCGTGTGTGTTGATTTTTTTCGGACTCACACGGTTACGAATATCATCGTGAAGGATTTCAGCCCCTGCTCCAGGGATGCTATCAAGTCCTGCTTCCACGAGTGCTTGGATGACTTCAAAAAGGCTTCGCCCTGTCATGTGAGCCATCTGCGAAATTTCAGACGTTGAAAAGGCATGTAGCGTCAATTCAGGAAAGTCTCGCTTTAACTGGCGTAATAAATCGGTGTAATAGTGCATGGGTAAATTTGGATTCACCGCCCCTTGCAATAAAAATTGCGTACCTTGAGCCTCTTTCAGTGCTTGGGCTTTTTGAGCAATCGCTTGATAATCCAGCACATAGGCATCCGCATCACCTTCGTGCCGATAAAACGCACAAAATTTACAATCCACATTGCAAATATTGGTGTAGTTCACATTGGCATCAATAACAAAGGTAATGGGATCTTCGGGCTTGTGGTAATAGGCTTTTACTTCTTCTGCCAAGACCCCCAGCTCAAATAAAGAAGCCTGCTCAAACAAATGTAACGCCTCTTGAAAATCCAAGCGTCTATCCAATAAATCGGGGGGGAGGGAAGGGGGATTGGCTTGACTACGAAATCCTATCGGTGCGTTTTCAAGGGCATGGAATCGATTTTCAGTGGTACGGATTGTCGTCTCGAAAGGCATAGAAAACTCCTGCAGAATTAAATCAATACCTTTTTACTATAACAGTTCAAGACCAAAAGTCTTTGAGAAATACGAGCAAAAGAAATCAAAGCCATAAAAATATGCCCACAACGAGATTTGAACTCGTGGCCTCTCCCTTACCAAGGGAGTGCGCTACCGCTGCGCCATGTGGGCATTTGCATAAAAATAAAAATGGGCAGGGTTGGATTCGAACCAACGTAGCCGAAGCAACGGTTTTACAGACCGCCCTCATTAACCACTCGAGCACCTACCCATTTCAAAATGTAAAAAGAACAAACTGCTGGTGATAGGAATCGAACCCACAACCTACGGTTTACAAAACCGTTGCTCTGCCAATTGAGCTACACCAGCATGTGTGTGGAGTAGAACGACAAGCACGAAACTCAACATCCATACTATAAGACTACCGCATCAAGTTGGAATGTCAACATGCAGGAGGCAAATCACCTTCATTTAATCGAGATAAAAACGAGTTACGATTTTGTGCGTTTCTTCTGCATAATCAATGGCTTTTTGAAGCGTGGTAGAATCATGGAAGAGAAACACAATCAGCTGATCGCAGGCATCCACAATGGCACGGTTGCAGAGGCGAGAGGCATCTGCCAACGTCATCTTATCCCATTCGGGGTGTTCTTCAATGTTAGGAATCCCAATCAATTCATCTTGCACTTCACTGGGTTGATGCCCAATCGTTTGAGGCAAAATCACACGCAAACTCTTGGGATCCGCCTTCATCGCTCCACGAACGGCGGCAGCGTTAATCCCAGAAGCTCCCCCAGAGGTAATGACGGTATTGCCTTCATTGACCAAATGAAATGCCAAGCCTTCCACCAAGTTTTGATGAGGCAACGGCACATTACGACTGCCAATTAAGGCAATGTTTTTGGCGTTGGACTGTAAGGCTTTAAGTTCTTGAGCCAGCGAATCGTAAGGATCGGCTTCATCTTGCCCGATGGTATCCAGTGCAACACCACTGGTTGAAGATGTCGTCGCACCCGAATCTTGGTCTTCGGCAAATGCAATATCGACGGTTAAATCATTTAAAGTAGACATCATCAGGGCATTCTTTCGTAGGATGTAAATTCTAACATTTATTCATTATAACAACATTTTAAAAAAGAATAAAGTAAATGTTAAAAACAACGATAATTTGCGTTTTCTCTAGCATGGCTTTTGCAATTCATGTAAAATAAAAGAGTCGTTAATTAGAAAAATAAAGGAAGCCTCTATGAACGCCATTGATCTTCATCACGTCAGCAAGCATTACACGGCTAATCTCAACGTACTGGAAGATTTTTCGCTTCACATTCCCAAGGGGCAGTTTGTGGCGATTATGGGGCCGAGCGGATGCGGTAAGTCCACCTTGCTTAACCTCATTGGGGCGATGGATACCCCACAGTCGGGCGAAATTTTAATCGGTGGCACGCCCCTGCAACGCTTAAGCGAAACCCAACGTTCCGCCTTTCGCCGAGAACGCTTGGGTTATGTGTTTCAATTCTTTAATTTACTCCCGACCTTAAGCGTGCTGGAAAATGTACAACTTCCTTTGGATTTAAAAGGACTTCATCCCAAACAAGGTAAAATTCGATCCTTGCAAGTCCTCAACCAAGTGGGGATTGCCGATTACGCCTTTCAATTCCCGTCTCAACTTTCAGGCGGACAAATGCAACGTGTCGCCATTGCCCGTGCGATGGTTCATGAACCGCAACTGATTTTAGCCGACGAACCCACAGGCAATTTAGACAGCCACACAGGCGAACAGGTACTCACCTTACTCATGGAATACTGCAGAAACGTAGGGATTACGGTCGTCATGGTTACCCACAGTGAAGAATCCGCTCGAATCGCTGATCGCATCATCCGCATGAAGGACGGCAAAATTGTTGAAGATATTACGGTACGTTCCCCTGCAGAAAGTCTCCACGTCTTATGAATTCCCTACCTTCTACTCCCCAAAATACGTTCGCCAGTTTTTTAAGGCTCTTTGGGTTGTTTTCTTTGAACTATTACAAGCAAAGCATCTGGAAGGGCTTACTTGCCGTTTTAGGGATTGCCTTAGGGGTGGCGGTCTTATTTAGTATGAATACCGCCACCTTTTCCGCCTTTGATCAATTTAAAGACAGCATCAATCAAATTGCAGGCACCACCACGTTTGAAATCAAGAGTAAAAATGCCCCACTTCTCAAAGAATCGGTACTGAAAGACGTGTATGAGGTGCTAGACGAGTCTCCGACGACGCGTTATTTTCAGGCTCATCCTGTTTTAGAATTACCCACGCTTCTTTTAAAGAAAGACGCTCAAAGACGATACGAGCTTTCAGGCGTGGTCTTAAATGTTCTAGGGGTGGATATTTTTAATGATGCGGGGCATCGTTCATTAGAATGGGAAAAATCACCCGATTATCAATCGTTATCCTCAAATGCCTTAAATGTCTTAAGCCCCAAGGCAGTTGTGATTTCCAATCAGCTGGCGAAAGAACTTGGCGTTGTGCAAGGGGGGCGTCTTCCTGTTCTCTTACAAGAACGCATCGTGAGGCTCAAAGTCGTGGGGATTTTTAAAACCACAGGACTCAATCAAGCCCTCCGTAACGTCGCCTTTACCGATATTAGCACTTTACAGAACCTTAGCCATACGGCAGGTTTATTGAGTCGTGTAGAGTTGGATTTAAATGAACTGGACGAAGCTCAACAAAACGCCACACGAAACGCCCTTTTAAGTCGCTTGCCTGATGATTTAGAGGTGCTGTCTCCCTCGCAACGCAGTGCCAATATGTCGGAGATGTTAAGGTCTTATCAAGTCAATTTAATGGCATTGAGTTTTATTACCTTGATTGTGGCGGCGTTCTTGATTTATAACACCTTAAGTATGGCGGTTTTACAGCGAAGGCAGATGATTGGTACCTATCGACTCTTGGGCATTTCGACTCGGCTTTTGGCATTATTTATTCAAATGGAAGCCTTGCTCTTGGGGACGTTGGGAAGTCTGTTGGGACTCTTTATGGGGGCTTCGGTCTTACCCGTGGTGGGGCAGGCGGTCTCTAACACCTTGCAAACGGTTTATACGGGGCAAGCCACCAGTAGTTTTGAAGCCCCCTTTTGGTTGCCTGTGGCGTGTTTTCTCATCGGTTTGGGGACATCTTTGCTTGGGGCGTTTTTTCCTGTGCAAGAGGCACTTCAGATTCAGCCTGTGGAATGCGTCCGCCCTCTCACGGAAAACATCCAGCAATTCAACCGACGCCATAAGCTCGGGGGATGGGGTGTCATCTTACTCCTGTTGGCGTGGGGATTGGCTCAATTACCGCCTTACTTTAACCTTCCCTTAGGCGGTTATGCTTCGGCATTTCTTATTTTAGCAGGCGGTACACTCTTGATTCCTAGCGTCTTGAGCAGGTTTTTAAGTGCTTTTCAAAAAATTGCCTATTCTTTGCACTTTCCTGTGTGGATTCGAGTGGGGGTATCGCTCCTCAAAGGCGGTATGCACCGATCCGCCGTGGCGGTTGCGAGTCTTATGGTTGCCCTAGCCTTGAGTATCAGCCTTACCACGCTGATTGGGAGCTTTCGGCATAGTGTGGAAGATTGGATTTTTCAAAGCCTCAAAGCGGATATTTTTGTACAACCTGCCAGTGCGACAACCAACCGTAGTGTCGGCTTGATTTCCGCGGAAACCGTACAACGCCTTAGCCAAGATGAGGCCATTCGTGCCGCCGATCCCTTTTTAGAACAAGCCTTCGTGTACCATAATCAACCGTTTTACTTGGGAGCGACACAGCTTAACACCTTTTCAAGCAATGCCGTACTCACCTTCACACACGGCGAAAACTCAAAATCTGTTTTAAGGCGAACACTCGCCTTAAGCTCACCGCTGGAGCTTAATCGTAAAAACCCTTTCCCTACCGTCATTAGCGAACCGTTTGCCAATAAACACGGTCTCCAACGTGGCGATACCTTCACCTTGCAGATGCCGAAAGCCCCTCTTCGACTCAAAGTAGAAGGCGTGTATTTTGATTATGCGTCAAGTCTCGGCTATGCCATTATTCACCGAGACGTGTATAAGCGCTTTGGTGGCACGCAAGCCGATGCCTCAACCAGCTTGGCGTTATATCTGAAACCCAATCAAAATCCCGATGAGGTGATTCAACGCCTCAAGCAAAAATTGCCTCAAGGGGTTTTGGTCTCCATGCGATCCAACCAAGGCTTACGGCAGGAAGTCTTGGCGATTTTTGACAAAACCTTTGCTATTACCTATTTGATGCAAGGGGTAGCGTTGTTGATTTCCATTTTGACGGTACTACATGCCTTAACGACGCTTATTTTAGATGCCAAACGGATTTATGCGACGCTGGATTACTTGGGGATGTCTCGGTGGATGCGTTTGCAGTTGGTGATGAATCAAGGGGTAGGGCTTTCGCTTTTGGGCTACGCGTTGGCGTTTGTGTTTGGTATGATGTTGGCGAGCGTCTTGATTTATGTGCTAAATGCTCAATCCTTCGGCTGGACAGTTCCCTTGCAAGTGCAGTGGGGATTCCTCCTCAGCAATTTGGGCTGGGTGATTTTAGCAGGACTGCTGGCGAGTTTACTCCCGATGTGGCTCTTACGGCGACAGGTTTCCACGAGCGTATTACGCTACGAATAAACCTCATACTATTTAAACGACTGAATAGCGTCTGGCGTTTAAATGGTATTAAAATAGAGACAACGATTTTTTAGCATCCTCTAAGGCTTCCACAAATACTGTGGTATCCATAAAGTAGTTGGGATAGGCCTTACTCAATTTTTTGACATCATCGACATTAAATCTTAGCAGATGCCCGTTTTTATTCTTTTGAAATTCTTTTTCTAAATAATCAAAATACCCTGCATCGACATCGTCATATAGCAAGCCCCCTTCTGGTATATCTAAAATGTGAGATGTACTGCCTTTAAAATAGATTATTAAAATTCTATTTTTTTTACGAGATTTTTTGGGTTGACTTGTATGATGCTTAATGGCACGTTGCATCGCCTTTAATTGCTCCACAAAATGAGGACTTTGATTTAAAACATCCCAATTCAAGTCTTTGGGAATAAAGGGTTTTTCATCTTGCATAGCAATTTGATAGTGTTCATAGGCTTCAAATAAATCACCCACAGCTATAAAAAAAGCCTTCCAATCGGACTCCCAGTTGCCTGTTTTGAAACTTTGTCCTTTGCTTAGTCCTGCCACTTCAACAGCGGTTGCCCACGCATGCTGAAGACGTGTACGGACTTGAAGTTCAATTTTTAAAGTGGGTAAATTTTCACTTTTGGCATTGGGGACATGAAGCACATAATGGAAAGAACGATACCCGTCTTCTTTAGGTTTTAAAATATAGTTTTGACATTTTTCTTCATTGACTTTAATTTTACTTCGAGAACCAGGAAATTTTTCAAGAAATAGATCCACATCGTCTTGAGTGGGTAGTATTACACGAACACCCCCAATATCCTGCATCGTATCCAAACCCATATTAGGGAATCGATCTAGTTTAATCACAATCGATTCTAAACGCTTTAAACGTTGAGCAATAATGAAGTCGCTACTACGAAAACGTTTTGTTTTTAAAAAATAGCGGTCTATGATAGCACGACAACGAATGTTGACAGCATATAATGCCGTTCCAAATTCATTTCGATAAGCACTTAGAACAGCGTATGCTTCATCATAGTCATCGGACTTAAAGTCCTGTTTGCGTAAGACTTTGCCTGCATGTTTAATTTGTGTTTTAGTCGGCATAGTAAAAGACTCCTTCATCACTCAAGTTTAACATAAAGTAATGAAGGGATTACCCATAAACCTAACGACCCGAACCCAGTTCAATGGATCGGCTTGCCATGGTTTTTAAAATGCCGTACACCGAAAGATTCGCTTCAAACATACGGTTTGCCATTAAGGCATCCGCCATATCCACTAGGGGATTCGCTGTGGAGGCTTCCACATAGCCGTTTTCATCCGCTTGGGGATGATACGGCATATACAACTGCGTGCCTTTAGTGGGATCTGAAATCGTGCCTGCTATGGCAACCCCTGCTTCACCCATACCGTTGACTTGAGCAGGATGCACCCCTGAAGCCGTTGCGTGCAAATTCCCGAGCAAATCCGCAAACGGGGCATTTGCCTGTTGATTTAAAATGGGAATTTGTCGCTTATAGCCAATCGTGCCTAAGTTGGCAAGGTTCGTCGCATGGACTTGAGCCCGTTGAGAATGAGCCGTCATCCCTGAAGAAGAGATATTCATCGCATTGAGTAACGTCATATTAAAACCCTGCTTTCTATCTAGTTGGCTCTGCCGAGTTCTTGTAGCATCCGCTGAAGCGATTCACTCTGTATTTTAAAGACTTGCGAGTTGGCTTCAAAGTATCGGCGTGTGGGTACCATTTCCATAAACTCTTCTTGAATCATCACGTTGCCGTCTTCGACGTGCATTTGAATGACTTCCACTTTTTCAGGCGGATTCCCTGCCTCACTCACAATGCCGAGTCGTCCCACAGGTGTGTAATTTCCCGATTGATGACTGCGATACGTAATCGTACCGTCTTCATCAATTTTAAGTTGCTTGCCTGCGTCTTGCGGGACTTCAGGGAGCTTAATGGGATTGCCTGAACCGTCCAAGAAGTGTTGCCCTTGCCGAGAACGCATGTAGCCTTGTGCATCAATCTGACTACGTCCATC
This sequence comes from uncultured Vampirovibrionales bacterium, assembly GCA_964506805.1. GTDB lineage: Bacteria > Cyanobacteriota > Vampirovibrionia > Vampirovibrionales > JAJTHC01 > JAJTHC01. Next base: position 3,718 of record CAZDMD010000042.1, on the reverse strand, counting down.
TCGAGTCAAGCTGATTTGCCCTGTATGAGGATCTAACACTTGAAAATAGCCTTGCGTTGCGAGTGCAAAATCTTCGCCTTTGCCTGTTTGTCTCAATCGACCGACACGAGTATCTTTGACGTGTTCAATCGAGGCGACCCCGAGATGCTCCACAAAGGGGCGACGAATCACCCGATTGGCTTGAAATCCAGGTAAGCCTGACTTGGAGACATTTTCGCTAATGAGCTGCATGTGTTTCATATCCGCCGTCATGGAACGAATGCTATTAAACATGCCTGCTTCAAAACTGGAGCTATAAACGTTGAATCCTTGAACAGGTGAAATGGGTGAAGTCATAGAGAAAAATCCTTGTGCTAGAGACACGAGGTTGGCATGCCTCTCTAGGGGATTTTTCGGTGGAGAAGGTCTTCAAGTCAAACTGCCTCCTTTAAGCAAAGGATACGGTTTGGCTTATTATTGTTTTAAGTAGCCTGAAAAACTAGAGCAACTTAAAACATTCTTAAATTAACACTCTTGCGAATATAGTCGATTAAATATATTCCCGCACAGTGCCTATACTTTGTCGCTACGATGATTTTGTTCAGTCATGTAGGTCTATCTACACTCCTTCACAAAATCATCTAGGCTCCTCGTCTAGCCTACTGTTCGGAAACATCTTTAATCGACTATACGTAGAGAGGCTTGTAACATTTTAGTCTATTCACGTTATACTAAAAGATGCTTCCTAAAATAATACTTTGTAAAATGATGCCCTCGTCGATGAAACCCTCAAACCCCACGACCTTAAACTGGAAACCCCCTTCGCTCTTGCCTCCTATGGCGGGAGGTTTGTTGATAGGCATCTTGATTTTTTACCCGATTGTCTTGCTCGGCTTTAAGCAATTTATTCCTTCACTTTGGATGCAGGCAGAAGCCTTTTCGCAAGGCAAAGGTATTATCGTGGCGTGGCACTTTATCCTGAAATTTATGATTTTTTGTCTTTTGGGAGGGGGGGCGTTAGTATTACTTCGCTTGCGATTAGATATTGCCTACATCACCCATTGGGCGATGCAATTCCCACGACCACATCCGCTACATGTAGATTATCACCCTGCCGAACCGTATAGCTTTTACGCCCTTGCCAAATGGGTGCTGTATCGCTTATTGAGACTAGCAACCATCCCCTGCTTAATTGGACTGGCTCTCGCCTTGAGTGGGTGGGGAGAACTGCTCTTTCTCAACTTTTTTTTAGACGCTCCCTTGATGAAGCTCCCGATTATTTATATCATCGGCATTTTTTGGATGCTGACCTTGGCGCTTCTGTTTGTGGCTTCATGGGTGAATGCCCTTTGGCAGAGCTTTAGTTCGACGTTTGGGGTCTGTGCCGTGATTACCGAACCCCTCAAGCCCCTCCCGATTTTATTTAATCGATGTCAACGCATCAGCACACAAACCCCTCTTGTCCACTTATTATGGGGCTTAAAAGGCGTGCTGGCTCTCTTGTGGATGACCTTGAGCCTGTGGCTTTTGTGGCAGTATCGAGTCGAAGACTTACTTACCCCTCAATTCCCGTGGTGGTGGGTACTCCCCACGCTGTTAGGATTATGCCTAGCCGAAGTCCACGTTCACTATTTACGTTTTTTGATTTATCACCTGGCCCTTCAAAAGTTCTATGCCAAGCTCCCTCGCTTTGTGAGAGAAGGCTTTCATCCGCCGATTTCTATTTTTGAAGGGAACCCCTAATGCGTATTTTAGGAGGCGAATGGAAGGGACGCTCCCTAGAAGTCCCCAAAGGCAAAGCGGTACGACCCACAACGGCTCGTGTACGGCAACGCCTTTTTGATACGCTTGCTTCGTATTGGCAAGATTCGGTTGGCATTGATGCCTTTGCAGGCAGTGGCATTCTAGGGTTTGAAGCCTTGAGTCGAGGGGCGTTGCAAGTCTTTGCGGTGGAGGTGAATGTCGTCCATTGCCGATGTATTGAAGCGAATTGCCACACTTTATCATCCTTGATCTCACCCTCTTTGACCTCCCCACGGTATCAGTTGACTAAAAGCCGATTTGAAACATGGTGGAAGCGTCAGACAGACGACTGTATCGCTTCGGTGGATTGGATTTATTTAGATCCGCCTTATGGGTATGAGGGCTTGCACGATGTAATCCGCCTGATTGTGGAGCATTCTGCCGTGAGAGAGGGCATCCTTATCATTGTGGAGCATGGCAATAGCCCTTCGGAAAAAGCGACGCTTCACGCTTGGCTAGACTCGAAACAGGTGAGCCTATTTAAACAAATAGATTGTGGCGATACAGGCGTGTGGATTTTAGAAACAACGTAACCGAAATCCTAAAAAGTGCTATACTACAATAGTCTTAATGTTTAGATTTAAAATAAGGATTCTGAATCATGTCTCTTTCTTTTCTATCCCATGCTCTAATCTTGCTTTTGTTAGGGGCTTCGCTTAGTACCTTAAGCGGATGCTTCCAAACAGAACCTCAAGTCAATGCAGGAGACCTTGCCCCTCCTGAAGAAAAAATCGTCTATGCTAAAAACGTGTCTGCCTCAGAGGCACTTAAAATCATTCCGAGCTTAAAAGAATTCCCCGCAGTCTTGTTTGTCAGCGCCGATTTATGTTCCGATTGCAAACGCTTAAAACCCAAGTTGGAAAAGATAAAACCGCAATTTAAAGACGCTCTCGACTTCATTGAACTCAATCTTAATCGAGAACCACAATGTTCTGAAGGCAAAACACAATACGATAATGCCCTCAAAGCCTATGCCCCTGTGGTTACCCCTACGCTGATTTTTATCGAAAAAGGGGGACTCACGAAAAACATTCTCGTGGGCGATCAAAAAGCGGAGGCTTTAGTTAAGGCGTTTTCAGGGATTTCACTTCCTGAAGACGAACGCCCCCATAAACGAGACGTGGCAAAACCGAAATGCTAAATCACTTTTTAGAAGGGGTAGGACAACTGGCACTCACATGGGTGCAGGGGCATCCGCTGGGCTGGTGGTCTCCGCTTTTGGCGTTTGTGTTGGGGCTGTTAAATACGTTGAATCCTTGCACTATTAGTATTTTACCGCTATGGGGACTCTACCTCTTCGGGCATATTGAATCCGCAGAAGCCACACCCTTTCCTTTGCAATTGTCGCAGCGTTTGCAGGTGAGTCTCTTATTTACCACAGGCATGGTGGTGGCGTTATCGATTTTGGCGTTTGTGGCGTTACAGTTGCGTTTGCTCGTGTTTGGAGCGTGGAATCAGCCGTGGGTGTGGATGCTCACAGGGATTTTTACGCTATTGCTCGGGGTCTCTATCTTGATTAAATGGACACCCTGGCAAGGGCTACAAGGCAAAACGCAAGGTCTCTTTCGATTGAGTCAGCATGCGTGGTTTAAAACGGTAAAACCCCTTGTGTTAGGGATTAGTTTCGCTTTTATTTTATCGCCTTGCAGTACGCCGTTTCTCTTGGCATTGACAGTCTTGCTTTTGCAGAGTCCACACCCTGCGGTGAGTTTTTTAAGCATTGTCTTTTATAGTCTAGGACAAGGGGTTTTGTTCTTGTTATTGCCTCTGCTCTTACCGTGGCTTCAAAAGAAATTGCAAGGCGTTTGGCTGGATCGATTGCAAGCCTTAAGCGGTGTGATTTTGGTCTTGCTTGGGGTGTGGTTGATTTTGTATCCTACATTATAGAAGGCTCTGCAAAAGTCTTTTTTGTCTTTTCCCTCCTCCCTTAGGGAGG
>CAZDMD010000041.1:0-13913 GCA_964506805.1 uncultured Vampirovibrionales bacterium | reverse complement strand
GCTCCTCGTCTAGCCTACTGTTCGGAAACATCTTTAATCGACTATAATACGGAACAAGCATTTCTTTTAAATCGCACTTAAAAACCGATCCACCAAATCGATAGGCGAAATCCCCTGTAAACACCGATTCTCAAAAGAACACGGCACTTTTAGTTCACAGGGTTGACACGGTAAATCCAAGCGTATAGGAGGCAAAACCCCTGCCCCTAGTGGATGCCACCGCTCCCACGCACTAGGCCCAAACAGACTTAACACCTTCTGCCCCGAAACGCCTGCCATGTGCAAAGGCCCTGAATCCACGCCTAACGTCAAATCCATTTGATGCACCAAATGCAGACTTTGAGGGAGCGTCAAACGCCCACAGGTATTGATGAGGGGGATATTGCTCGTTTTAAACGCTTGATAGTAGCTTGCCTCTTGCGTTGTGCCGATGGTGAAAAAGGCAAGCGGGGGGAGCTTTTCACGGTTTTGTAGTTCGCTCCAAAAGGCGTGCCAATGCGAGTCAGGGAGGCTTTTTTGCGGATTCGATGCCACCGCATGCCACAACACACAGTGGCGGCCTTCTGTTTTAAACGTATTGATTTGATTTTGTAAATCAGGGGGCAAGGGGTTGGCTCGTGTGAGAAATGACCAGTCTTTTGCTTGAGGGGGGTGTGCTTGAGGGGGGTGGCTTGCTAGTCCGACGGCATCTAACGTAGTCATAAAGGCTTGGGCTTCATGCACCCCCTTTTCATACGCAATGGGATGCGTCAACATCCACCCACGAGCCTCTGTATCAAAGCCAATGCGAATCGGTATTTTGGCCTGAAGGGCTAGCCACGCCGAAGACCAGGATCGTTTTAAGATGAACGCCACCTCATACCGCCGTGCTTGCAAAATCGGGAGCATTTGCCGAGAAGACTCATAATACAGGAGCTGATGCACCGCAGGATGCCCCTCTAACAATTCACCTGACCCTTTAGCGACCATGACATCGACTTCCGCATGGGAGGGAAGGGCTGATTTTAAGGCACTTAAAAACGGGGCGAGTAAAATGGTATCCCCAATAAAGCGGTGGCGAATGACTAAAATACGTTGCACAGACGACCACTTGATTTTAGAAGGAGAGCCTTTGACAGAAAACGACATCGCTTAATTTTCCGTTGCCAATAGTTCAGATTCGCTTTGATTTTGGCGTTCGGTGAGTCCCATAAAGCGTTTAATCTGGATTTTAAGCGATTCAGGCAAAATCAGTTCAAACTCGACGCAACGTATAGATTCCGCCATTTCCCCCAGCGTTTCGGCATGGAGCTTGACGGCATCCTTATGCGTACACAGAATGAGAGGCTTGCCGTATTTCATCCATTTTTCTTTGAACTGCTCTAGCGATGCTCCTTCAAGGGCTTGATGATCCGCTAAAATAAGCGTCTCTAATAAAATAATCGATTCGGCTTGTAAGCTCGCCACAAACTGTTGCGGATTCCCAATGCCTGTAAATAGCAAAACAGGTTTTTCTTGCAAACTCGCTAGAGATTCCAGCTGTTCAGGGTGTTCAAACGCCGTCATGCCTGTTAAGCGTTGCGGCACGACATCCACTTCGGTTTTCGTGGTTTTGGCTTTCTGGGTCATCTCTTTCAGATACGCTTGACTGGCGTGAGGGCATTGTGTTCGTGTCATCAAAAGGGTATCGGCACGGCGAATGGAGGTAAGGGGTTCTCGTAAAGGGCCAAGCGGTAGGCTATAACCGTTGCCTAAGCGAGCGGTGTCGTCAATCAATAGGACGTTTAAATCTCGAGCAAGCGGAAGGTATTGAAAGCCGTCATCCAAAATCAACACATCAATGGGATGCTCCTTAAGCAAACGCAGGGCATTTTCGCATCGCTTACGTCCCACAATCACCGTGGCAAAGGGGCAGGCATTTTGAATCATAAAGGCTTCATCGCCAAATTGGGGATGATGAGCTTGGGCATAGGCCTGTGGTTCACTCGCCCCGTAACCACGAGTCAAAATCCCGACACGCAGGTTTAATTCATGGTGCAGATAATGAGCAATCGCCACCGTCATGGGGGTTTTACCTGTACCTCCTGTCGTTAAATTGCCCACGCTAATAACGGGAATGGGCAGATAGACCGCTTTTTTAAAGCGTTGTTGATACAACCAGTGCCGAATCCCCACGCCCATACGGTAGCCCCACGACGGCAGAATCATCAGCATCCACCACCACCATGGCGTGGGCGTGGTGTAGTGCAGTTGATGAATCCATTGAATTAACTGGGACATGGGTGTATTTCCTTTGGGACGAATTGAGGATTCAAGGCTTGGATGATGAGATAAGTAAAGCCTGCTAGCAGAATACCATAGAGGGTTGAAAACGGCCAATCAGGCAAGGCATGCAAGGGAAGCGTGGTGTATTGTTTTAAGGTGGTGAGAGCAACACAAAATCCACCGATCCACATTGCCCACTGCCCTGCTAAACGGTGAGGGCGTGCGTGAAAGAAAATCGCCAATACGGGAATAAGCATCGTACACGCATAAATATCGGCTGAAAGCCATAGCACTTTGATAATGTCGTTAAAGCGAAAAGCAATGAGAACGCTTAAAACCCCTTGTAAAATTAAAAACGCATAATTAAACCAGCGAAGCGAGTGCCACTTGGCATGAGGCAAGACGAATCGTTGGATGAGATCCACCACGAAAGACTGCGACGAGACACTGAGGCAACTGTCCATAGTGGAGGTAACTGCAGAGAGGAATCCTAACAAAAGTAAGGCTTGCCACCATAGAAAAGGCAAGGCTTGCGTCAACCATAAAAATACATTCGGCTTGCCAGTTGGGGCAAGATGCAAGACATCTAAAACGCCTTGTGCCGAAATACCAATCCAAAAGACAATGGCACACAAGGTTAAAATCAGTAGAAAGGCGATGAATCCGACGCGTTGTGCTTGCTTCGCCGTTGAACATGCCTTCATGCGTTGCCACATTTCAGGGGCAATGCTCCATGCCAAGGCGAAAACCGCCGTCAACGCCAGTGCATAGTCAGGCTTGGGGAGCAGTTGCCAAAAGGTTTGAGCAGGCAAATGAGGCGGAAACTGCCAACTATGTTGAAAGACTTCAGGGGCTTGTAAAAAATGCCACAGGCTAAAGCCCGCTAAGCTCCCTAAGGCAAGGAGCATTAAGCCACATTGAAGCATATCGGTCAGCACAACAGCAAAAAATCCGCCGAACATGCTATACGCTAGCACAATGCCATAAATCACAAGTAACGCCAAATCGCCTGATTCTCCTAAAAGCCCTTGCAATAACTGCCGAGCTGCCACCAGTTGAGACGATAGCGTCGTGGTGGAGCCAAGCAAAATCACCACCGCTAAAAACAAGCGGCCTCGTCGACCGAAGGCGTGTTCAATGGCTTCAGGTTGCGTCATATACGGCAGGCGTTGTACACGTTTTGCAATCAAAAAAGACACCAAGATCATCGTGAGCATCGAAGGAATGGCAATCATCCACAAGCCACTGATGCCGTCATGCCAGTAGGTATCCATAATGGCTTTGGTGGAGGTGGCACCGAACCAAGTGGCGGCAAAACTCAAGGCAAGCCCCCATGTACCTAAGGATTTGGCATGGGTAAAGAAGGACACGGTTTGAGCGTCTCGTGTAGGATGCTTGGGAGTCGTGGCAAGACTCATACCGTTTTCTCCTTGAGGGTGGAGGCGTGCATAAAATGGCGACTCTCAATCAAGACGGGTAAACCTCTCACCACGCAAAAGACAAGGGCAATCCACGCACAGGTATTGGCAAAGGGTTTAAGCCACGTCAAGGATGTCGCCCACGCCACGTCATCGGCGGGTTGATGTGCCAAAATCATCACAGAAAAAGCAAGGGCTTTGGTGGCGGCATACGTCCAACGGCTAAAGCGTGAACTCACGAGTAGTACGCCCCACCATGTTTGCATCATGCTGGTAGAGCCAAAGGCGGTGTAACCTTGTTGTAGGGCAAGCCCTCGTAAGCCGTCGACCCACACGCCTCGCATCACTACGACTAAAGGCATCCACAAGGGAATCCACCCGAAGACGGCAAACGTAATCCAGTAAATTTGCTCAACCACCCGATCGCTTAAAATATCGATCACGGCTCCCAAAGGCGAGGATTCACCCAGTTTACGAGCCAAGTAGCCGTCGAGTCCATCCATCCAGATAATGGCAAGCGTCAAGGCAAAGGCGGTGGTGTAGTCGGTGGATGTTGCACTATACAATAAAGCAACAACCACAAAACAAAGCCCCATGCGAAAAAGCGAGACACTGTTGGCAACGCCGATTCCTAAAAATGCCATTTTCTTGCCTTTCTCTTGTCCTTAAGGAAATACCTCTTTAGTTTACTTCAAACAAAACCAGACATTGTAAATAGACATGTAACAGAAAGGCATACTTTAAGATTGTTTTTATTTTATTAAGGTATAAAAATAACTGCCAAATGCAAGAACGATTTTATCTTTTATTTTCCTCTCGTTGTCATTTTTTATTTGAGTTTTCCTCTCTATTTTTATCTGGTCAAATTGGGTTTGCCGCTGGGTGTTTTACGAAAACCAGCGGTTTTCTTTTTGTGTAAGACTTATTAAACGACTGGTTAGGATGAAAACCGTATTTTAAAATCAGTTATACTATCTACACCTTCGGATGATACAGAATTGAATTAGCTTCATTCAAAATAAAACAGGGTTAAATTTTATTCAGTGTGTGAATGGATTTAACTTTGTTATTAGGAGATGACGATATGAATATTAATTCAGTAGGTGGTTTTCAAAATAATAGATTTGATTCAATTGGCAACTCAAGACCCCCCAAGCCACAGCCTCCAAGTTCAGATGATTTATTTAATAAACTTTCTAGTATGACAGGTGTCAATGAATCAGGAGATATTGACAAATCCAAATTTGAAGAGTTCTTCAACAAGTTGGATGCTTCTAGCCCCCACAAAAAACCACTACAAGATTTAAAAGCCAAATTTGATCAAATTGCAGGAGAGGATGGGTCTATCTCTAAGGTTGAATTTAAAAACGCTTTGGAGTCAGGTGTATTGAAAGGGCCGCAGCCTCCACAGCCCGAATTGACAAGACCTTCCTTTAGATCAGATTTAAATTCTACTTGGGACTTTCTTAATCCTAAGGATTTAACCAAAGAACAGTTGACTCCTCCGATAGATTTTAAAATCTAGCCCTTTACGAAGTATCTATAAAATTTGATTGCCATAGACTTTATCTGAAAACGTATTTCAGATAAAGTCTTAGCATGAAAAAGACTGCCCCCGTTTCTCCTTCACAAGAAACGTATCTCTATAAAGTAGAAACCCCCACCTTGCCTGATGCCTTGCAAGTGGCGTGGTGTTATCCTGCTAATTACAGTATCGCCATGGCGAGCTTGGGCTATTTAATGCTCTTTGAGAGGCTGGATCAATCCCCCGAAGTTTCCCCGATTCGCTATTCGACGGAAGACTACGGCAAGACGGCTCATCTCAAAGAAGCGGAAGTCGTGGGATTTTCTTTTTCCTTTGAACTGGATATTCTCGAGATTTTACGCTGTTTTCACGCCGAAGGTTTTCCCTTGCGAAGCGATCATCGAGGCGAAGACTTTCCCCTTGTCTTTGCAGGAGGGCCCGTGCCTTCGACCAACCCCGAGCCTTACGCCCCCTTCCTGGATTTTTTCCTGATTGGAGACGGCGAAGAACTGCTCCTGAAGGCGATGCGTCATTTGAAGGCGACGAGGCATCTTGCCAAGCGAGAAAGGCTGGTGTCTTTGGCTCAATCGGTGGAAGGGGTCTATGTGCCGTCTTTGTATGACGTGCAGTATGACGAGCAGACGCAAGAAATTATTTCTATTACACCGAATACGCTAGGTGTGCCTGAAAAAGTGAAGCGTCAAGCCTTTCAAGGGCTTGAGTTTGAGGTGGCGACACTTCCGATTTTGAGTGAGGCAAGCGTCTTTGGGAAAAGCTACTTGATTGAAGTCATGCGAGGCTGTTCGCATCGGTGTCGTTTTTGTTTGGCGAGCTATTCGACTTTACCCGCTCGACCCGCAGGTTTGGGGGCGTTAATGCAGGCGGTGGAATACGGTCTGCAATACAGTAATGAAATCGGTTTAGTGGGTGCTTTAATTGCCGATCACCCTGATTTCCACACGCTGTGTGAGTTTATTCGTCAAAAAGAAAACGTGAGAGTCAGTTTCGGTGCCTTACGAGCCGATACCCTCACCCTAGAGATTTGTCAAACGCTGGCTCAAAGTGGCAGTACCAACGTAACGCTTGCCATTGAAAGTGGTTCACCGTGGTTGAGAAGGCGTATCAATAAAAACCTCAAACAAGATACGATTTTTGAAGCGGCGGCTCTCGTGGCAGCGTCAGGCTTAAAGGGCTTGAAGTTGTATCACATGGTGGGCTTGCCTGATGAAACGGAAGATCATCTACAGGAAAGCATCGATCTCATTCGTGCTTTACACAAGGCTCATCCCCGGCTCAAACTGTCCTTAGGCTGTTCGACCTTTGTCCCCAAAGCATGGACACCTTTTCAATGGATGCCTCGACTTTCCACCAGTGAACTTAAAAAACGCATGGCATTCTTGCAGAAGGGTATTGTACATCACGCTGAATTTAGACCGTCTTCCCCCAAGTGGGATACCTTTCAAGCGATGGTGAGTCGTGGGGATAGGCGTTTAGCACCTTTCCTAGAACGATTTACCGTATTGGGTGGAACGCACGGTCATGTGAACCGTGCCATGAAAGAACTTGAACGAGAAGGGGTGATACTTCCGAGTGCCTCGTGGTATGGGGAAAGAGAACGCCTCGAACACGAATGCCTACCGTGGGACGTTTTGGAGCAAAGTGTTTCCAAAGCTATTTTGTGGAAAGAGGCTCAAATACCACCGTCTCTTTTATGAGAAAAGACACAAAACAATCGAAAACACCTGTGCTACAATTGAATGGTTGATTAGAAGGATGTGGACATGACGGCTCTCTTGTGGTTTCGGCAAAACTTACGCTTAAAGGATAATCCCCCTGTTCATTTGGCTTGTGAACACGCCTCCTCTGTTGTGCCTGTCTTTCTTTATGAAGCAGATTCTCGCTATTCACGCCCTCGTGGGGGGGCAAGCCAATGGGCGTTGCATCAGGCATTGGCGAGTTTGGATGAGCAGATACGATCTCGTTATTCGGGGCAACGTTTGTATGTAGCGAAGGTGTCGAATCTCGTGCAAAGCCTAGTCGAACTAGCGAAAACCGTCCATGCCACTTGTGTTTATACGGAAAAACGTTGGGAATATGGCGAACGTAAGTTAGAAGCCACACTCAAAACAGCACTTGAAGCGGAAGGCATTGAACTCAAATGTTATAACGCAAGCCTACTTCAACCTGCGAATCAAGGGACAAAAGCAGATGGAACGCCGTTTTTGGTGTTTACGCCGTATTGGAAGGCAAGCGTGAAACAATTTGAAACGGCGATGCGTCCCATTTTACCGATGCCTCTTTCGATGCCTGTTTCAGCCATACGCCTCCCTGAAAATAGCATCAATGCCCTTGAGTTGATGCCTCGTCTACCGTGGTATCGGCAAATGCAGAGCGAATGGGATTTAAGCGAAGCGGGCGGACAAGCCCTTTTGGATGCCTTTTTACATCACGCCATTTTAAACTATAAGGATGATCGTAATATCCCTGCGATTCGAGGCACATCTAAACTTTCGCCTTATTTTCATTTTGGTATTATGAGTGTTTGTGATGTCTTTCAACAAGCACAAAATTTACGCTATCAAGGTCTAGGGACTACGGCAGACGCCTCTATTCAGCATTTTCATTCGGAACTGGGCTGGCGAGAGTTTGCACATCACCTGTTGTATCATCACCCTACCATGCCTCGTGAACCGTTACGAGAGTCCTTTAAAGCCTTCCCTTGGGAAATGAATGCCGATTTCTTGAACGCTTGGCAAACGGGTCGGACGGGGTATCCCCTTGTGGATGCGGGAATGCGTGAGCTGTGGGCAACAGGCTGGATGCACAATCGGGTGCGGATGGTGGTGGGGAGTTTGCTGGTGAAACATTTGTTGATTCCGTGGCAGAAGGGCGAGGCTTGGTTTTGGGATACCTTGATTGATGCGGATTTGGCAAATAACAGCATGGGCTGGCAGTGGATTTCAGGTTGCGGTGCGGATGCGTCTCCGTATTTTAGAGTCTTTAACCCGATCATGCAGTCTCAAAAGTTTGATGCAGACGGGCAGTATATCCGTCGTTGGGTGCCTGAGTTGGCGAAAGTCCCTGCTTCTTTGATTCATAGTCCTTGGGAGGTGGATGTCTATGAACTCAAGCAATATGGCGTTATCATGGGACAAAATTATCCCTTCCCGATTGTGGATCATGCCAAGGGTCGTCAACGGGCGTTGGAGGCTTTGGCTTCTATTAAAGCCACTGATACACTTTAAACGATTCAACAAACGATTTAAGTTTTTCTGATTTTGGTCGAAAGTGTCTGTAACGTCGCTGAATCAGGAAATCCGAAGATGCTCAAGACTCTGATAAAACGTTTTTCTTTATGCCACGCCCCTCTATTCAAAGGGTTCACGCTCGTCGAGATGTTTGTTTCTCTCGCCTTAATGTCTGTTGTTTCCATTGCGATGATTCAGCTCATTAAATCCTCTTTTGAAAAAAGCACGAATGAACGTATTAAAATTCATCAGCGGGTGGCGTTGAATACATACGTTGATTTTTTTATCGGGGATGCAGAAGCAGCGTATCGCATTGCGTGGGACAATGTCAATAACAGTTGGATTATGTTTGAAAGCAAAACACATGTAACGCGTTATAGTCAAGAAGAAGACCCGCTCAACCCAACGGGTTCTTTGCTTTATCGAGAAACCTTCAAAAAAACAAATGCAAACAATGTTTTAATCTCACCGAATACATTACCTGTCGCTTGGACGCCCGATACTCGACAAATGGCACATGAATCCATGCCAAGCCTATACCGAGACAAAACCACTTTTGAATGTGAAAGCCCTTGTTTTAACTTTCAAAACCAATTTCAAGTACGATTCAACTCCCCTAGTATCGAAATCGCAGAACAAGACCCTAGCGTACTAGATTTGATTACCATTGTATTTGGACGTATTCGTTACGAAATGCCCAATATTATTGTAACCAAAACGTTTGTGGTACCCGTGTCTTAAAAAACGCTAAAAGCTATTTTTAAAGACGAGTTCGCTATAATCCAGTGGGCCAAAACGCTCACGAGCAGGTGCTGTTCCTTTGCCAACGACAATCATCATCCCGATTAAATGATCAGCAGGTAGATTGATAATTTTCGCCACTTTCTCAGGCTCAAAACCAATCATGGGGCAAGTGTCATATCCCATGGCTTTGGCAGCCAGCATGAGAGTTTGTGCCGCCATTCCTACAGAACGTAGGGCTTCATCATGCTGAAGTTCTTCTTTGCCGTCATAAAATTGAAGCGTCATGCCTGAAAGTGCCTCTGCCACCTCGGTGGGGGCTTGATACCAGTAGCGTTTAGGATCTTTGACAGGGGCTTTTAAATCCGCACAGAGCAAGACCACCGCAGAAGCCTCAAGGACTTGAGCCTGATTCCAGCTTGCTTCTTTTAAGGACTGCTGAATGGCTTTATCTCTCACCACCACAAAACGATAGTTCTGAATGTTAAAGGAAGTCGGGGTGCGTAAAACCGCTTTCATCAGTTTTTCCACTTCTTCATCAGGCATTTGGTGCGTGGCATCGTAGTTCTTAATAGAACGGCGTTGTTCAATGGCGTCAAACGTATCCATAAAATTTTCAGACTCCTTCTCAAAAAACAATTTTATTCTACCATAAAAAAACCTTAATGACTGTTCATTAAGGCATTAAAATTATAAACTGAGAGAGAGAAAAAAATGACTAGAACTAAAAAAAGAAAAGCCGTTCATATAAAAAACCAAAAGCAAAGGGAATCAGCTAAGAATCGATTATACAAACGGCGTTGTGTGTGTTAAGGAAATTCTGAACAGGGAAATCACGAGAGGCAGAGAAAAGCATTTAAGATTTTTTCATCTATATGTATAAAAACAATCTTAAAAAGATTCGTGCGTGTTTTCGTTGATATATTGAGCGTTTGTTACAATTGAACTCAAGCTATACATTTAATACTTTTCAAGCTAAAATAAAATTAAACGTAAATTATTTTTGGCTTCTTCCCCCCTTCAACTGCTCCTATAACCCTATGTCATACTATCATGCGACTTTCACAGCCTTTCTATTTAAAACCGACCCGAACGGCTACCGATGAGCCTCCCCCTACGGAGTCTCAAGGTAATCCGAAGACATCAACCGTAGAGTCAAGCCTCAACCCCGAAGATGCCTTAATTGATAACGTTCTACTTCCCACCGCCCATTTTTCTCGTTCTTTATTGGATTCTAACAGCGTGTTTGTGCCGAATGAACGTCAATCTACTGAAGCGGAAACTCAAGAAGAAGCTTATTTGCTGACTTATATCGAAAATAGAAAAAAATATCGCCTGCTTTCCCTCATGGATGGCTTACTACTCGGCTTGGGAACAGGGGCTTTAGCGAGTTTGGTAGCGGTACCGTTTGCTTTTTTGGCTAAAAAATCTGGTATTTTAAAGGGGTATCCCGAACGTGTCTCGAAATGGCAGCATATTCCTTTAAAGCTCTTATTACAGGGGATTCATCAAATTCATGCGTCGGAGCGTTCCGCACAAGGTGTGTTCGGGCAAATCCTAACAATCAGTGCGTTTGGAGGGCTTTCAGGGCTGTTGCTGTCCCGACACTTGGGGAATCACCAAATGAAGACGGCTCGTTATGTAGCAAATGAACTACACTTTGAACATGACTCGGCACATGATAAATCTGAGGAAGTGCGTGAAGCACATAATACGTTAACGCACCCTTATACGGTGAAGACTTACCCTGAATGGAAACATTATGCGACCGATGGTTCACATCATACAGGAGAAGCCTTTAAGTTCAATTTTGGGATTGCTACGGCGATATTAGGGATTCAAATTATGGGTTTAAGAGGACTTGCACATTTTGCCAAAAGTGAAAAAGCCCCCGTACTTCACCTCTTTAAGAAAATGAATCGTTGGATTGAAGCCCCTTATTCGCCTTTAGGGATTTTGAAGATTTTTGCGAAGGAATCCGTCCAGTGGATCAAGGCAAAAAGCCAGTTGAAAAACAGCACACAAGTTCATGAAGAACTACAAAATGAGATTCCTCGTGCCACAGAGCAATGGATTTTCAATCGGTTTAATTTGTTGAATATGGCACGCTTAGGGCTATTATCTCTTATTATGGCGGAACTCTGGGCAAGAAATAACAAGCAACACATCCGCCATGTGGAACAAGAAGTCAAGATAAAACGTCCCGAACTCACGTCCATCACCGAAATGGAAAATACTTGAAGCACCCCTCGTTTCTAGCATCGAAGGACAATACCCCTATTTTAACATTCTAGCGCAATTCGTTAATCGCTTTACCGAGCGTACCACTTTGGGTATTGATGCTTTTTTGTAGACTTTCATACAATCGCATGCCTGAAATACTCTGAATCATTTCATGCACCACATTCGTATTAGAACGTTCAATATAGCCCTGCATAATAGCACCCCCTTGCCCTGGTGGAATATCCACGGGATTTTCGCCCCGATAAATAGAATCGCCTTGAGCTTGAAGCCCTTTAGGATTTGAAAAACGTACCAGCTTTAAGCGAGCAAAGGCCTGCCCTGCTTCGGTGTGTAGCGTACCATCTTCTGTAATCGTGAGCTTACGATAATCAGGCTGTACCACAATCGGCGAACCATTGGCATCTAAAATTTTAACGCCACCATCTACCACTAATTCATTGGCTTGATTCAATTTGAGCTTACCATTACGGGTATAGCCGATTTCACCATTGGGCAGTTCAACCGCAAAAAAGCCGTCGCCGTCAATGGCAACATCCATGGGATTAGCCGTCGGTTGCAACGCCCCTTGAGAAATATGCAAAGGTGTCCCAACAATTTCAACCCCTGTCGTGAGCTTCCCCACTTCCGCCGTCCCACTGCTATCCACCCGAGACATCGCAATTTCAGGATACGCCTGATACTGCACATAGCGTGCCTTATAGGCAGTGGTATTGACATTGGCAATGTTATTGGCAAGGGTATCGGTGGCGAGTTGCACGTTGGTCATGCCCGATGCAGCGGTGTAGATGCCTCTTAGCATAAGTAGTTCATCCTTACTTTAAATTTTCTTCATACTGCAATACTTTTTTAACGTAATTTTGTGTTTCTTTATAAGGGGGAACGCCTCCGTATTTGGCAACGGCTCCTGAACCTGCGTTATAGGCGGCGAGTGCCAGCGTTTTATTCCCCCGATATTTCTTCATCAACTGCCCCAGATATTTAGTGCCGCCTTCAATGTTTTCCATAGGATTTAAAGGATTTTCCACCCCTAAGCCCTTGGCGGTCGCAGGCATTAACTGCATTAAGCCCAAAGCCCCTGCGTGAGACACGGCATTGGGATTTCCCCCACTTTCGGCTTTAATGACCGCCTTAACGAGCGAAGGGGCAATGCCTGATTGACCTGCAAAATGCTCTACCAGCGGTTCTAATTGCAAACCTTTGAGAGAGGTTAATCCTGCGGAGACAGGAGGGGGCGGCTTTTCGTCGTTCATGACGTTTTTCAAAAGATCAGAAAACGAGCCTGCGGATTCTAGGGAGGCATCCGCTTCTATTGTCTCTTTAGGCGTTATGTTGAGTTCATCGTCTGCAATGCCCAACGTGCTTTCAATGGCTCGAACCCGTTGTTCGACCCCTGCAAGGGAATGAAGTACCATATTTTTTCTCTCTCAATAGCGTGTTAGTTATCATCCATATTTAGCATGACAAATTCACACCTTTCAAGACACCACCTTTAGATGTATATTGGGAGCATTAAAATATAGGATAGGTTTTAGATACGTTTAAAAAATGAAAAAGGCAGAAAGTTCAATCCCCCTCTCTCTCCTGTATGGGAGAGAGAGGGGATTATCTCGGTAAGCAGTGTCCGTTTTGTTTCTATAAGAAAGAAACCTTATGTAGCCTTAGGAATTTCGAAGTTCAGGAGGGGCTTGGTATGTATTCTCATTTAATTTTGTGAATTCAATAGGCTTCGTTACAACTTTACCAGGCCCCAACTCATCAGGGTGCCATCCTGGATCTTTTCCACCATTAGCTGCCTTAGCTTCTTCGTACTCTTTAAATGCACGTTCCCTAAGCTGTGATATAGTTTCTGTTTTATTAGGGGTATTAGGGGCGTTAGGTGTTTCACCAGTAGATGGCTTCTCATTCTGAAGATCCTTAATCGTTTGTTGTTGTTCAGGACTTAAGCTAGCTAGAACGCGTTCTAATTCAGATTTAGGGAGGGTTACTTTAGTTTCGTTAGATCCACCTTCTTTTGTTTCGGAAAATGTTATCGTGATCCTGTTGCCCTCTTGAGTAAAAGCGGTTACTTGACTTTCAGTAGGGAGATTCAAAGTACCGCCCACTCCAAGTGTAATTTCTGTTGTACTTAGAGGTTTCGTGTCGGATGAGCGCGGTATTTCAGGCTTTGTCCCGTGTGACTTATTGTCAAGAAAACGAGGTGTAGGTTCATTAGCTGTTGGAAAAAAATCCCTCGTATTTAAATGCGGATTCAAAGAAGTCGTTTGAGGCTTTTGAAAAGTCTCATTTTGAAACGTACTGTTAGAAGTCGTTTGAGGCTTTGTTCCCCAGTACCTATAAGGTGGAGAGGGATTCGAGGAAAGGGTCGTTTTTGAAATCATTGTTTTATCTTCTTTCTACAGGTGTTTAAATGAAACATATAAGAATCAGATGAAGCTGGAGGGAAGGGGAGAACTTTGCTTCGTCTGAAGTCTTACATTTTAATAAAAACAATCA
>CAZDMD010000040.1:0-14456 GCA_964506805.1 uncultured Vampirovibrionales bacterium | reverse complement strand
CGTTGGGCTTCGTTGATGCCGTCGCCTTCATCTTCAATCACAATCCGCATAAAGCGATTCGGTTCTTTTTTACACGCCTGCACTTGCACTTTAATAGGCTTGGCATCGGGGGAGTATTTCACGGCGTTATCCATTAAATTCAGTAGCACTTGCTCTAAGCTATCGGTATCCGCCCACACGCTTTTGGCATCTTCTACGCCGTCAAACACAAAACGCTTTTCGACATTCACGCCCTTGCCTTGCAAAGCCCCATTGACTTTCTGCACAATGTCTTTCAGAATCACGGGGCGAGCTTGTGGTGCTTTTTGTTCTTGTCCGAGTTTGGAGATAATCAACACATTCTCTACCATACGAGAAAGTCTGTCCGATTGTTCACGAATGATTTTGATGAATCGGCTTTGTTGATCGGGGGCGAGCTTGTCGCCGTAGTGAAGCATGGTATCGGCAAAGCCTCGAATACTGGTGAGTGGCGTGCGAAACTCGTGGGACATAATGGAGACAAAATCATGGTGGGCTTGGGTGAGTGCCACATCTTCTTGAAAAAGGCTTAAAACACCTAAGATATGAGGCTTTTCTTCCACCATCAAGGGATACAAAGAGATTTTATACCGCTGATTTTCGGGGCATCGGCAGGTGAGGGCAAGGGGTAAGTCTTCTTGTAAAAGGGTGTGCCACTGCTTTTGCTTTTTACCACCTGAATTGTCTAGCGTAAACAAACTCGGTAGATGAAAGTCCTCCGCCGTTTCCATATCTGCAAAGTGTTGCAAAGCAGGATTCACCAAAATAGGACGTTCCAAGTCGCCAAAGGGACTTACAAAAAGAGGCAAAGGCAATATCTTAAACACGTGTTTAAGGTGTTCTTGAGTAACCGCAGAAGTATTGGGAGCATCAGTGGGCATAAAGGCAGGTCTTTCTTAAGGATTCAATCTCAACATCATGTGAATAATCTCAAATAATTCTAAAATGCACGCTCAACGAAAAATGATTTATCTTTTCAGTATGAAGAAGATTTAGAGAAAATTAAGAAAACTTTTGATTTTCTTAACATTTCTTTTCAGATTCCACCTTCTTTTTATACAAACCCAAACCAGCAGGCTGAAAACGCTCTAGCTCGGCTTGGCATTCAGACAGCGCCAAACGTAATTTCTTGTTTTCGTTCAATACATTTAAAAGTTGATTTGCCAAAATTTGCTTTTCCAGTTGAATATCACCGACTTGAAAGGCATCGTGCAGAAAACGTTCCCGATTCAAAATCTCGGCGACTTTAACGGCAATCAAAGCACTGGTTTTTAGCAGATAATCATCCGACTCTAAAGGAGACTCTACACCCATTTGCATTTCTGCAAGAGCCTCTTGGGTTAAAGGTGTATTTTCGTTTTTGAGTGAACCCGTAAGGGTTCGTCTTAAAATTTGCTTTTCTTTATCCGTGAGTTGTTTGAGTTGCTCGTCTTCTTCAATCAAACGTTGAGCGGTTTCATAGGCTTCGGTTTCTTCTCCAATAAACAAAGTGGCTTCTTTGAGTTTTTCAAAGGGACGAGACTGTTGACGCACGGCTTGCAATAACGCATCAGATTCGCTTACATCAGGGATACGGACTTCTTTTCGCCAGTCTGAGGAAAAAATACTCGGGCGTTCTTCAGGGAATAAAGCCTCTTGCGTAGAGGGCTGGGCGTTCATCATAGGTATTTAACTTTCAATGATAAATTGTTGCTTTAATTATTTTACGTCAAGTTTAACACTTTGACCAGTTTTTTTGTGATAAAATCTAAAAAAATGAGTTTTAGGATTCACCCCCATGCCGTATTTGAGCCTTCAACACCTCGACAAACAATTTGGAGACACTTCTGTCTTGCAGGATATTCATTTAGATGTCGAAGAAGGGGAGTTCATCGTCTTAGTTGGCTCTAGCGGATGCGGCAAATCCACCTTATTACGCTGTATTGCAGGGCTAGAAACCCCCACGCAAGGCGACGTGCAACTCCAAGGGCAAAGCATCCTCAATAAAGCCCCGCAAGATCGGGATTTAGCGATGGTCTTTCAGAATTATGCGTTGTATCCGCATATGAATGTCTATGACAATATGGCGTTTGGCTTAAAGATGCGAAAAACCCCGAAGGCGGAAATCCAAGAAAAGGTATCGCATGTGGCGAATATGCTAGGACTGGAGGGGTTACTGAAGCGAAAACCCGCTCAACTCAGTGGGGGGCAGTGTCAACGTGTTGCCTTAGGGCGAGCCATTGTGCGGAATCCTAAGCTCTTTTTAATGGATGAACCGCTTTCTAATTTAGATGCCCAGTTGCGTCAACATATGAGGCACGAGCTGAAAGCCTTGCATCAACAGCTAGGGGCAACCACGTTGTATGTAACCCATGACCACACGGAAACACTTACTTTGGCGGATAAAATCGTGGTACTCAACAAGGGGAAGGTGGCACAGTTTGCCTCCCCGATTGAGACGTACCAATCCCCTGCGAATGTCTTTGTCGCCCGTTTTATGACGCAAATGAACTTTTTACGCTTGAAGCGACACGACACGAGCTATCAACTGTGGACGCAGGATGAAACGCTTATTTCAGAGTCCGTGCCTTGCTCAGGCGAGACGCGTATGTGTTTAGAAACAGCCTTTGAACGAGTGAATCAATCGGAGGTTTTGGTGGGGGTTCGCCCTGAACATATCGCAACGGCGGAACGAGAGGTGATGATGACGCTTGTCTTACAGCATCGGGAATTGCATGGGGCGTTTCAGACGCTTCGTTTTAGTACGGCAGAACAGGTGGCTTATCAGGTGGTGTCTTACTTACCCTTTACAGGGCAAGTAACGGGTAGATTGGGAGATACGATGCCTTGCGGTTTTAATTGGACGGATGCTCAGTTTTTTGATGCCCAAACCGAGCAGGCAATTCCTATTTAGTCTACGACGACAGGAAACGGTATCACATTATCGCTTGACCACGACACTTCATTCTGCAACGCTTGCACAATATTCCGATACAAAAAGGGATAACGGTGCATCAATTCTGTTGCAACAGGCTCCCCAAATTCTTGAACAAGGGCTTCCGTGGCGAAATGTTCGGATTTTGTTTGAAGGGTTTGCAGGATATTTTGTTCTAAAATGCGACGCTTCAGCGAAAATAAATCGAGTTGTGGAGAGTCGAAAGTCGAGGTGTTTGTCATGGGAAGATCCGTTTCATAAAACACTATAGAAGCCTCAAAAAAGCCTAAAAGAGGGCTTACTCCCTCCCCTTTAAGGGGAAGGTTGGGGTGGGGAGTAGAGGTAAACACTAGGTTTCGACACCCCCTCCTCTCTCTAGCGTAGCCCGCCATCGGCGAGGCGTGCGACTCAAGGAGAGGGGACGGACTTTTACAGAGGTTTCTATAGAAGGCTAACACCCGTATAAAGTCATCTCAAAATAATAATGTGCCACTTGTTTCGTTATAAAAGAGCGGATTCGATTTCTGCAGGGATTCGGCGAAACGGCTTAAAATTAGCATCACACACCACACAAACGGTTGTGGATTCATAAATCAAGGTTTCATTGCCATCAACGTCGAGTCTGAAAATGGGTTGCGAAAAAATCAATCGGGGGGATTTTACTTCCACCGTCGTACGGATTTCAAGCACATCACGCAATTTGGCAGGCTTACGAAACCGCACCTGTTGTTCCGCAACGGGATACACATAGCCTTCTTGAGGCACTTGCAAGTCTAAACCCGCTTCTACCATGACGGCATCTCGGGCTTGTTCAAGCCATTTCAGGTAGTTGCCGTGCCACATGACACCGTAGCAGTCAGTATCGTGAATATGCACTTTAAATCGAAGGAGAGTCGGGGATTTCATGGTGGGCTTTCTTTTCTTTTTCGGCTTGACGTTTTAACTTTCGCTTGGCATATGGCGTCAATTTTTTAGCGGCTTTTTCAATCACCGTATTTTCTTCCTGTAAAAAATCATCTAAGCCTTGTAAGTATAAAGATTTGCCAGCTAAATCCACCAACTTAACAAAATGTTTTTCAAAGGGAACAAACACCAGCTTCCCCGATGCCTGCATGGTCAACTCTAAAAACACTTGTTCATCCTCTTGACGAGTCGAGCTAGAAAGTGCCGTTACCACCGCCACAGGGCTTTCGCAGGATTCTATATAGACACTCAAACCCACCAAGTCAAAGGTGCGAAAGGTGTCTTCTGCTTCAATCGCGGGTAAAGACGCCTTAGGGATAAACAACTTCGCCCCTCGCCACGCCTTAATCCCTTCAGGACTCTGCCATTCCTTCGCCACAAGCGTCAATTTATACGCCTCAAACGGCGTGCAAGATTCCACATGCAGCCATTGCCCCTGCTTCTTCTTAGGTAGCCTGCCTTCAGGGAAACTCATCCATAGACGTTGAAGACCCTCTAACCAATCGGGCAAAGCATCGGCACTGCTGATTTTAGCGGTGCGTGTAACGCCTACCGACCCGATGACTTCTCCTACTTCTACCCACTCTTGCTCATCAGGGAAATAACCAGCACTGGGGTGGATTGCTTCGTTTACAGACACACGCCTTACCCCATAATGGCCGTAATCACGCCATCTTTCACTAAAATTTCCGCCCCACGAAGACGCTCATAAATGTTGTCCCCTACTTTGAGGGTAACCCAATCTTCAATTTCACCTGTGCTAATATAGCTCCCATTGGGGGCTTTGGCTAATGCCTCTTGACGAGCCAAGAGTTCTTGTTTGGCGGTGAGTAATCCCAAGACTTCTTGATCAAACTGCTGTTGAATATGGGCTTGAGCCAGTTGTTTATCCGCATCACTTATATCAGACTGCATGATTTCATTCAGCCGTTCTTGTGCTAAATTTCTCAATTCGTGGATACTTTCTTCCACTTTTTGGAGTTCACTGGTATGTTCACGATTCGCCGTTTCTCGAAAGGCGTCGGTGAGCAAGGTTTTGACTTTCAGGGTACGTTGAACTTGAATATCTTGTTTCGATTCGAGGGCTTGCATGTGTTGAATATCCTTTATAGTTTAAGTGCTGGAAATAAGGTTGACTTCTGTCGGGGTGACGGTGGTATCAAAGTTTTGAGAAAAATAAAACGTTGGAAAAAACACGCCTTTTTCAGTTATAATCGCCGTAATGAGTTCCGCAGGGGTAACGTCAAATCCAGGATTAAACACGCCCACCCCTTCAGGAGCGGTATAAATCCCCCCTGTACACAAGACTTCCTGCCGAGAGCGTAACTCAATGGGGATTAAATCACCACTCGCTAAGCTAGGATCAAAAGTCGAGCTTGGGGCTGCGATATAAAAGGGAATGTTGTGTGCTTTCGCCACCAGTGCCAAGTTATACGTCCCGATTTTATTAGCGGAATCACCATTGGCGGCAATACGATCCGCCCCCGTAATGACGACATCCACCATGCCTTGCTTCATCATAAAACCACTCATGCCATCTGTTACCACGGTTACAGGAATGCCTTCTTGCATCAATTCCCACGCGGTGAGCTTTGACCCCTGCTGACGAGGGCGGGTTTCATCGGCGTACACTTCACTGCAACGTCCTTGTGCATAGGCTTCTCGAATAACACCCAAAGCCGTGCCGTGTCCTCCAGTGGCTAAAGCCCCTGCGTTACAATGCGTCTGTACTCGAGCTTCAACAGGAAACAAAACCGCCCCATGTTTGCCCATGGCGATATTGGCTTCAATATCTTCCTGATGAATCCGTCGAGCCTCCAGCTCTAAAAGCGGCAAGGCTTCAATCAATCTCGTTTCTTTCACTTGTATCAAGTCTTTGAGTAAGGCGTGCATGCGATCAACCGCCCACATCAAATTCACCGCCGTGGGACGACTTTCTTTGAGGGCGTGTAAGTCTCTTTCAATCGTTTCAAAGGCGGTGATGTCATCACACGCCGTACCTGCATCGGCAATGGCACATTGAACGGAAAGCACCACGCCATAGGCAGCGGCAATCCCGATAGCGGGTGCACCTCGCACAATCATATCCGTAATGGCGGATGCCATTTGAGGGGCGGTTTCAATTTTAACATAGCGAACTTCGGCGGGCAGGTCTCGTTGTTCGAGCAAATAACACGCTCCGTTTTTAAATTCAAGAGTAGCAGGGGTTTTAGAATCTAGCATTATGACAACCTCGTTTTTTACACATTATAACGAAAACATCTTAAAACACAAAATCTATATAGTGTCGTCAAGAGTTTACAAATTTCAAAAGAGAGGGTATCCTTTTTTATGATAAGGAGGGTATTTTAATGACTGATGCACATCGTAGACATGACCTTTCAGACAAAGATTGGGCTTTAATTGAACCCCATTTGCCAGGTCGCAAGGGTGCTTGGGGGTGTAGTTGCTCAAGACAATCGGTGAGTTGTAGCCATATTCAAAAATAACCAAACACCTTATGATACTTCTATTGGAAAGGCTCCTGAATCTAGTGGTATGGGTTTTTCGGCTTCCACTTTTAAGGGCATAAAAGAATAGGGTAATGTCAAAAACATGGTGGCGGGTCGTTGACTCTCCTTCCCTTCCTACCACCCCACCGATGCCATAGTGGAGACTCCTGTCAGGGGGTTCTCATCTGTGTTCAGGATAACGATTCTTTTTTATAAAGCCGTTATAGGCAAGAATAAAAGTCATAACTGTAACATATTTTCATACACAAAGAGGAAACACTTGTTATTTGTCAATTACTTTGTTATAATACAATCAAGGATTGGGGTTATCCCAGTCGACAAAAGAGATTCGTATTTGTGCGAATCTCTTTTGTTTTTTAGGGAAAGTGTTTAGCGATGTGTATTTTTGTTTTAAACGTTTCAACGGCTTTATTATTTTGTTCGGGTCTTAGATAACTTAAACCATAAGGTCTCGCCATTAAGTCCGCCATTTGCAATCCTGTTGAATTGCTTTTTTTGTCAGCAAACAAACACTGATAATCTAGGCTTTGAAAATCAGCGTAACGACCTTTCTTTTTCGATAACTCTAAAAAAGCTAACTTTAATTCTTTGTCTTCAACTTTTCCACGACTTTCAAAAATGGTTGTAATGGTTTTGTTAATTTGTTGATGATTGATAAGAAAACGATGGATACGTTCCATACCAAACTCCAAGGCGAGATGGTATGGATGTTCGGGACTAATATAACGTTCTTGATGTTTTAGTTTGTCGATTACAACAGGGAATAAAGCATAATTAAGTTTAGAAAGCAATACTTCAATTTCCTGTAAAAAGGACTCTTCTACATTCGGAGATTTTTCAAAAATCTTGAAAGCTCCAACCTTCCTACGAATATCTCTTTCGTGAAAAACAACTTGGTCATGTCCCCAGTACTTTAGCTTTAGACTCTGAAAAGCGGGTACAACGCTATGAACATATTCTGATTTTTTAATAACGAGAAACATTAAAATAAAAACAGGGAATGTTGAATTGATAGACGCACCTAAATTATGATCGCCTGACTCATCAACAAAAATCAAATAGTCTCCAAAATTGTTCACTTCATTTCCTCCATAATCTACCACCCCGCCGATGCCAAGAGCGGATTCCACAGCAATAGCCCCGTCGAGGAATCTTCGTGGCTAAGGGTTAATCCCTCTTCTACAAAGTGCAAGCCTAGGCGTTCAGTCTGCAACGCCTCCAAAATAGCGACTTGCGTGCGTAAATCAGGCAAATGGCTCGCCCCTGCCCCCAAGTGAATGCTTGGCGTGCCAGTACCATACGGTAAAATGACCTCCGCTTTTAGCCAGCGAATCATGGCTTGCGTGAGTTCCCCTAAAATGCCGTGTAGAAACAAATAATCCTGATAGCGATCTGCCTTAAACCAAATCCTTGCTAAATCGGCGATGTCTTCACCCAAAGTAACGGCAAAAATCGCCATAGGGTCGCCTTCTTGAGAAACCCCTTGCACCAGACTTAACGCTTCATCCTTGCCCCATATAGGAGCAATCGGCGTTTCCCACGTTGCAAAAGGCTCGTCGTGCGTGGGGGATTTATAAAGGGCGAGTCGAGGCTCTTGATCCTCTTGCCTTAGGGAGGAGGCTGGGAGGAGGGACTGCTCCGACGAACACTGATGGTTTCCCTCACCCTGCCCTCTCCCCTTTAAAAAAAGTGGGGGAGAGGGTTCTAGGAGGGATTTCGCCTGCACCAAACCCCACACGGCTTGAGGCTTCAACGCCTCCGCCACCTCAGGATGCCCCAGCGTTCGATGCAAGATGCCGTCTAAATCCAAGCGTTCACGCCACGCCGATTCACTTTCGCCGTCTTCAGGCGGAGCGAATCCCCAATTGCGAGTCGCTAAGGTTTTTAAATCCACATAGGGCAAAAGTTCAGCCATCGTGGGTTGAAGTATCGCAGGGGAGCTTTCGCCCAAGTACAGGGCTTCATCCACCGCTTTTTGTGGGGGCGGTGTCTTTATTGTTCCTCCTCCCTTAGGGAGGAGGCTAGGAGGAGGGATTTCCGTGTCTGTTTGGAGCTGGTGGTTTCCCTCACCCTGCCCTCTCCCTAAGGGAGAGGGTTCTACGGCATAACTAGCATAACGTTCCTGTACATAGGCTTCAAATGTGCCTTCGCCGATTTTCTGCATCATCGCCAAACTTTCAAAGGCATCTTTCACATACGCCACATGCGGATACGCCTCAAAGCAATCGACTTCCACATAGTGACGAGTCAAGGCTGCACCACCCAGAAAAACAGGAACTTTAAAGTCTTTTTCTTGTAAAGCAATCATGTTTTCACGCATAATCACGGTGGATTTCACCAAAAGCCCTGAAAGCCCAATCGCATCAGGCTGATACGCTTCTACCGCCTTTAGGATGTCCTCCAACGGTTGTTTAATCCCTAAATTATGGACTTTATAGCCGTTGTTGGTCAGGATAATATCCACCAAATTTTTGCCAATATCGTGAACATCCCCCTTGACGGTGGCGAGTACGACTGTGCCTTGTTCCTGCCCGTCTATTTTTTCCATAAACGGCTCTAAATACGCCACCGCTGCCTTCATGGTTTCCGCCGACTGCAAGACAAAGGGCAATTGCATTTGCCCACTGCCAAACAATTCCCCCACGTCTTTCATACCGTCGAGTAGTAGCGTGTTAATAATCTCCAACGGCGTATAGCTTTGCATGGCATTGTCCAAATCAAGGGATAAATCAATCTTTACGCCATCGATAATTCGTTGCTTGAGCCGTGCTTCAATCGCTTCAGGCAAGTGAGCGAGAGGGTCTTTTTTGATACCTGAACTCTGCACATTTGAAAATAGTTCCAAGTAGCGTTGCAAGGGATTGCCCTTGTCGTGATTGCGGTCATAAATCAAGTCTAAGGCGGTTTCTCGTTGAGTTTCGTCGATTTTGTGGAAGGGCATAATTTTAGAGACATGTACAATCGCTCCCGTCATGCCACGCTTAACGGCTTCGTGCAGATACACCGAATTCAACACCTTACGAGCTGTGGGATTCAATCCAAACGAGATATTCGACAAGCCCAAGATGATTTGAATATCAGGGTAAAGTTGGCTTAACTGTTCAATGGCATCCAACGTGTAATAGCCCAAGGGACGGTCGTCTTCATTGCCTGTACAAATAGTGAAGGTCAAGGGATCAATCAAAATATCGTGATGCGGAATGTCGTATTCATCGACGCAAAAATCAATCAACCGCTTGGCGACACGCACCTTGTCTTCAGTCGTTTTCGCCATGCCTGCCTCTTCAATCGTTAGAGCAATGACGCTTGCTCCGTGGGCTTTGACGAGTTTGAGTCGTGCGTGAGCAGGATCTTGCCCGTCTTCAAAGTTGATTGAATTGAGAATCGCCTTGCCTCCATACAAGGCAAGAGCAGATTCCAGCACAGGCAATTCCGTGCTATCAATCACCAAAGGAAGCGTCGTACTGCCTCGCAAGCGGGTGAGAAAGGCGGTCATATCAGCGACTTCGTTTCGTCCGACGTAAGCGGTACAGACATCCAAAGCGTGCGAACCTTCTCGTTCTTGCTCTAAGGCGATGGATAAGCAAGTGTCCCAATCTTCGGCGGCTTGAGCGTCTCGGAAGGCTTTCGATCCGTTGGCGTTGCATCGTTCACCAATGGCGAAATAGGCGTTTTCTTGGCGTAAATCCACGGCGGAATACAAGGAAGCGACTTGCGGGATTTTTTCGATGTGTCGAGCTTGGAAGGGAGGTCTTGCCCCCTCTCCTTCTGTTCCTCCTCCCTTAGGGAGGAGGTTAGGAGGAGGGACTTTCGTGTTTGTCTGGAGCTGGTGGTTTCCCTCACCCTGCCCTCTCCCTAAGGGAGAGGGTTCTAAAGGCGGGATCGAAGAAAGCATCGCATCCAAGGCACGAATGTGGGCTGGCGTGGTGCCACAACATCCGCCGATGAGATTGAGCTTGTATTTGCCGATAAACCGCTCAAGATGCGTCGCTAGTGCTTCAGGCGTTAAATCGTAATGCGTTTTACCGTGCTTCAAGCAAGGCAAACCTGCATTCGGCTGAATAAAAATGAACTTCTCCCATCCTTCCGCCAACTGTTGCAGGTGCGTTTCCATTTCAACAGGGCCTGTGGCACAATTCATCCCCAAGGCATCCACCTCTAGGCTAGAAAGAATCGCCATAACGGCGTTAATATCCGCCCCCACGAGGAGCGTCCCTGTCGTTTCAACCGTTACTTGCACAAAAATCGGGATGTACACATCGCCGTGATGCGCCAATCTTGCTTGCTTGCAGGCTTCCACCGCCGCCTTGATTTGTAGGGTATCTTGACAGGTTTCAATGAGAAAGGCATCAACCCCACCAGCCAGCAAGCCTTGGGCTTGGGTTTTAATGCCAGCCAGCAAGTCGTGATAGCCAATATGCCCGAGGCTTGGCAGTTTCGTGCCTGGTCCGATTGAACCTAGCACATAGCGAGCCTTGCCGTCTTGTTGCGTGACTTCTTCTACGCAGTCTCGAGCGAGCGTGCCAGCGAGTCGGCTGAGTTCAAAGGTATCGTTTTCTAGTCCAAATTCGCCAAGGGTAATGGTGGACGAGCCAAAGCTATTCGTTTGAATGCAGTCCGCTCCAGCGTCTAAGTAGCTATGGTGGATTTGTTTCACCAAGTCGGGGCGTGATTTATTAAGGATTTCGGTGCAATTTTCGCAGTTCAGGTAGTCGACTTCGACGCTCAAGTCCATAGCTTGGACTTGGCTTCCCATCGCTCCATCGCACAGCAGGGTGTGGGATTTCAAGGCATCGAGTAGGGGGGAGGGTTTAGTCTTGTGCATTTGGGGTGTTGTCTACTTTATCATCGAATAATTGATATTTTTCATTTAAATCGTCTAACAATTTATTTAAAGGCGTAAATGCAGGATGTTGTATATTAAAATAGTCTGTAAAACAATCTTCCATAATATATCTGGGATTACTTTTATATTTAGGGAAAGTGGCTAGGCAAACGGCTAATTCTCGTTTAGATTGTTTATGACTAATATCTAATGTTTGTTGTTCACTTGTACTTCGGAAATTTTCTAAAACTTTTTCCACTTTGACGTTAAAACTATTAATTTCAATTGCTTGTTTGTTTTTTTTGATTTTGATATTTTTTCTTAACGTGTGAATGGCAATACTTTCAAGGTCATTATAATTGTTTTCTTCATCTTTTAATACATACAATCCAAATTGTACTAAACTAGATTTTTCTTGTGTTATATCATTTTCGTTAGGACAAGGAAATTTAAATTTTTGCAGAGTTTTTTTGATTTTTTGAATTTGTTTTTCATCTTCTTTATTACTGGAATCAACCAAAACAATCACATAATTGGTGATTAATTTTTTAGAGGCAGCTTCTTTTTCTTCATTTGTCCAGTCGGCATAGTTTGCTTCTTTCGTTGCAAGTATTTCGTCAATCTTAGCTTTTAATACTTCAAGGAGTGTGTCTAGCTTAGGCGGGATACTAGAAATACTACCCTGTTCTTGAACATAAATATCATCGCTTATTAAATCACTTTCACTAGGTTTAATAAACTCACTCAAACCTTTTGCTTTGAGAAAACCTGTTAAAAATGAAACATCGTCTTTACCCTCTACTAAAATGAGTATTTTACTGTTAAGCATTTCGGAAGAAGAATCAGGCATTATCTTAATTCCTCTCTAAGGCGAATAAAGGTTTCCAGCTTTTTACCCATATATTTAAAAGGTGTCACTTTGTCTGAATCACTTTTAACCAACTTAAACACACACGCCAAATCCACTTCTTGTTGAGATTCACCTACTAGGATTTTACTTTGTAATTCACCGTCTTCATCCCATTCCGTGTTTAAAACTTCTTTGTAGTTTTGTGCATTTTCTCCCTTCCATTCGGCAGTGATTTCCTGCAAGACGGCGTTTAAGGACTCCAGCACCTCGTAGCTGTGCGTGGTGATGAAAAACTGTGTGCCGTCGTCTTTGGCGGCTTGTAGAATCATCCGCCACATGTCCTTTTGGACGCTCCAGTGAAAGCCGTTTTCAATCTCGTCGATGAGGAGGACACTCGCCTTAGATTCTTGTATCGCAACCAGTAAGCCCAAAAACTTTACGAAGCCTTCACCCATCGCATTTAAAGCCAACCATTTTTCAGAAGAACGCAAGTAACATTCCGTAACACCATTTGTTACCTTAATTCTGATTAAATCTTTTTGTATTTTTTTGAGTTCGTCAACGATTCTATCGCAAACAAGAGGATTGTCTCGTTCCAGTACATCAAAAAACTTAGTTGCTAAAGCCTCATAAAAATAAAGATCGGTAGAAATATAGTTTGTAAAGTGAACATCTTCAGGGTCAGAGACATTTTTTTTAAACAGTACACTGGAATAATAAAGTGTACTAGGATTGATATTTACACTACTTAGTGATTCATTTTCATCATTTTCAACAAAAGCAGAATACGTACCATAGACAAATCGAGATTTTTCTATATTAAATTTTACAGCCTCTGTTCCTTCTTGAGTTATAGTGATTTTTTCATTTTCTTTCTCTGAAAGTGAAACCATGTTTATCTTGACAGGTAGCTTACTGTTTTTTTGATAATTAAAAGTCGCTAAATTAAGTCTTGTTGCTGTTCCAAATAATGACAAGTTATAATCGACTTGATTTTTGAAAGGGATTTCATCATCTAAATAACGACTTATAAAATCTGAAGGAACGCCTTCCGTATTTTTAGCTACTGCAATCGCTTGCAAAACGGAGGTCTTGCCGACGTTGTTGTCCCCGACAAACACATTCACCATGCCCAAGCCGTCTAACGTCATCTCTCGGATGCCTTTGAAGTTCTGAACCTCTAGTGTGGTATAACTCGTCATAGTGTCAACTCCTTCTTCATGCGATGCGGTATCTCTTCCCCCTATTTTATCACGAAATCCCCGATGCGTTTTTACCGATCCGATTTCTTAAAGGATGCTAAACTTTATTCAAAAAATGTTACCTTTTGTGCTATGATAATTTTGTTATAGAGAAACCTTTCGTTTCTTGTCTATTAGTGTGAAGCAAATGATGCTTCTGACCTGTGAAAGGATGAATTCCCATGGCATTAAAAGAATTAACCAAAACCGATTTCGATGCCACGATTGAAAGCGGTGTGGTTCTCGTGGATTTTTGGGCCCCTTGGTGTGGGCCTTGTCGTTCCTTGGCTCCGATTTTAGAGGAAGCCGCTAAAGAACTCGACGGTCGTGCGACGATTGCCAAAGTCAATACGGATGAAAACCCAGAATTGGCTCAAAAGTTTGGCGTGTCAAGCATTCCCTTTATGGTGGTGTTTAAAGACGGTCAACTCGTCGATCAAACCATTGGCGTGAAACCGAAAGGGGACATCGTGGGTTTACTGGAAAAGCACTTGTAAAGCACGTTTGGTTTAAGGCTTGCGGAAAAGGGATGCCTCCTTAATGAGGTATCCCTTTTTGCGTTATTTGCCGACTCGTAGCTCAATCCCTGCGAGATGAATCCCTGTTTGGGGGGTGTAGGCATTTATTTTTTCAAGCAGACTTTCTAACTCAAACGAAAGTTCTGATGCTAAACTAGGGGAGTTTACTTTGACTCGTAGAAAGTAAGCATTGCCTTTTTTATAGATCGATTCGGCTCGGCAATGTGCTTGAAATGCTTGAGGAACGATGGTTTTCCATACATGTAGCACGCCAAATTCTTTGGCTTTTTCATGGAGTCCCATTTGTTGTGCGACTTGTTGTAAGAGTTGATTGAAACTTTGCATAAGTTCATTATAGCCACCTTGAAAGTTTTTTAAACCGTAGGTTAGACGAAACACTTAGATTATTTTCAGATGGTTGTTAATTGAGCTATCGAATCAAGCGAAGACAATTCCATTCGCTTAAGGTGCATACAAGCGTTTGACGTGGGAACTCGCTTTTTTAAAACGTTTCTCGTTGATGTAAGAAGATAGATTCTACTTCTTACATCAACGTAGTTATAGTCGATTAAATATATTCCCGTACAGTGCCTATACTTTGTCGCTACGATGAT
>CAZDMD010000039.1:1908-15392 GCA_964506805.1 uncultured Vampirovibrionales bacterium | reverse complement strand
CGCCTTGTACTGCTGGGGGGGGGGGGTAAGACGAAGTGGGGACACTAAATTTAACATAAGTGGATTCCTTTCTTAGAATCATTTATATAAAGTAAGGGATACATTAAAAAGCCTTCATGGCTTTCGAGGGCATTAAGCCCACTTAAACAAATCCTGTGCTATTTGATGCACCTTTCGTTACAAAACGATACATTTTGATACAAATGGATACGTCATAAAAGAAAGACTTGAGTCTTTTTTATCTTTGGGTGTAAATAGAAAGCATAATCATGTGTAACTTAGGGTTCCGTTGGCTATTCATTAAACATTAAGGCTTGTGTTTTATGTTTGATGTAATAGAATCATATTAAGGTGTAATGATTTAATTGAAATTGCGTGCAGTTTCGTTAAAAAATCGCACTTTAAGTTTTATCCTTTCTGGGCCCAATGCTAAAGGAGATTTGATTTTATGATGATGGCTCGTGAAAAATTCGAACGTAAAAAGCCTCACGTCAACGTTGGAACAATTGGCCACGTTGATCATGGCAAAACGACTTCAACGGCTGCGATTACAGCAACGCTGGCAGCGGTAGGTTATGCAGACTTTAAAAAGTTTGATGAGATTGATGCTGCCCCTGAAGAAAAGGCTCGTGGTATTACTATTTCAACAGCTCACGTTGAATATGAAACTGACAATCGCCACTATGCTCATGTGGATTGTCCAGGTCACGCCGATTATGTCAAAAACATGATTACAGGTGCGGCTCAAATGGATGGTGCTATCTTGGTTGTGGCTGCAACGGATGGGGTTATGCCTCAAACGCGCGAACACGTTTTGCTGGCTCGTCAGGTTGGGGTGCCTAATATCGTGGTTTGGTTGAACAAATGCGATATGGTGGAAGATCCTGAATTGATTGAATTGGTGGATATGGAAGTGAGAGAACTCTTAAGTGAGTACAACTTCGATGGCGACAATGCAAGAATCGTTCAAGGTTCTGGCTTTAAGGCGTTAGAAGCCTTGGCGGCAAATCCAAAGCTCAAGCGTGGTGAAGACAAGTGGGTGGATACCATTTGGGATTTGATGGATGCGGTTGATGCGGAGATTCCTACGCCTGAGCGTCCATTAGATATGCCATTCTTGATGCCGATTGAGGATGTTTTCTCCATTACGGGTCGTGGTACGGTTGTAACGGGTCGTATCGAGCGTGGTGTTGTGAAAGTCGGTGAAGAAGTTGAGATTATCGGCTTAGGGGATACGCGTAAATCTGTTGTAACAGGTGTTGAGATGTTCCGTAAATTGTTGGATCAAGGTCAGGCGGGTGATAACGTGGGTGCGTTGTTGCGTGGTATTGACAAGACAACGATTGAGCGTGGTATGGTCTTGGCAAAGCCAGGTACCATCACGCCTCACACCAAGTTCACGGCAAACGTGTACGTCTTGAAAAAAGAAGAGGGGGGGCGTCATACGCCATTCTTCTCTAACTACCGTCCTCAGTTCTATGTGCGTACAACGGATGTAACAGGTTCTATTACGCTTCCTGCGGATACCGAAATGGTGATGCCGGGGGATAACGTTATTATGACGGTTGAGCTATTGACGCCAGTTGCCATTGAAGCGGGTATGCGTTTTGCGATTCGTGAAGGTGGCCGTACCATTGGTGCGGGTGTTGTAGATACGATTATCGAATAAATTACTGTATCGTTTACGATACTCAATGTTAAGAAGGTTAAAAAGGAATGATGGCTCAAAAGCAAGTTAATCAAAAACAAAATCGCGTTCGTATTCGTTTGCAGTCTTACGATCATCGTTTGATTGATACGTCAGCAAGTAAAATTGTTGAAGTGGTGAAAGCGTCGAATGCTAAGCTCGTTGGGCCTATTCCCCTTCCGACTCGTCGTCGTATTTTTTGCGTCTTGCGTTCACCTCATGTGAATAAAGACTCAAGAGAACACTTTGAAATTCGTGTGCATAAGCGTCTCATCGATATTCAAGATCCTAGTGCAGATTTGGTAAGTCAACTCAGTAAGGTTGACTTACCAGCTGGGGTTGAAATTGAAGTGAGGCTCTAGTTTAGTAAGTGTATTCTACAGGTATGCACCATACCTTGTGGGATCTAAGTTGATTTAAATTGAAAGGGGATTAGTTGTGGCTACTCCTGGATTTATTGGACAGAAACTCGGTATGACTCAGGTGTTTGATGAGACAGGGTCCGCTATCGCTGTAACTGCCGTTTTGGTTTTGGATATGACTGTTACTCAAGTGAAAACTGAGGAAAAAGACGGTTATAATGCCATTCAGGTGGGTGTGATTGATGCCAAGCAAAAACACTTGACCAAGGCAGAGCAAGGTCATTTAACTAAAAATGAATTGCCTTTGTTTCGTACTTTAAAAGAGTTTCGTGTATCGAAAGAGCAGGCTTTATCTTATAAAGTCGGTGATAAGGTGGATTTGAGTTTCTTGGAAACACAAGGGCTTTCTTTGAACTTTACAGGTAAATCAATCGGTAAAGGAACAATGGGTTGTATCCGCCGATGGGGTCATCATCGTGGGCCTATGTCGCATGGATCTAAAAATCATCGTTTACCTGGTTCGATTGGGGCAGGTACAACACCAGGGCGTGTTTACAAAGGTCTTCAAATGTCAGGTCGTACAGGTAATCAAAACGTAACGGTTCAAAATCTTGCACTGGTTCGTTATATCGCAGATAAAAATGTCGTTCTCGTCAAAGGTTCTGTCCCTGGTGTCGAGGGTAGTCTTTTGGTGGCGAAAGTTCGTTAATTGCTAAAATTGATAAGGTCAAATGTTAATGTCTATTAAACTCAAATCAATTACGCTTGAAGGTCTTGAAAACGGCACTGTCGACGCATCAGAATCTGTTTTTGGTGTGGAATTGAACCGAAATGCTGTTTTTCTCGCCTTGCGTAGAGAACGTATCAACGCGATGCGTGGTACGGCAAATTCTAAAACACGCTCTGAAGTGAGTGGTGGTGGTCGTAAGCCTTGGAAGCAAAAGGGTACAGGTCGTGCAAGAGCAGGATCGATTCGCTCTCCATTATGGAAAGGGGGCGGTGTCATATTTGGGCCAAAACCGAGAGCTATCAGTATCGACTTGAATAAGAAGTTGGTTCGTTTGGCTCATCGTTCGACGTTGTCCAATATCGTTTCCAAAGTAAGGGTATTTGAATCCGCTGCTTTGCTTGAGCCGAAGACGGCTAAAATGGTTTCGATGTTGAAAAACTTAGAGGTGGCTCCTGCTGAAAAAGTGGTGATTGTCGTCAATTCTTATGAAGGCAATGAAAATTTACAGTTGGCAACGCGTAATATCTCTAACGTGCGTCTCTGTGTTCAATCTTCTTTAAGTGTACATGACATGCTCAGTGCTTCTAAGATTCTGATGTCTGCTGACGCATTAAACGCAATTCAAGAAAGGTTGGCGGTCTAATGTCTCAAAAAAGTTTACATCACATTATTAAGAGTCCCATTTTAACCGAAAAAGCGTTTGCACTTTCGCAGATAGGGCAGTATGTTTTTGAAGTGGATTCTACAGTCAACAAAATTGAACTTGCAACCGCTTTCGAGCAGTTATTTCCTGCTCGAAAAGTGCTTGAAGTTCGTAGGGTGCGTATTCCTGCTAAAAAGAAGCGTGCGGGTAGAAAACCGAGCTATCGGAAGTCTTACACCAAGGCAATCTTCAAAATTGAAGGTGAGCCAATTGAA
The DNA here is from genome assembly GCA_964506805.1 of uncultured Vampirovibrionales bacterium. Taxonomy (GTDB): domain Bacteria; phylum Cyanobacteriota; class Vampirovibrionia; order Vampirovibrionales; family JAJTHC01; genus JAJTHC01. The sequence goes on along the minus strand of CAZDMD010000039.1, from coordinate 11,695 downwards.
TTGATACCAGGAGTCTAATTTATGATGGCAACGAAACAATTAAAACCGACATCTGCGGGTGTACGTGGGATGAGCCGATTAGACAACTCGGACATCACGACGTCAACGCCTTATCGTCCTTTGCTTGCGGTATTGAACGCCACAGCGGGTCGTAACAATAACGGACGCATTACCTGTCGCCACAAAGGGCTGGGACATAAAAAAACGTACCGTATTATTGATTTTAAACGTAACAAGTTGAATGTCCCTGCCAAAGTAGAGACGATTGAGTACGATCCGAATCGCAACTGTCGCATCTCACTTGTTTGTTATGCGGATGGCGAAAGACGCTACATTCTTCACCCTGAAGGCTTGAAAGTGGGCGATTCCATTGCCAGCGGTACGGATGTTGAAATCAAAGTAGGAAATGCCTTGCCACTTCAAAATATGCCTTTAGGTTCGGTTGTCCACAATGTGGAGCTGGTACCAGGTCGTGGTGGGCAAATGGTTCGTAGTGCAGGTGCTTCGGCTCAGTTGGTTGCCAAAGAAGGTAAATACGCTACTTTACGTCTGCCTTCCTCAGAGATGCGGAAGGTGCTGATTAACTGCTATGCGACCTTGGGCGTGGTGGATAATGCGGATTATAAAAACCTGAATCTAGGTAAAGCAGGTCGCAAGCGACACATGGGGGTTCGTCCTACCGTTCGTGGTTCTGTGATGAATCCCTGCGATCACCCGCATGGGGGGGGTGAAGGGAAAGCACCTGTCGGTCGTCCTTCTCCTGTTACGCCTTGGGGTAAACCGACTTTAGGTAAAAAGACTCGTAATAATAAGAAATCGTCCACGAAATTGATCGTCAGACGTCGCAAGTAATTAAAGGTTCTCATTATATGGCACGTTCCTTAAAAAAGCCCCCTTATGTACACCCTAAATTAAAAAGAAGAATCGATGAAGCCAATGCCTCAGGTTCTAAAAATATCATTAGAACGTGGAGTCGCTCTTCTATGATTACCCCTGATATGTTAGGTCATACCATTGCGGTTCATAATGGTCGAGTTCATGTCCCTGTTTTTGTAACGGAGCAAATGGTAGGTCATAAACTGGGTGAGTTTGTTCCAACGCGTACCTATCGTGGTCATGCGGATGACAAAAAAGTAAAAAGAAAGTAATTGAACTATGTCTTATTCACGTCAACGTAACATTATGATGACACCTCGTAAGATGCGTCGCGTCATCAATGAAATTAGAGGCAAAAATGTTAATGATGCCTATGTGATGCTCAAAACCATGCCCTATCGTGCTTCTGAGTTAGTACTCAAGAAGCTCATTGAAGCGGTAGCTAGTGCCAAACAGCAAGAAGGGGCTAACCCTGATGCTTTGGTGGTGAGTTCCGTTTTTGTTGATGAAGGTCCTACGATGAGACGTTTTAAGCCTCGTGCTCAAGGGAGAATGTATCAACGTTTGCGTCGTTCTTCTCATTTGACGTTAGAAGTATCTGAAAGCATTAAAGGAGCATAATTGTGGGTCAAAAAGTTCACCCTAGAGGGTTGCGTCTAGGTATTATCGAAGATTGGCAGTCTTCTTGGTATGTCAAATCTTCTTTGGATTTTGCCAAATACATTAAAGAAGATGAAATCATTCGACGCCACATTAACGAAAAGCTCAAAGCGGCTTCAGTGAGTTCTATTTTAATTCATCGCAAAAGTAAAGGTGTTACCGTAACCATTGTAACAGGACGTTCAGGTGTTGTGATTGGTCGTGGTGGCCAAAACCTCGATACCCTTCGCAATGAACTTCTTGCCAAAGTATCGACCAAAGATTTGAGAGTCGATGTACTTGAAGTGGATAAAATTGATGCCGATGCCGCTTTGGTCGCTCAATCGATTGCTCAGCAACTTGAAAGACGTGTTGCCTTTCGGCGTGCGACCAAGCAAGCCATCCAAAAAGCGATGCGTGCAGGTGTCAAGGGCATTAAAGTCATGGTGTCTGGTCGATTGGCGGGTGCAGATATTGCACGATCTGAATGGGCGAAAGAAGGTCGTATTCCTTTGCATACTTTTAAAGCGGGGATTCAGTATGCTCATGCAGAAGCCCATACTCTTTTTGGTGTTATTGGGGTGAAAGTGTGGATTTACTTAGATGATTGTGATACTAAAACACTGGTCTATCACAATATCAAATCAGGCAAATCCAAACAAGAGGATAAAGAATCTGCTCGCAAGAAAACGACACGCCGTCCTCAACGTAACGCTAAGTAACGTTTTTGAGTTTTTCTTGATACTAAATTATGATGAACTATAATTTAAATCTTACTATTAGGAGTTTTAGATATGTTAATGCCAAAACGGTCGAAGTACCGTAAGCAACATCGCGGAAAAATGACTGGGATTGAAACTCGTGGGACTCAGCTTGAGTATGGTGATTTTGCCATTCAGGCACTGGAGCCAGGGTGGATTACCAGTCGTCAGATTGAGGCCGCTCGTCGAACGATTGCCCGAGCTGTTAAGCGTGGTGGTAAAATCTATATTCGTATTTTCCCGAATAAGCCTGTTACCAAAAAGCCACTTGAGGTTCGTATGGGTTCAGGTAAAGGAAGTCCTGAATTTTGGGTCGCTGTGGTAAAGCCGGGTCGTATTATGTTTGAACTTGCAGGCGTTCAAGAAGAGCTTTCAAAAAAGGCCTTGACCTTGGCGTCTCAAAAGTTTCCCATTAAAGTGCGTGTTTTAAAGCGTGATACATTATCAAAGGCGGTGGTATGATGCTAAAAAAAGAATTGGCAAGCCTGCGTTCTCTCAAGGTGAGTGATTTAGAATCGCTCCTTTTGACGGTTCAAAAAGAGTTGTTTGATTTAAAAATGAAGCAGAAAACGATGCAGTTGAATGATACCTCGCAGTTCAAAAAGTTGCGTCGTAAATTTGCTTTTATTAAAATGTTAATCACTCAAAAATCTCTTTCGGAGGTAGAAGTTTAATGTCTTCTCGTGAATTGCAGGGTGTTGTATGCTCTACTAAATCAGATAAAACTGCGGTTGTTAAGGTTACGGTGAAAAAGTCTCACGGTAAGTATGGCAAGGTGGTTCAGTCGAGTAAAAAGTATCACGCACATGATGAACTCAATGCGTGTTCTGTGGGTGATGAGATTCTGATTGTGGAATCTCGTCCGTTAAGTAAGTTAAAGCGTTGGACGCTTAAACAAATTGTACGAAAAGCAGAAGTGCTTTAGTTAAGGGGTTGTTATGATTCAACAAGAATCAAGATTGGTCGTTGCCGACAATACAGGTGCTCAGGAACTACTCTGTATACGTGTTTTAAAGCGTAAGAGAGCAAGCGTGGGTGATCGTATTGTGGCGACTGTTAAGTCTGCATCGCCGAATATGCCCGTTAAAAAGTCTGATGTTGTGATTGCGGTTGTGGTGAGAACCAAAGCTCCTTTACAACGTAAAGACGGTAGCACGGTTTCATTTGGTGAAAATGCAGCTGTTATCATCAACAAAGAAGGGAACCCTCGTGGAACCCGTGTCTTTGGGCCTGTTGCTCGTGAGTTAAGAGACAACAATTATATGAAAATTGTGTCTTTGGCTCCTGAAGTTCTCTAGTAGGAAGAAATTATATGAAAGCTTACAAAAAGAAGTTGTTGAATCCACAATCTAGCTTCCATGTTAAGCGTGGTGATAATGTCTATATTCTTACTGGTAAAGATAAGGGTAAACAAGGTATTGTCCGCTTGGTGGATCGAAATAAGTCAAAAGTTTTGGTGGAGGGCGTGAACATCGTCAACAACCAAGAGCGTTTGATTCAAATTTCCAATGTTAAGATTGTAACCGAATAGGTTAGGTATTTATGAAAACGTTAAAAGAAATTTATCAAGATGAGATATTTAACGCTTTGAAAGAAGAGTTAAGCATCGGGAATGTTCATCAGATTCCACGTCTTGTTAAAGTGGTGGTTAATATCGGATTGGGAGATTCTGCTCAAAATGCGAAATCTCTTGATGAAGCGATTCAACACTTAACCCTGATGACGGGTCAAAAGCCCTTAATCACAAGAGCCAAGAAGTCCATTGCGGGCTTTAAGGTGCGTGAAGGCATGCCCATTGGTGCGATGGTTACCTTGCGTGATGATCGTATGTATGACTTTATTTCAAAGTTAGTTAATGTGGTCTTGCCTCGTATTCGTGATTTTAGAGGTCTTAATGATGCTGGATTTGATGGACGTGGTAACTACAACCTCGGGTTGAAAGACCAGCTCATTTTTCCAGAAATTGATTACGACATGATTTCTAAGGTGCGTGGTATGAACATCACCGTAGTAACCTCATCGTCTTCGGATGCGGAAGCATTGCTTTTACTTAAAAAGCTTGGTTTCCCCTTTGTAGCCAAAGCAAGTACTTAGGAGTCATTGATGTATGGCTAAAGTTTCTATGATTACAAAAGAAGCACAGCGTCAAGAAAAGGTGTTGAAAGGCAAATACCCTAAAACACGTTTACAGAATCGTTGTTCTGCTTGCGGTCGTCCTCGTTCTTACTATCGCCAGTTTGGTCTTTGTCGTGTGTGTTTGAGAAAAATGGCACATGAAGGCAAATTGCCCGGTGTAACAAAGTCAAGTTGGTAGTTTATAAATATAGGTCTTACACTTATGTATTCTGATCCTATTTCTGATATGCTTACTCGTATTCGTAATGCTCAGCGTGCTGGTCATATCGAAGTAAGCATTCCCCTTTCTAAAATGAAAGTGGAAATTGCAAAAATTCTCGTTAAGCAAGGATTTGTCAAAGAGTATCGTGTGGATGCTGAATCTCGTGCTTTGGTGGTATCGCTTAAGTATGATTTAAAATCGGGCGAGCCGATTATCCGTTGCTTAAAAAAAGTGTCAAAATCAGGACTTCGTGTGTATTCTAAAAAATCTCGTCTTCCTCGTGTGTTAGGTGGTTCAGGTGTTGCGATTATTTCAACCAGTCGCGGTATTTTGACGGATCACGAAGCACGAAAAGAAGGCGTCGGTGGCGAAGTTATTTGTTATGTGTACTAAATTTTCAGAAGGGTTGAATTATGTCTCGAATTGGTAAAAATCCAATTGCTATACCTTCTAACGTAACGGTTACGGTGGATGGAAATTTAGTAACCGTCAAAGGCTCTAAAGGCACGTTGACTCGTGAAATTCGTCCTGAAATTACGGTAGTTGTTCAAGAAGGTTTGATTTTGGTTTCTCCCACGGGAGAAACGCGTTTGCATCGTTCCTTGCATGGATTGTCTCGTACCTTAATTAACAATATGGTGATTGGTGTTTCCGCTGGATTCACGAAGAACCTTGAGTTGGTGGGTGTGGGCTATCGTGCGGCATCGACGAATCCTCGCTTATTAACTTTGCAACTAGGTTATAGTCATCCCGTTGAGGTTGCGTTGCCTGAAGGCATTGAAGCCAAGGTAGAAGCCAATACGAAAGTTGCGATTTCAGGCATTGATAAGCAAGCGGTGGGTGATATTGCGGCTCTCATTCGTTCTCATCGTCCTCCTGAGCCTTATAAAGGCAAAGGTGTACGTTATGCGAATGAAGTGGTACGTCGCAAAGCTGGTAAGTCTGGTAAGAAGTAAACAAAATTAGGATTTTTTTCATGTATAAGCAAATAAACCGAAAGCAAATTTCTCGAAAGCGTCATTTACGTGTTCGTAAGAAAATCTCGGGTACTTCAGAGTTTCCAAGACTTGCGGTGCATCGTAGTGGTAAGCACATTTATGTGCAAGCGATTGATGATGCGACAGGCACGACGCTTGCCTCTGCTAGTTCTTTAGATAAAGAACTCAAAGCAGAGCGGAAGACAGGGGCGAACGTTGAATCTGCTAAAAAAGTGGGTGCGTTGGTCGCTAAACGTCTTTTAGAAAAAGGGGTAGAGTGTGTCGTTTTTGATCGTGGTGGTTTTCTCTATCACGGACGCATCGCTGCCTTAGCCGATTCTGCTCGTGAAGCAGGGCTTCAATTTTAGGAAATTTTTACTTTCCCAACTCGAACACGCCGTGTATGCTATATACAGGCGTGTTTTTGTTTTGAAAGTGCCATGGGAAGGATGAACGATGAATCGAATTAAGTCATTACCGTGTTATCTTATGTTAGGCTTGCTTTGGCAGGGTTTATTTTTTTGGGGAACTTGTGCGTTTGCAGAAGATGCCTTAAAACGACACGTCCTTCCCAATGGCTTGACCTTGATGAGCTTTCAAGCTAAAGGATCAAGGCTAGTCGTCATTGATACGTGGTTTGGTGTCGGTAGCGTCTTTGAAGCACCTCAGTTTAATGGGATGTCTCACTTTTTGGAACATGTGCTTTTTAAATCCGCACCTGACACCCCTTCTTTCGATACCCTTGTGGAGCGATTTGGAGGATACACCAATGCGGCGACCTCTCGAGATTTTACCCATTATTACTATGTCGTACCGTCCCGTCAATTTCAAGATGCCTTACCCCTTCATTTGAAGATGCTTTTTCAGCCTGCGTTTCCAGCAGAAGCCATTCAAGAAGAACAGCCTGTTGTTCAAGAAGAAATCGCAAGAGCTAAAAATGCTCCCTTTCGCCCTTTGTTTGATGCCCTTTATGCCACCTTGTATCAACAGCATCCTACGATTGCCCAAACCATTGCAGGCCCGATGGAACAAATTGCCACCTTTGACAAGCAAAAAGTGCAAGGCTACTATCAGGCCTACTACTCACCCACATCCGCATTCGTCTTAGTGTCCAGTCCTTTTTCGCATGCCGAAATAGAACAACAGGTTAGCCACTTTTTTCAAGCTCAGTCGACCCAAGCAGGGGCGAAAATCCCCCCGATTACCTCTAAAATTAATTGGGACTCTCTCCCGAAAGACTGGCAAAGCATTTATGCCCCCGTCGTGCCACTGCCGATTTTATTGTGGGCATTCCCCGAAGCACCTGAAACGGCAACGGCAGAAGAAAAAATGGCGTATGAGGTCTTGCTTTACATGTTGGCGGGGCATGATGAAAGTGAGTTGTCTCAAGCATTGGTGAAACAAGCGGAAAATCCCGCCTATGCGGTGGGGGCGTCATGGATGCGTCATCGCTTTGAGGGCTTTTCTTATCTGTATGTGATGTCCGAAAGTTCTCATTTAGCCTTACAAGAAAAGCGGATTCAAGCGGTGTTAGGGCGTGAAGATTGGTTGACTCCTATAAAACTAAAGCGTGCTAAAGAAGCCCTTAAACTGGCATTGGCACAAGAGAAAAGTCATGCCCCTTCCTATTTAGAAGGCTTGGGTGAGGCAGTGCTTCAAAACCGATTCACCGAATGGCAAAAGCAATCGGAACTCTTGAGTCAAGTACAGATTGAAGATGTACGCAATGCGTATCAGGCGATGAAGAGGCGTATGAAGAATCACACCGTAGGCTTTATTTTATGTTCTGAGTCTCAAAAAAAGGAAAAGCCCCCGTCTCAACACCCTCGTTTAATTTTAGATCACGCTGTCTTGAAAAAGCCTGTAACTCAAGTCGTTGCGGTTACTAAGGAGAGAGATGAAGGCGCCACAGCGGTTTCGATTAACGGATTTCAAGCCTATCAAAAAATACTACCGAATGCGGAATTATTAGGGATGAATTGGCAGTTTCCGATTCATCAACTTAGTCTACAAGATAAAATGAACTTGAGTCTTTTAGAGGCACTTTGGTTGAAAGCACCCCTTAAATCAAAACCAGCGGTAACGACTCAAGCCTATTTGGATGCCATTGGCGTTTCGGTGTCCTTTCAGGTTGAAGAAGATTGGGTGAGTGTGTACTTTGAAAGCACGTCCGATCACGTCTCCGCCTTGTTAGAAGCCCAGCGCCTACTGCTTGAGCATCAGCAGGGTTTGGGTTTTGATGAAGCTGCCTTTGATTTAGAGCGTCAAAATCAGGTGCAGTCCATTCGCTTATTGCAGGCGAATCCACAGGCCTTATTGTTTGCTCATGCCAATCAACAACTGGCAAAAGGGCAATTAAAAGGGCTTCAATTAGAAGAGCGACTAGAGGCACTGAAGACATTACGTTTTGAGGAAATCAAAGCCACTTGGCAACGCCTGTGGCAAAACGCCCCTGTGGCGGTGGTGATGTCAGGACGAGAGGAGGCTTTAGAAGACCTAAAGGCGGGACTTCACTTAAACGGGCTTTTAGAGGGGCATCACGCCATTGAAGCAGCCTCTATCACGCAGGGAGATGTGAAAGTCAATGAAGCTGTTGCTTCCCCTACGATGCAAATGCAACACGTCCTCAAGACCGATCAAGCCACGACTTGGCTTTTGTGGGGATGGCAACTGCCTTCAGTGCAACATCCCCATATGCCTGCTTTGCATCTTTTACAAACGTATTTAGGGCAAGGTATGAGTTCGCTTTTATTTCAAGAGGTGCGTGAAAAAAGAGGGCTGGCTTACGAGGTATCCTCGCAACTAGAAACTCAAGTGCAAGAAAGCCGTATGACGTGGTATGCAGGGGTTAAACCTGAAAATGTGGCTGAAACACAGGCGATTTTTCAAGCGATTTTAACCCGTTTGGCATCGACTCCTTTGAGTGTGAGCGAATTAAACGCCTTGAAAGAAAAGCGTTTGGGGCGTTTTGATTTGGCACTGAATACCCCTGAACAGTGGGTGCAGTTTACGGGGAAATTACTGATTCAAGGATTTCCGCTTCACTATATCGAACGCTATCGTCAACAATTAGAGGCCGTAACCCCTGCAGATTTACAACGAGTAGCACGCCAGTATTTAGGGAATGCCCCTCATTTAAACTTGACTTTGGGGAAGCCCTTACCTGAAACCGCTGTGAAAGGAGGGACTCCCCATGCTCGATAATCCCAAGCCTTTTCATTGCATCGTGAATGTGCCTGCCACATCGGCAAATTTAGGCGTTGGATTTGACACCTTCGGTTTGGCGTTAGGTTTGTGGAATCGTTTTGAATTGACTAAATTGCCGATGGGTTGTGAACCTCAACTCAAAACCCTTGAAGGATCTGCTTTTAGCATTGGCCCTAAATTAGGGTGGGATGCGGTGAACAATAACGTTTTTTTTGAGGCTCTTTCGCATTATTATCAAGCCATTGAACAAGTACTTCCACCTTATGAGGTAGGGGTTCAGATTCAAATCCCTGTGGCACGAGGCTTAGGATCAAGTGCGACGGCGGTTGTGGCGGCTTTGTTGGGTGCGAATGCACTGGAGGGCTTTCCCTTAGAAGAGGAGGCACTTTTAAGGCTTGCGGTTGCGTTTGAGGGGCATCCTGATAATGTGTCTCCTGCCATGAAGGGGGGGTGCGTCTTTGGGGATGAGTCACAGGTCTATGGCTTGTCGTGGCCGTCTCATTGGCAAACGGCGGTGTGGATGCCTGAAGATCCGCTTTTAACCGAAGCGGCTCGACACGTCTTACCGCATCAGTATTCCAGATCGGAAACCGTGCAAGCCCTGCGTCAGTCGGCGTTGCTGTTATATGCGATTGAACATCAAGAGGCGGACTTGCTTCGTCGTATTTTAGAGCAAGATGTTCTCCATGAGCCGTATCGTAAAAATCTAATTGAGGGCTTTGAGGCATTTCGCCGATTCATTCATCAGCAGAGCGAGGCTTTAGGTGTGGTGATTAGTGGGAGTGGTTCAACGTGCTTGGTTATTTTTGAAGAGCGTGAACACATCAAGGTGATGAATGCTCTCGAACACTGGCAACGCCAATGGGGAGGCACCATCGCCTATACTCCTATTGAGACTCAAGGGGCAACGGTCATTCGTTTATAAATTATTCTAGCAGGGGTGTTTCAAAATGAGAGGGGACATCCCAACGATTCGCAGGAGGCTTTGG
>CAZDMD010000039.1:0-1808 GCA_964506805.1 uncultured Vampirovibrionales bacterium | reverse complement strand
ACGGCTTTGACTTGCCCGCCTTTGCTTACGACAATCACATCGTCTTGCTTTTCTAAATGCTCCAGCTCACGCAGGCTTGACTGAATCGGCGGATTCCCACGTCCTACTTGATTCGCCGATAATTCCTTGGTCTTTAACTCCCTTAAATTGATTTTTTGAGATCCGTCATTCCACTGCCCTAGCTTAAATTGATACATCCCTGGTTCTAGCGTCATGGTATGCCATTCCACCGCATAGGGAAGCATCCCCACCGCATAGGGCGTATAATTATGAAACGCCTGTTCAGCAAAGGCTTCTAAATCCACCTCTTCAAAGGGATAATCCTTCGGATTCGTAAACGTTCGAGAGCCATCGCCTTCAACCCCTGGTGTATTTTCCGTCGAACCGGGATCATCCCACTGGTTATGGAAGCCTCGCGAGCGTCCCCAGTAGTCGACAGGCCATGGTGAATCAGGCTTGGAAAAGACAGGCACAACAGACTCACTTGGGTCAGGGGGCGTGTATTTTTCGTAAATCCCCAGTGGTGGCACTTGCTTTGGAGGCAAGGGTTCGTTAATGGCAAAACTGCTTAGCCACAAGTTGTTCCAGCACGACCCTACAAGTAGGACTAGCAAGAAACAGAAGGGGCTTCGACGTTTTGAAAGTTCCGAAAAGGTAAGTGTTGAGTGGAAGCAGAAGGCCACAAAAAAGGATCCTTTATAGAAGGTTGAGGGCGTCCTTGCCTTAGCGTGTGAATCACCTGTGTCCTATCAGGGGCGTTAAAGACGGCAGAGCCTGCTACAATCGTATCCGCACCTGCTTCTAAGACTTCGGCGATATTTCCCGTGCCTATACCGCCGTCCACTTCTAGGTGGATGTGGCGATTACCAATTAAGGCTCGTGCTTGCTTGATTTTCTCTAAACTAGACGGAATAAACGATTGTCCCCCAAACCCTGGATTCACACTCATGATTAAAATTAAATCCATATCGTCTATCACAGGGGCTAAAACCGAAACAGGGGTATGCGGATTCAAGGAAACCCCTGCTTTCATACCGTGAGATTTAATCTGTTGAAGCGTGCGGTGTAGATGCGTACAGGCTTCAAAATGCACGGTGAGTATATCCGCTCCTACTTTGGCAAAATCAGGGATAAAGCTATCGGGGCGTTCGATCATCAGGTGAACATCTAAGGGGAGTGGGCTAACACGACGCAAGGCTTGCACGACAGGTGCTCCAATGGTGAGATTCGGTACAAAATGACCGTCCATGACATCGACATGAATCCAATCCGCTTGAGCGTGGTGGAGTTGTTGTAAGGCATCGCCTAAGAAGGCGAAATCGGCAGAAAGAATGGAAGGGGCAATAAAGACAGGCGTGTTTGACATCAGGGTATCCTTTTTAATCTACGGCGGTACATTTCTATGATACTGGAAATCGACCCAATTTGCACAGGAATTGCACAGAAAGCCAATTTCCCTAGGGGCTGTCTTCAAATATTTTAAGGCGTTTGTTTTTGCTAAAATAGACCTGTAACAATAGAGTTGACAGGGTGTTTTTATGCGATTTGACTTATAGCCATATTCAAATAGCCATATTCAAAAATAACCAAACACTTTATCGAGAGCCTGAGAAATATGGGAATAAGATGTTGTAATCCTTCGAATATTTGCTTTAAGTCTTGCCCAAAATGGCTCAATGGGATTGAAATCAGGGCTGTAAGGGGGAAGAAAAATAAGATCAATCCCCGCAGCATGAAACGCCTCTTGAATGCGAGGACTCTTGTGAAAGGTCGTATTGTCCCATATCACCGTCATACCTGCTTTTATA
>CAZDMD010000038.1:11002-15505 GCA_964506805.1 uncultured Vampirovibrionales bacterium | reverse complement strand
GCCTTACATTATGGCTTAAAACCCCTCACAATTGGAAGCACCTCTATTACGTCAGCTGTTAAGCTTCCTGAGGTTTTTCTTTCCCTATGGCTTTTTTGTCTGCTTCATTGATGCCATAAAACGCAGCGTTGACCATGAGTGGTTTGGTAATACCGTAGGTCAGCGTATTCATTAACATGAGAGAAGCAATCGACGCAATGGTCTGATTGGTATCTCCGCTTAATTGATTCCACAGCTTTTGCATTTTTTCCGCCGTCATGTGTAGACCTGATCCGAGTGCTTGTTTAAAAGGTTCCGCAGAGGCTTTTAAGGGCTTTGCCCATTGACGCAAATGCCGATGCCCCTTTAAGACTTCCATAAACCATACGACCGCTTCAAACCCGATTAAAGTCCTTGCAAAGTGTAAGCCCGCCCCCACCCCTTGCCGAGCGACTTCTTGTCGGAAGAGGAGGTCTCGTTCATTCGACGTGATTTTTTTTCGCTTTTCCATTTCATTATAAATACTATTGGTCGTCCACAACATAAACAAGGTGGAAGGGACGTATTCAAAGGTCAATAGCCATTTTACCATGTTATTGAGCTTGGGGGTGCCTTGTATTTTACGCTTTACCATACCTGTTAAAGTCGGTAGTTCGGGGTGAGCGTCAGGAATACCTAAATCTTGTATAATTTGTTGACTGGCATTGGTATGACTGTGTTCAAGCGTGTGTTGTAGATTGTGGTAGAGCTGTTTCACCTGTGATGGCGTAACAGGCATTTCATTCACTTCTGCCCATTCCAAGCTACGCTGCAATAAAAGTTTTACGGTTCCGCTGGCTTCTTTAGGAATAAAGGCATCATAACGTTGCCCTTGTCTTTGTTGAACGCATGGAATACTATTTTGCTTTTGAGGAAACAGGGGCAAAGTGCTTGATTTTACCATATTTTGTGTTGAAGGAGAAAACCAAGTGTGAGTCAAAGAACGCATAATCCCTCCGCTGGCATTACCCAGATCAGGTTTAAAGGGTTTGTTGTGAGCTTTACACCACATCTCAGCCAGATTGCTTCTAGCACCCCAAGTGTAACAAGTAGGATTTATTATAAGTGTAAATAAAGGAACCTTATATGAGAATAATCCTAATTCAATCTAGCTTAAACACGCCAAATGTCAAGTTTTATAAATGGCGGATCGTTTCAAAAAGTAAGTGTCAAATGATTGACCTTGACCAATGTGCGACTTAAACTAAGGCAATCCTTTGGTTCTAAATGTAGGTAGACGTGAAACACTATGACTTCAAAACGCCTGATTCTCAACGGCTATTACGGATTTGACAACTTCGGCGACGAGTTAATCCTCATCAGCTTGATTCGCCTGTTTCGCCGTTATGGCTATGAACTCACCGTCTTGTCCGCTTCGCCTGCGGTTACTCGTCAGCGTTACGGCGTGGGGGCGGTGCATCGATACAACCCCTTTCAAGTCTTCGTGAGTTTGCTTCGCAGCCATGCCTTCATCAGTGGGGGAGGTGGGCTTTTGCAGGATTCCACTGGTCCTAATAGTGCCATTTATTATGCAGGTATGATGTTGCTGGCACGTCTGTTTGGGTTAAAAGTCTTGCACGCCTTTACGAGCGTAGGCCCTTTGGTAGAGGCATCCAGTCGAACGCTTACGAGCTGGGGGCTAAAAGCCTGCGACTTTATCATCGTACGAGACGAAAAAAGTGCAACAGAAGTAGAAAACCTCACGGGGGTGCGTCCTCTTGTGGCGGCAGATGCGGTTTGGCTTTTGCCTCCTTTGGGGGGAAGCAAACTACCGAACCCGATGCTCGGTGAAGGGGGAACACTGTGGAAGCTGGGGTTAAGTCTTCGCCCTCATTCACGCTTTAGCGTGGCGGATGAACAGGCGTTGGTGCATCATTTAAGCGATGTGTTGGAACGTGCGGCACAAGGCTTACAGGTGGAAGTGTCTCTGATTTCGTGTGAAGATGCGATGGATCTACCCGTGTTAGAAGGGGTAGAAGAGCAGTTACATTTGAGTCTGTCGGCATCCGCACGAGAAAAAATCACCTTTAAACTCATCTCACAATCTTCCGCATGGGCAACTTTAGCAAAAATGCACTGGGTCATTGGTATGCGTTATCATGCCTTAGTGAGTGCTTTGTTGAATAAAGTCCCTGTTTATGCGTTGGATTATGATCCCAAAGTGGAAATGCTCGCCAAAGATTTACGCTTACCCAGTACGCCCGTCGATGCGTTGATTCGTGCGACGTCTCATGACTTCTTACAAGGCTTAGAAGCGTATCAAGCCCCTGATTTAACCCCCTTGATTCAAAGCGTCGAATCCGCTTTTTCAGCCTTGCGGATTGTACTAGAAAGTGAGCATCAACGCCACTAGCATTAAAAATGATTGAGCAGGGTTTATTCGTTTACAGAATAGACTTAAAAAAGAAATCTAAGGAAAGACGCTTTATGGGCTTAGAATACAATAGTATGTTGTACATGGGAGAAATCGCTCGACTGAAAGATTTAGAATTTCAAAAAAGTCGTTTAAGTGTGCGTCGTAAAAACCTAATCAATATGAACTCCAGTCTTCGCTATTCAGAGTCCAAGTTAGATCCAAGCAGTGAAGGCTATAAAGTGTTAGATATGCGAATTCAGCAACTGGAACAAATGACCCAAGTGCTTGACGCAGAAAGTGCCAGTATTGATATGCAAATGCAAGCCACCAATGCCTTACTTGAAAGCACCAAAGGAATGCTTTCTAAAGAAATTCCTGATAGTTTTACGCTTTTAGGAAAGGATTAGAGACCTTTCACGAAAAATCCTAAAATTTTCTAAAATGTGTGAGATTGTCTTGTGTAAAAGCCCATTTATCTTTATAATAAGATTGTTGTTATTTTCAACACTGTTTTTGTATAAATTTGAAAGGATACACACATGTCTCTACAAATCGGACAAAAAGCCCCTGATTTTAAAACAGGTGCTTATGCAAACGGTCAAATTACCGAAGTAACCTTGAGCGACTACACCAAAGCAGGCAAATGGGTGGTCTTGTTTTTCTATCCGCTTGATTTTACCTTTGTTTGCCCCACTGAAATTTTAAGTTTCAGCGACATGACCCCTGAATTTGAAAAAATTGGCGTACAGGTTTTGGGTGGTTCTGTGGATAGTGTTTACAGCCACAAAGCATGGTCTGAGTCTTCTTTGGGTGCTGTCAAGTTCCCCTTATTTAGCGATATTACACATGCCATTTCCAGAGATTACAGTGTCTTAAACGAAGCCAAAGGCATTAGCTATCGTGGTGTGGTGATTATTGATCCTGAACAAACCGTTCGTAGCTACACCGTCAACGATTTGTCTGTGGGTCGTAATGTGGAAGAAATCCTGCGTACGGTTCAAGCCTTCCAAACAGGAGCCAACTGCCCTGTGAACTGGAAACCTGGTCAAGCCACTTTGTAGGTTTGCCTCTTTAGCGTTCTAAAAAGACGAGGGATTCATTCTCTCGTCTTTTTGCAAGTTTAGTAGGTTACGGTGATTTGAATACGGCGTGGTGAATCGTTTACTGACTTTGCTTGCTTTTCTTTTTTGAGGTGAGGATTCGGGCTGGTGAAATACTGCCACATAATGGCTAAATCTAAAAAGCCATTCCACCGACGAATATAATCTAAATCCATTTCTGCCATAAGCGGAATAGGGCAAGCGTGGTTGAACTTGTTGAGAAGTTGCTCTAAACCAATAAGCCCTGGGGCGACTACAAAACGATTCCATTGCGTGTCTTCTAGTGCTTCAGCCTCTTTTGGGGTAATGGGTCGAGGCCCTACGATGGATAAAGTGCCTTCAAGTACATTCAGCCATTTCGGTAAATGCCCAACACCTAATCGTTCAAGCGTTTGCAAGAGTGGGGATTCATCTCTGTATTCGGGTTGAAAAAGGGCAAATGTGGCGACATGAATCATCTTTTGATTTTGACCTAAAAAAGACTGTCGGATGAGGGTATCATGGTCAATGTGATAGCGTTTGTTGAGGGAAGACATCATCCAAAAAATAGGACTACTCAAGCCTAAAACAATGACTGCTACTGTGATTTCCACCACTCGTTTGATTAACGCCTGTTCGGGGTGTCTTTCTTGAGGGTTCTGAAACACTTCTATGGGTTCATTAAAATCAACCACAATAGGTTCTGGAGGAGGAGGCGGACTGATATAATCTGCGGTAGCTGGAGTGGGTAGCACTTGTAAAAAACTGTCATCTCGGAGGGTGCTAAAGCGATTCATGGGGGTTTCCTTTATCTAAGTAGAAGCGACTACCCTCAGTATGGAAGTTCTATCCCTTGAATCGCCTCCTTTAGATAAAGGAAATAAAAAAATCCCTTACATACTGTGATGTAAGGGATACATGCCCGTGGCCAGACTTGAACTGGCACGTGGTTTTAGCCACAACGGATT
Source organism: uncultured Vampirovibrionales bacterium (assembly GCA_964506805.1). GTDB lineage: Bacteria > Cyanobacteriota > Vampirovibrionia > Vampirovibrionales > JAJTHC01 > JAJTHC01. The sequence continues at coordinate 11,084 of CAZDMD010000038.1, read as the reverse complement.
TTAAGTCCGCAGCGTCTACCGATTCCGCCACACGGGCATTTCATACTTACAATACTATCGCATGAAAGTAGGGTGTCAATCG
>CAZDMD010000038.1:2511-10902 GCA_964506805.1 uncultured Vampirovibrionales bacterium | reverse complement strand
GGTCTCTCCTTTTAATTTTGATGCTATAATGGACTTCATGTTGTGAGGATAGGAAATTTGCGATGTCTTACCTGATTATGTTGTGTTTAATTGGATTATTGGTACTGCTCCATGAGTTGGGGCATATGATTGTAGCACAACGTTGTGGGGTCAAAGTGGAGCGTTTTGGTTTGGGGCTTCCTTTTGGGCCTACCTTATGGGAAAAAGAATGGAAGGGCATTAAATGGTGCTTGCACTTGCTTCCTTTAGGGGGCTATGTGAGTTTTCCTGATGATGATGAAAGTAGCACTGTGCCACCTGATTCCCCACAACGTTTTGAAAATCAACCGCTTCTCAATCAAGCGGCTATTGCCATGGCAGGTATTGCCGTTAATGCCTTGATTGCGGTGTTGTTGATGTTTATGGTGTTAAGCGTTTGGGGGGCGTTAAAATCGCAATTACAGATTGTGGGTTTTTCCCCTGTGGTGATTGAACATTCCCAATCTACGCCTTTAGAAAAGCAAGGACGCTTGGCGTTTTATAACGGCACACATCGCCTTTATTTAGATGCCACGACACCAATTGAAACGGCTGTTTTATTTCGAGGCTATACCATTCACACCATTGATCAACACATGAGTATCGCACCTGTACAAAATCCCAAGCAAGTTCTGCTCTCTTATCAAACCTCGCCTGCTCAAGCGGCTGGGCTTCAAATCGGTGATGTGTTGTATGCCGCTGAATCTCCGTCTCAAGCCTTGAAGTCTTTCACAGGCTTTTATGGGGAGTCGGCTCAATGGTTACCCACTTTTTTATCGAAGGCGAATGCTCGTGAACAGGTTACTTTTCATGTCGCAACGCCTGATGTCGAAAATAAATTGGTCAGTGAAGCCACACGCACGGTAAAGGTGGCGATGAATGAAACGCATAAAATCGGAATCTTTTTAGGCATGATTCAAGCACAAGTGCCAGTGGATTTATGGACGAGTGCTAAGCTCACGGGATCTGTTCTCTCCAATATGGTACTGCAGAACTTCGTCGGGTTGGGTAAACTGATGACAGGACAGGTGTCTCCTGATTTGGTGGATGGTCCTGTGGGAGTGGTCAAATTTGGCGGAGAGCTGATTGAGCGTGCCGGGATTCAAAGTGGTTTGTGGCTCACGGCGGTGATTTCCATCATCTTAGCCGTGATGAACCTTTTGCCGTTTCCGCCTTTAGATGGTAGTTACTTGGTTTATATTGGCTATGAAGCCTTGTTTAAGCGTCCGTTTCCAGCTGCTTTTAAGCAAGGCTTAAATCTTTCAGGATTTGTCTTGCTTATGGGCTTGATGCTCTTTGTGTTAGGCAACGATATTCTTAAACTTTTACGTTAGTTCGTTAGGGAGTGTTTTCTATTCTTGAGCCGAACTACTTGGGGCTGAAGAGAGTTGTAAAAGTTCTTTGACCATACGAAAATTGATGAGTCGGGCTTGAAAGAGAGCGGCTACCGCTTGAACCTGTTCGGGATGATCCTCACATTTTACCGAAAGACGAAAGAACTCTTCCATGCTGTAGTTAATGGCTTGAGCTGGTGTAGAATCGGTGGGGGTGTCGGGAGAAGCAGATGCGTTCATGTCAAAATACCTCTGTTATGTTTATAGTACGTCATTTTTTTTATGGGGTAACACATAATAAATAGCGGAAAAATAGCGTTCAATTTCTGTTTCCGCTTTGGTTTTACTGGGTTTACTTAGCAAGGTTTGAAACTCTTGCAAGGTAATGTAGCGATCAATGAACTTCGCCAACGGAGCGACTTCCTGAATTTCTTTGACACGACGTTCCTTCACTAAAATATCCGCTAAACGATACAAGGGGACTCGCAAAAACATGTTGACGACTTCTTCATCAAAATGCGTGCCAGCATCTTTTTTTAAAATACTTAAGACTTTGTCAAAGGGCATACGGCTACGATAATGACGCAAAGAGGTAATCGCATCAAAGACATCACTTAAAGCAATAATTTTACCGAGCAAAGGAATCTCATCTCCTTTAAGTCCCTTATAGTAGCCTTTGCCGTCAACTCGTTCGTGGTGAGAGGCTGCGACTCGTGGGACTTCTTTCAGGTGATCCGCAAAGTGAATGTTTTGTAAAATTTCGAAGGTGAAACGAGCGTGTTCTTGAATATGCTTGTATTCATCAATGGTTAAGCGTCCTTCTTTGGTGAGGACTTCTTCTCGAATCCCAATTTTACCAATATCATGTAACAAGGCGGAAAAGCGTAGGACTTCCATATCGTTGCGCTGGATTTGCATTTCATCGCCAATCAATAGGGAATAATCCGCCACACGCTCACTATGACCAGCGGTAATCGCATCCCGAGCATCAATGGTGGAAGAGAGTGTCATAATAAAACTTTCAAAACTGCGTTTTTGATCCTGTGCCATAATCGCATTTTCAAGCGTAATGGCGGTGGTGGCACCAATGGCTTTCAGTAACTCTTCATCCGCACGAGTGAAACTACCCACCACTTTGTTTAAGACTTGTACCACACCAATGGCATCGTTATGACGGTTTAAAATCGGGATACATAATAAATTTCGTGTTCGATACCCTGTTTTTTTATCGACTTCACTGTTGAATCGAGGATCATTATAGACATCTGCGATATTAAGAGTTTCGCCGACTTTGAGGACGTGTCCTGCCAAACCTTTATCGGCTCGAATGCGAATCGTCTTGCTTTCTTCCATGCCTGAAGCCACCTTGCTCCATAGCTCATTGGTTTCTTTATCGTACACGAACACGGTACAACGTTCGGCATTAAGTGCTTTGACTGTTTCTTCTCTCACCATGTGAAGGATGTTATCCAATTCGCGCTCAGCAGCGATGGCTTGTCCGAGCCGTAAAAGAGACATTAAGGCATTTGTGTTATTCTGAATCATGTCGGATGGATTCAAATCAGTCGCTTCATTCGTAGGAATTGGCATTTGAAATGTGGAAGAATCTACTGTATCGACGGCATCAAACGGAGAAATAGACTCGTATTTTAAACGATGCTCCGTAATTTTCTCCCATTTTTCAGGTGAAAGCATAAAGAGTTCGTCTTCAATCGGACGAACCAAAAAGAGTAAATTATATTGTTGTGCCACATGCAAGGCCTTAAAAAGACTTTGCACCGCCAAGTCTTTCTGGTGCATACTAATGTAAAGTCGTGCTTGTTCATAATAGGTTTTGGCGAGTTCATCATGACGCCCTTGCTTTTTAAACAGTAATAAAGATTCCGTTAAGGCTTCTAAGGCTTCGCGTCGTTTGCCCCAACGATTCAATAAAGCGCCTAGCAGTCGATACGCCGTCCCATAGGCTTTTTCATGGGGATACTTGTGTAACAAGGGAAGGACATGCTCATTCAAGAGTGAATGTGTTTCATCTAAATCTCCATTTAAGAAGTAAATATAGGCTCGATACAATAAGGCGGTACCGTAACAGTTCCATAGACGACGAGACTTTGTGCGTTCCAAACATTCATTGACGAGATGCAAGGCCTTAACCAGTTGATTGTCAATAATGGTGATTTTAATTAAGTCGTTTAACAGTTCGGCTTCACGTCGACCGTCTTTCACCTGCACGGCAATCGATAACGCTCGTTCAATGTGGCGTTGAGCCTCACTGAATTGTTCAATCAATAGGCTGGTTTGTCCCAGCATTTGATAACTCGCTCCCACTTCATGGATGAAAGGGGTCTTTAGTTTAATCTCTAAGGCATCTTTCATTAAGTGAAGTGCATGAGCAAAATTACCCGCATGTTCATAATAAATCGCCATACTGTCTAAAAGTCGTGCTTTGGTCAAAGAATCCCCATCACAGGCGTGTAAACCTTCTTTGTAGCGTCTCATGGCGGTGCCGTATTGCTTTTGATCATAATGAATACGCCCTTGATACAAGGCAATCGTTGATTTTAATTCAGGCAGATGTGTCATCGTATGACTTTTTTGAATCATGACAAGCATTTCATTTAAACGGCGTAATGCTTGTTTGGCTTCTTGTTCAGGAGCATTCATATAGCGTTGCCATACGGCTTCAATCAACAGACGAGAACGCTCCCACGCCTTAAACTCAGGAATGTACTGGCTAGATTCTGCCAAATCGTAGCCTTCTTTAAAGCGTCGCTTATAGCCGAGTAAAGAAATGTGATGTAAACGCTTCAAAAAAGGACTTAAGGATTGTTCCTGAAACGCTTCAGAAGAGTCCACACAGCTCGTTTCTGAATCAGACGAATCAAAATCATCAGTGGCATCTTCTAAATGATCAAATGTGGTGCTAGAAACGAACAATTCCCAGGTGCTATTCATTTTAACATTCCCCAAATGACGACCCACTTCGGAATTAGATGCACCCAGTGAGACTTTGTACAAGTCGTTTTTAGAATTCAATTTGTATTCTTCTAGGGAACGAAAGACATCATCAAAGGGCATAGAGGTTTCACTTTTAAAATTGGGGAAATCAAGAAAAAGAGAAAGACAATCTTCTCGATTATTTGGCACTATTTTATATAGTATAAAGATTTATATAGTATAAAGATTTATATAGTATAAAGAAAGATGAATATCCGTTTAGTCTCCCTGCTTCAGAAATACCTCAAACAGGCTAGAACATGAGGGGAACTTAAGGGTTCAAGGTACTTATTGTTTTTAACAAATCTTCCGCCGAAAGACGAGTCATTTCTTTATCCGCAAAGGAAAAAACGACTTTTCCTACTTTATCAATCACATACACGGTAGGATAAGCAATGTTGCCTCGTGTTACATTAACCGCTCCGTAGTTGGAAATAATCGATCGCTCAGGATCAGGAATAACGGGGAAACTTAAGCCAGATTTGCCTTGACGGGCTTGAGCATCAGGGAGCGTATCCGCACTAATGGCGATAATGTTATAGCCTTTTTTCTTAAATTCGCTAGATTTTTGCTGAAAGCCTTCTAACTGCCCTGCACAGACACTACAAAAAACCCCTTGATAAAAAATAACGACTGTACCTTCTCCTTTTTTTTGAAAGGCTTGAGTATCAACGAGTTTACCATTTGCCGCTTTGGCTTGAATGCGAGGGGCAAAGGAGTCTTTGGGGAGTAGATAAAGACTTTTAAAGGCATCGGCACTACCCGAAATGCTCGGGACTTCAGAAGCAACAGGCGGTGTCGTCTCTTCTGTGGGGGCTTGAGGGGCTTGCGTAAACAAGGCGACAATTAAAGCTCCTAGCATCCCTACCGCCATAAGGCTTGCGACAATGGCTTTTAGGTTCATGGTTCATCCTTTCCAGCAAAATAAAATCACTACTTTATTTTAGCACAGGATGAACTTTTTCGGGGAGAGGCATTCTTTTTAGTTGATACGTTTTTATGCTATAAAAGTTGTTATTTCGGAGGCTTTACGATCCTATGGCACTAGAGAATCTCAACAGCTCCCCCACTTGGAATAGCAGTACCCTTGCTCCTCCTTTCAACCCCAGTACGACTCCCCCAGTGGCGGAGACGAGCTTTGCTCCCACCACCACAAATCCGACAGAGACAGAACCCAATAAAGCCGTTTCCAATGGAAGGCTGGCACTGGCATTAAGTGCTTTAACGTTGGGCATTGTTGGCGTCGGTGGATTTTTCTTGTATCGTCATTTAAACGCAGGGGAGGCACTGAAGCAATCCGAACATCTTACAAGAGAAACTCTCTCCCAAATCGCAGAGAATAACAAGGCTCCCCAAGCCATTTCCCATGTAACGGATTATATGGTAACAGGCAATGGGGGCATGTCTTGCCATACTATGGCAACACTGAATGCTCTTCGCCATTACGCACAGCATGATCAAAACTTGGATTCAGAAGTACGCAACAGAATCCATGCGATTTTACAGGGAAGCCCCGAAGAAGCTCGTGTGAGAACACAAGCCTTTTTAAAAGCCATTCTGCCTGATGACTATGGTAGATACTTAATGACGAATGGAAATACTCAAGATGCAAGCAAGTATCCGTTGATGCACATGATACCTAGTTTGATTTCTCAATATGTCTTTGGGCATCCCAGTCAAACCTTCTCAACCTTTCATGCCAACAACTTGCAAGATTTTGGCACTGTATTACAAGAGCTTCAAGAAGGCAAGGTGGGTGTATTTGGAGGGAATCCCTGGAAAGGGGGACATTGGGGAACCTTGTATGGTATTAGTGAACAAACACAAGGACTGATTGATGAAGTGCTTGAAGATATAAGAAACGGTAGAATCCCAAGAGATGAAGCCCAAAAGAGAATCCATTTTTTAGTGCATGATCAACTGAATGTTCAAAATCCTTTAACTCAAGTCAGCTTGTATGATGTCATGGATGCCATCCGAAAAGAAGATGAATACTATTTTATACACTTATCAGGACAAATTAGAAACTTAAAACAGCCAAGAGAACCCAAATACGTTCAAGCGGGCATTTTGAGTAAAAACATAGAAACTCATCCATTCCAAGCAGAAATGAGCCGTATTGGGGATCGTATTTTCGGCGTTCGTTAAAGTTTATGAAGGATTTAGTAGCTTTTCGGGGGGATGACCAGCTCTTGATCCAGTTTGAGGGCATCGCTGTTGAGGTTGTTGGCTTTTTTAATGCGAGCGACGTAATCAGGAGCGGTTGAGCCGTAAAATTTTTGAGCAATTGCCCCAAGGGTATCACCACTTTTAACGACATACAAACTACCTTTGAGCTTTGAGGCAGCCGTCGTGCTGGCATCAGATGTTGGCTTAACAGCGGGTTTGACCGAGGAGCTAGGTTCGGCATTCGGCTTATTTGGATTTTTAACTTCAGCTTGAACAGGCAGGGCTTGCGGTGGATTTTCCGTTAAGGCATCCATAGCAGGCGTTTGTGGACGCATACTAAAGACCCAAAACAGAAGTCCCGTCAACACAGCACCCACCACTAAGCCACCTGTAAAGGTCAGCAACGGGTGATGCTCTTCTTTAATATGGTGTAAATCCACATTGGTATTGGGTTGAGACCAAAGCACATCTAACTCTTTTTGAGCCGAGTTTAAGTCAGATTGTTCTTGACGTAAATACACACCAAGATTATCCGTCTTCATTTGTGAACTAGGGTTTTGAACAGTAGGGGTAGCCATAAGGGGTTTCCTATTGAGTTGCATCGATTTGTTTACAAAGCAATCGTAATCGATTAAGTTAAAAATTAAGGCACGTTTGCCTAGAATACAAGGGAAGGGCATTGATTAAAAACACTTTATTCCGCTTGAAGGTTTATCCATTATACTGGAAACATCTCATTTGAGACAAATTGGGTAAGATTCACAACAAAATTTAATAATTTCGTTACATTGATATTTGTGCCATAATCAAAATCAACGATTCCTACGGTGATTTATGGAGACCTCAAACACATGCCTGCTCACGCTTTCCCACAGGATGCCATGCCAACGGCGTATCAACCTAAAGCATTGGAGTCCCTTTGTTACGACTTTTGGTTAAATCAAAAGCTCTTTGACCCTGATGTCGCCTTGCAAGCGTGGTTTGATGCCAAAGGGGAAACACCACCTGAAGATACGTCAAATATACCTCATTTCAGCATGGTGATTCCGCCTCCTAATGTAACAGGGACTTTACATATGGGCCATGCCCTCGACAACACGATTCAAGACGTGTTTGCCCGTTGGCACCGCATGCAGGGGCATCGCACTTTGTGGATGCCTGGTACGGATCATGCGGGCATTGCGACACAATCCATTGTTGAGCGTCGTCTGAAAGCAGGAGAAGTCGAGGGTTTTCCGAAAGGTACGCTCCGCCATGATTTGAGCCGAGAAGACTTTATTGAGGAAGTGTGGACGTGGGCGAAATCGTGTCAACATAACATTCAATCGCAGTTTCAACGCTTGGGCATTTCTCCTGATTGGTCTCGTTCTCGCTTTACATTAGATGAGGGTCTAAGCGAAGCAGTCAAAAAAACCTTTGTGGATTTGTACAATAATGGTTTGATTTATCGAGGCGAACGCATCGTGAATTGGGATCCTGCCACACAATCCGCTATTTCAGATATTGAAACCGATTACACGGATGAAGAGGGCTTTTTGTGGCATATCGCCTACCCCCTTACGCATGGAGGCGGTGAACTGGTGGTCGCCACAACCCGTCCTGAAACGCTGTTTGGGGATGTGGCGGTGGCGGTCAATCCGAAGGATGAACGGTACGCTAAATACATCGGACAAACGGTTTTATTGCCTTTGACGGGACGTAGTATTCCTGTGATTGGGGATGATTACGTTGAAATCGACTTTGGGACAGGGGCGTTGAAAATCACGCCTGCTCACGATCCCAATGATTTTGAGGTGGGGCAACGCCATGGTTTAAACCCCTTGCGTATTTTTAATGACAAGGCGGAACTCTTGCCGTTGGATTTTATTCCGCAGTC
>CAZDMD010000038.1:0-2501 GCA_964506805.1 uncultured Vampirovibrionales bacterium | reverse complement strand
GCAGTCGCTACACGGTTTAGATCGCTGGACGGTGCGTCAAGAAGTGGAAGCCTTACTTGAAGGGCAAGGTTACCTGCATGATAAAAAAGCACACGCTCACCGGGTCGGTCGGGCTCAACGCAGTGGGGAAGTCATTGAACCCTTACTTTCCAAGCAGTGGTTTGTCAACACCAAGCCTCTTGCCAAAACCTGTCTTGAAGCCTTTGAAAAAGGCGAATTACACTTTGTGCCTGATCGTTGGGCGAAAGAGTACCTGCGTTGGATGAACAACATCACGGATTGGTGTATTTCACGCCAGTTGCTTTGGGGACACCGCATCCCTGCGTGGTATCACAACGAAACAGGCGATCTGTATGTCGGCACTACGCCTCCGCCGAATGAAGCGGACTGGACGCAAGATCCCGACGTCCTAGACACTTGGTTTTCATCAGGTTTATGGCCGTTTAGTACCATGGGTTGGCCCGATGAGTCTGCTAAAGACTTTCAAGCCTTTTATCCCACGTCGATGCTCGTAACAGGCTTTGATATTATTTTCTTTTGGGTGGCTCGTATGACGATGCTAGGGCATCAATTGACGAAGGTCTCTCCCTTTAAAACGGTGTATATTCATGGTTTGATTCGAGATGAAAAAGGACAAAAAATGTCCAAATCCAAAGGCAATACCATTGATCCCGTAACAGTGATTGAAGAAAATGGGTGTGATGGCTTTCGATTCGCCCTCATCAACCTGATTACCTATGGCGGTCAAGACATTAAACTTTCTAAAGATAAGCTCGAACAGGGTAAACTCTTTAGTAATAAATTGTGGAATGCTTCTCGTTTCGTGTTGATGAATTTGGAATCAGGGGCGATTGCCGAGACTTTAGATACCAGCCTACTCGCCGATATGGATCGTTGGATTTTAGGGCGTTATGAGTTCGTGGTGAGAGAGGCGAATCGCATGCTCAATGAGCATCGTTTAGGGGAATATGCCCAGTTACTTTTAGAATTTGTGTGGTATCAATTTTGCGATTGGTATATTGAATACGCCAAAGCCCCTATGAAAAGCGAAGATGAGGCTCTAAAAGCCAATACACGTTTGATTTTGCATCAGGTATTAGAAGGCATTTTAAAGCTCTTGCACCCGATTATGCCCTATATGACCGAAGTTATCTGGCAAAGACTCCCCTTAAAAAAAGGGGTTAGCATTATCGTGTCGGCTTTTCCACAACAGCCTAGCCTGCATTTTCATAATAGTAATCTGAATGAAGAAGTGAGCTTTTTGTTAGGCGTGGTGCGTATTTTAAGACAAATTCGTCAGCAATATAATGTGCCTCCCTCTAAGCCTGTGGATGTCTTTTTTGAGGCATCAGAAGGGTTAGATTACCGAGTTTTGAAACGCACAGAAGAGACCTTGCGTCATTTTGTGGCGTTGAATGAGATTCGCATAGAACGCCAAATAGAAGAAAAGCCTTCTCAAGTCGCCACAGGAGTGGTAGGGCATTGCCGTATGATGATGCCTTTGGCAGGCTTGATTGATGTGGCACAAGAAATGGCTCGATTGAATAAGCAACAAGCGGTTTTGTTGAAAGATCAGCAAAAGCTCATGGGCATGTTGGATAATCCCAAGTTTTTAGAGCGTGCCAGCGATGACGTCATTCAAAAGAATAAACAAGCCCTTGCGGAAGTAAATCAACAATTACGCCTGTTAGAAGAGCAGTTGGCAGGATTATCCTAAGTTCTAAGCGTTAGGATTTAAGAGGTTATCCACTTCATCGTCTGTTAGTTTATTTTGGGGTAGTACAGGTGGTATTACGATACCTTCATTTGCTAATACTTCTAAGGCATCTGTAACTTGACCTAAAGTATTTGATAGGTGATGTGTTATTTACGGCAGGGGTGCTCGTGCTGGTTGTTGTGTTGTTATTCACGGCAGGCATCTTGGAGCAGGTAGTCGGCGAAGTGCATAAGAATTCCTCAAAACAATCTTATGTCCTTATTTTAACAAAAACAAACGACTTTCTCTGTACCTTCATCGAAAGGTTATATCGTGATTTGAAACCTTAGTGTAACGAAATGTTACGCTAAGGCAATTGGGCTAAACGAAGGTTTTTTATTTTGGTATGGAGATTTTAATTTCATTAATATAGAGATAATTTTTTACTCAAGCATATAGAGAAAAGAGAACTTTGATTATGACAATGATTAACAACCCCGAATATAACGCTAGACCTTGGCTGAATACAACCGCCAAACCCTTAACCGCATCAGGTTCAAGTGTTGATTTACCTCTTGTGACGCTTGCTGTTAATGAAAATGGTGGTGGCACGGTAACCACACTAGCCCTTAATGAAAATGGTGGTGGAAATTACTTAGATATTCCCCACGCTCCTGGATTTAGAACCCCCGGTTCTCACATCTACGACGGCTATGGCAATATTGTCGAACGCTGGGAAGATAGAAATATCCAAGATACTCCCGCACCCGCAGTTATGCCACGAGATTGGAGTGAAGAAACAGCG
>CAZDMD010000037.1:0-15767 GCA_964506805.1 uncultured Vampirovibrionales bacterium | reverse complement strand
AGAAGGCTCTGCAAAAGTCCCATTCGGCGAACCTTCTGTGTCAAAACAAGCCGTTGTTCGCTTCGCGAGTGATTGCAAGCAATCAGCGTTATGTAGTTTGTCTACACGCCTCAAAAGCCGTTTGTTTTTCCTTGAATCTTCATCCGACTTGAACTTTCACAGAGCCTTCTATATAGAGATTAGGACTTAAACGCATGCTTATTGGGAACGACTGGCATCACAGAACCAAGCGGCTTTTTCGTGTTGTTCAAGCGTGGTCGTCAGTAAATCCACCGAAACGGAATCGCCTACGATTTCAGCGGTTTTAATGGCACGTCGTAATTGGTTTGCCATGGTGTAGTTGTCATCTCGAAGTAACTCAAGCAAAGCGTCGTGTTTGGGGACATCATCATTGAGATGAATTTGCGTTTCCCCCACGCTTTGAGGCATCCGACTTTTTACCCCTAAAATACGAAGCCGTTCTGCTTGAGCATCCAAATTGGCAGCAAGCAAGGTGTACTGCTCTTCTAAAAATTGGTGGATGGAAATAAAGGAAGTCCCTTTAAAGTTCCAGTGAAAAAATAGAGACTTAATGTATAAATCATAAGTATTACGAAACACTTGTTCTAAGTTTTTCGTGTGTTCAGAAAACCCTTCTGCATGAATGCCGAGACCTTCTGCGACTTTGTTGTAATGATTGTCATACTGTAAAATATCTGTCATGGGCTTGAATCCTTTTTAGTTATCGTACACAGGAATTGCTTCCTCTTATTTATCATGATTTTAGCTTATCATAAGTCGTCGTTTTTGATTCCCATGTTAATAAAATCATAGGATTTTATAAAATTACAAGCCCTTGAGCCGTTCAGCTGGCGAGACAATGGAGGTAACACGCAAGCCGAAGTTATCTTCAATGACCACCACTTCCCCCCGAGCAATGAGTTTACCGTTGGCGTATAAATCGACCGCTTCCCCCGCTACTTTGTCCAACTCTACGACAGAGCCTCTCGTGAGTTCCAATATGTTTTTGATACTCAACTGCGTTCGACCGAGTTCGACGTGTAGATTCAAGTTAATATCCATCAACAAGCCCATATTTTCTTGTTGATTGCCTTGCACATAGGTGCCATGAGCATCAAAAGCACCGTAGCTGACAGGTTGAACCGAAGGCATATTAGGAGGTGGATACGGCATCGCTGGAGTGGATGTCCCCGTTGGAGCATACCCTGAAGGTGATGTAAAGGCTTGAGAAGATGGGACATAGCTCCCCCCCCCTCCACTATTGTATCCGCCCTGATAAGGCGTGTGAGGCGTTTCTGTATTGGGATGATTGACTTCTTGCGTCAATACCCCTGCTGTGGCATAGACCCCTTCTTGACTGGCAATGCCTTGCTCCACCAGAGTGGAGGGCGATGCAGAAGACGCCACCGATTTGGTTGGTTCTACGGCGGTGCTGTGATGCGTATTGAGCGTTACCAGCGTTTCAGCAGAGGCTTCTGTCAAAAGAGCGACAAACTCTATCTTTTCCGTAATCCCTGTGCCGTCGTGCATCGTCCATGTGCCTTGTAAGGCATAAAAGGCTTGTGTTTGAAAGGCTTTGTTTAAATCTTCTATGTGTTCTGCCGTGTATAAATGGGCTTCTGTATGTGCCATTTCAAGTGGCGTGCTGAACTGTTCATTGAGACGCTGTACGCCTTCACTCACCATTTGATTGAGGGCTTCTCCTAAGGCGGAAACCTGCATATCACTTAAGGCTTCACCACTTGGCACGCCTGTTCCACCGAGCATTAAATCCGCCAATATAGAGCCTTGTCCTCCTTTTAGGATGATGAAAAGGGGATCTGTCAATGACGTTCTAAAGGTGGTTTCTCCAAAAACAGGATCTTCGAGTTCAAAGGGGGTTTTGAAGTCCTGCCATGTGTTGTAAAAATGCGTGTTCAGTTTATTGAGTTCCAAATCAATGCCCATCATCATGCCCATGCCTTTGGCACCCGCATTAAAAAATTGATTCATGGTGTCGGTGAATTGGGTGTGTTGTTCAGGGGAAAGTGCCATCATCATCATGAAACAGTGTCCTTTTCGGTTTCATTGCTTAGAATTAAATCGCTTTATTTAGTATAAAGACGGGTATAAGTCATCCTCTAAGGCTTCTCCCTTTGAAACATCTAGGGCAAATCCTTTTAAGGCTTGAGGTTCAGGGACTTTATTCTGGATACAAACCGCCATATTTTGACGAAGTGTACCAGGTTGACAAAAGAATTTAGGTTTATGATTCAAACATAATAGCAAGTCGCTCCCTGCTAAACGATCCAAGCGTATGACATCATTCGGCTTGAGTTCCAGCATTTGTCGCACGCTCATAGAAGTACCGCCTACTAAAACTGCCACAGGCACGTTGGCATAGTGCATTTTTTCAAGCAGTTCTTTTTCAAAGGTGGGTTCTGACTCATCATGTTCGGAGTCTTTCGTTGAAAAAAGATGAGACGAACTCAAGGATTCAATATAATGTTCCAACATGGGGTAGGGGTAGCATAAGCTAATTAAACCTGAATCTTGATTACCAATGGTTACTTCAAGCGTAATGGCTGCGACAATTTCTCCAGGAGGCGTAATTTGAATCAGATGATAACTTTCTTCAAAGGCTTTAAGGTTGTATTTAACAGGGGCAATACCTTTCCAGCTGTCGCTTAGGTGTTTTAAAACTTTGCCAAAGGTTCTTTGCATCATGTTGGATTCAATATCACTTAAATCCTTCGGCTTATTACGGTTGCTTCCCGTGCCACCGAGCATGCGATCAATAATGCACATGGTAACTTCATGGCTAATGCCTAAGAGCATTTGCCCGACAAAGGGTTGTCCTTCAATAATGCCCACTGAAATGGGACGAGGCATCGATCGCACCAGTTCGTTATAAGTCAGTTGATCCACGGAGACCACATCAATTTCCACATTGGTGCGTAAAAAGGAGGTAAACAGCAGTCCACAATTTCGAGCAAATGCTTCATGAATGGTTTCTAAGGCTCGTAATTGATCTTTTGAAAATTTATCGGGACGTTTAAAATTGTAGATTTTGTATTTTTTTTCTTTTTCGGCGTTCACCATATCCGACAAAGAAGGGGCAATGTTTTCTTCAACCGTTTCTGAATCAGGGGCATTTCTCGCAATAACCGCACCGCCTTCCCCAGTCGTTTGGGTAGGCTTTTTTTCAACGGGTACGGTTGAAATTGAAGAAAGGAGGTTATCAATCTCGTCTTGAGAAAGTACCATCATCATGTAAGTCTTGTCCTTTTACAAAGTTTGAAATTAAACTCATGGATTAGCGCTGCAATACAAAATCTTGTAAGTTAATGCGTTGAACCGTATACCCTTGATTGGTGAGTACGGCATTCATTTCTTGAACCAACTCATCTTTTAACTCTTCTTGTCCTTCAAGGGTGCTAATTTGGGTGGCGGTACGTTTCATTAAGGCGGTGTTGATGATGTCTCGAAGCGTGGGGGTATAGGCATCCATTTTTTTGACAAAGGCTTCATTACATGCCGTTACAGGATCGACCGTCGCTGCTGCTCCTTCTCCACCGCCATGCCCGCCTCCTTCGGCTTTGGCTTCTCCTTCAGCCCCATGTTCACCGCCTAAGGCGTGGCAGTCTTCTTCGGCAGGTACGCCAATCGCAAGGCTCATTTTGGCTTTTAGAAATTGATTGCCTCGTGTGCCTTGACTGGTTTTGAGATTCACGATAAACTCTTCCATCGGTAAATTGAGTCCCAAGCCCGAGGCTTTGGCTTCGCCATGACCTTCTTTTTTACCTTGCTCGCCTTCTTTACCTTCGGCGTTTTTTTCACCTTCTTCACCTTCTTCTTCAGACTGGGGCAAGGCTTGTTGAATCATAGGGACCAAGACGGTCGGTCCTAAAAAATAGAGGGTTAACGCAGGGCCTACAATACTGCTAATTAACATGACAACGGCAAGAATAATAGTTTGAATCATGGTGAGTCCTTTGACTGTGTTGGGTTTATTTTTTTGAGCCCTGGGTTCGGTATTCGTGGGAGCGGGTACAGAAGCCGACTCCGACTTGGCTTGAGGTTTTAGATTTTTGGGTTTGAGGGGTTTTGCCATTTGGGAAGGCATCCTTTGTTATCATAGACATCAAGCAGGAAGGTATCGTATAGAGTTCGTTAGACACACACACTCTTTCTCTCACTCATACAACTTTATTAGTTTAACCAATTTTAAAAAGGCTTTACTGGATTTTTAAACCAATTCCTACAAGGAGTTTAGTCTTTGCAAAGTGTATAGTCGTCTTCAGAGTTTTTTGTAGAGATGGCTAGAAGATAATCCTAGACGAGGAGCCTAGATTATTTTGTGAACGGAGTGTAGACAGAACTACATGACTGAACAAAATATATCGTAGCGACAACGTATAGACGCTCTACAAGAAATTATGGAGGCGACTATATTTATTAGTTTTGCCACAGACTGATTAAGGCGGAAATCATCCACAAAGTAAAGGTAATCACCGTCCAACGACTGGTATAGGCGGTGGCATACGCAGGAGAATAGGTTTCGGCAATCGCCATGACTTTTAAATCGTGGGCAATCGGGCGTTGGGTGTTGTAAGGCTTAGGGGGATTTTGTAAGTGATGTGGGTGAAACATGATGTTTTGTCCTTAAATATAATTAGTGATGCCATGCGTGAGGCTCTTCACTCGACACAGAGGCGTCTCGTGGGGGAAGATACGCCTCGAGGTCTCGGCGTAAGGCATGCGGATGCGTTTGTTTCCAAACGCCTTTCATGCCATGCAAAATCATTTTGCGTATTTGGCTTTCATGGTGGTCTTCTTCTTGAATATAGTGTAAAAAAGGTTCAAAAATCAAACGACTCATCACCCACACCCCCAAGCTCATCAAAAAAGAGACACTGGCGATTTCAGGGCTTAATCCCCCTTTTAGCGCCACTAAAATCAACACGGCATTGAGCAGGCTTACCATAGGCAAGACCTGTTGTGTGGCGTGAAAGAAGGTATTGACAAGACGTAGGTGTTCGGATTTAAAATTGCTTTCTTGTAATTGACACCAATGTTCTAACTCGTTTTCCGTTTTGGCATCCAAGAGATAGGGAATACAGATGCGTAAATACGCATGGCTGTAATTTAACATGGATAGATGCTTTTCTAAGGCAACGACCCCATTTTTACGAGCAAAGGTGGTGGTATACTCGATCTCATCAATAGCATCGAGCAATTTTTGACTCGGGAGGGTTGTATCATCGTAAAGATCGAGCCGTTGCCAAAGGCTTTCCCCTTCAAAGGCGTGTTGAGGAGCGAATAAGATGCCTGTGGGTAGTATCAGGAGGAAAACGCCGAGTGCGAGGCTTGCAATCCAGTGGGCGTTTAGCACCAAAACGGCAAGCGTGGCCGTGAGTGTGGCAATGCTTACAATCGGGATTAGCACATCTTGACGACGGCGAATCGTGCAAAGGTTAGGTATCATATACAGGTCTCTCTCTTTTTCGTCTTCAATCCAAAACGCAGTGGCGTGTGTTGTTATTATGAGAGAGATGTTTTTCTTTTACATTAAGCAGAGGATGTAAACCTGAGGATGGGGTATAGTCGTCGTAGACTCATTTTGCTTGATCTACGACGACTTAAGACGAAGAACGCTATCGACTCATATGATAATGGATTTTTTTATGACGCATGGCGGTAATCGCACGCTCTAGCTTTTCTAAAGGAGACACCAAAGAGACTCTGAAATACTGCTTGCCGTCTTCGCCAAAAGCCCCCCCTGGTGTTACCACGACTCCTGTTTCACGCATGAGGTATTCAATCCACTCGTATGATTCTGAAAACACAGGCGGGATTTTCATCCACAAATAAAAGCTCGATTTCGGGGCTTGTACTTCCCAACCCAATTCACGAAATGCCGTAACCAGATAGTCTCGGCGTTCTTGATACATGGCACACATCGGGGCAATCAGTCGTTCCGCATGATTGAGGGCATAGGTTCCTGCGTCTTGAATAGCGTTGCATACGCCGTAGTCTATCGTGGTTTTACCCAAGTATAAGTTGCGAATCACGGATTCGGCTCCCACAGCAAAGCCCAATCGCCAGCCTGCCATGTGAAAGGTTTTAGAAAAGGAGTGAAACTCAATAGCCACATCTTCAGCCCCTTCAAACTCCATGATAGACAGCGGTTTATAGTCGTCAAAAGCGATTTCACCGTAGGCCATATCCGTAACCAAAACCAATCGATGTTGTTTGGCAAAGGCAATGGCTTTTTGATAAAATTCGGCGGTGGCTTCTGCTCCTGTGGGATTATTCGGATAGTTCAATAACAAGAGCTTGGCTTTTTTGCACACATCCGCAGGAATGGCATCTAAATCAGGCAAGAAGTGATTAGACTCTTCTAAGGGCATGTAGTAAGGTGTGCCTCCTGCAATGACGGTGGATCGCATATAGGTGGGATAGTAAAGAGACGGCACCAAGCACACATCCCCTGGTTCTAAATACGCTAGAATGACGTTGGCAATGCCTTCTTTAGAGCCGATGAGGGGCAAGACTTGCGTATCGGGATTGAGTTGGGTGTGATAGCGACGAAACATCCATTGAGCAATGGCTTCACGGAAAGTAGCTTTCCCTGAAAAGCTGGGGTATCCATGATTTTCAGGATCTAAAATCGCCTGTTGTAGAGCGCTTAGAATATCTGGATGCGTGGGTTGATCAGGATTTCCCATGCCCAAATCGATTAAAGAAAGCCCACTCGCACGCACGCTATTACGCAGACCTTCTAGGCTAGCAAATACATAAAGCGGTAAGCTCGCTAAACGGCTATTGGGTTGAATCGGCTCAAAATCGCTGTGTTGAGACGTGGTGTGCGGTAGAGAAGAGGAGTTTGAGTAGGGAGGGGTCATGTTTATGTTCCAATCTGATTAGCAATAGGACTAAGGGTGAATAGACGCTAGATTTACTTTGTTGAGCAATCAAAAGCACTCATACGCATGATATAGGCTTAAACATCAAAAAACAGATAAAAAATGCTAGAGAGTATCAAAAAATAGAACAACAGGCATTTTCTTTGTCAAAACAAAGTAAGAAGGTGATTAGATTAAATTGCCACACGCCATATGCGATTCACCTGTGTACTGGCTTGAAGAACAAGCGAGCCTTTTCCATTCAAATTAAAAAATAAACGCACCACCTTTAAATAAAAATAAAGGATGCATATTTTCACTATATCAAAACTTGAAAAAAATTTAAAGCGTTTTATTTTTAGATTATAATAAATTAGACTTTACTGATGACTTCTCTCAATTCTAATGTTGGACTCCCATGTTAAATGCCGTCCGAAGAGACCCCCCTCGACAAGGTGCTTCTCCCTTTTTTAAAACACAGCGATTCGGTGATACGACGCAAACACATGACGTAAAGCAAGCAACGCCTTTTTTGCCAATGGAAACCCCTAGCGTGTTACCCAAACCGTCGGAGTTTTTGCTCTCCACAGGCTTAGGTGTATTAGGGGCGTTGTTGCTTTCGCCTCTTTGGATGACACACAAAATCCCCCACGCCACGAGTACCTCACTCGGGAATGTGGTCAATCGTTTAACCGATAAAACCCCTACGGTGGAACAATCTAACGAGTTGGTTTCTTTTTTGGCGGATCCTGCCGTCTTGCTGATGATGATTCCCGTGATTGAGCCTCGTCTCACACGCCCAGCCATTGCGGTTACGGGTCTGTTGGGCTTGGGTTATTTGGGTAGTAATGCCTTAAGTGGTTTGCAAGAGGTGTGGGTACGTTGGCAAGAAAGTAAAATTCGTGCCAGATTGGTGGCGAGTTTAGATGAGGCGTATCAGCAATCCATTGAAGCGAAAACACAGATTGATGAGACGAATCATCGCTTGGCAGAACAAGAGATTCTTCGTATTTTAAAGGCGGAAGGTGTGGAATCACCTGAGCGATATTTGTCGTCGAATGCCCTGGATTGTGAAGCCCCTAGTCCTTATACGCAATCCAGTGAAGGCAAGTCAAAGTATAGCAATTTTGTGTTGATGCCTCAAAATCCCATGCCTCTTCCTAGACAAGCGGACACGTCTCTTGCGTCTGACCCTCAACAACATTCGCCTGACAAAAAATCGCTAGAATCGACGGTGGATTTCAAAAACGCCTCTCGATTCACCCTCAATAGCATCGGTTTAGGTTTGGGACTCACCAGTACCAGTATTTTGTTGTATGCGTTTAAATCGGTGCGAGATTTTGTGCATGAAAAAAGTCAGCAACTGCAAAATAGCCCTCATCTCAATAAGGCTACGATTAAAAATACCCTCGCTCCTCAAAACACTGAAGCGGTACTCTTGCATTTTTTCCAAAAAAAAGAAGGTTTTGTCATGGGGGGGCTGTTTATCGCCTTAGGGGTGATGCTGAAAACCATTCAGTTTTTAACGGAAGGCTTACGAGAAATAGAAGTAACCCGTCTGAATGCGGAAACCGAAAAACAATACGAAACCTATAAACTCACCACCTTAGAGCCTCATTTTAAAGCCATTAGTGAGCGTTTACAGTTGGAACATGCCCTACGAAACTTACAAGAAGACTTACGGCACAAGCATTTAAGCCCTGCGGAAATTCATCAACGGGTGCAACGCATTTTAGATAGCATTGGCTATAATTGGTCGGCTCCGAATTATTACCCGATGGCTCCTGCCACGCAACTCGTACCAGCCCGATCGTAACGCGTCTAAGTTTCTACAAATTAGGGTTACAGAGAAAGCCGTTTACTCCCTCTCCCTTAGAGAGAGGGTTGGGGTGAGGGATTCCAGAAGTCTAGCTATAGCTTGTGTTTCCCTCCTCCTAACCTCCTCCCTAAGGGAGGAGGAACAAGAGCAAAGTGTATTTTTAGGACTTTCTCTGTAACCTCAATTCTATAAATACTTATTAAAGTCTTGCGATTCAGGCTTTTCGCCAAAGGTGTACGAGAGATAAGAAAGAAGCCCTATTATCGGGAGGGCAATGATTGTGGCTAAACCTGAAATTCCTAAGACCGAAGGCACAATCGAGGCTTTGAGTTGGCTATTTTTCTTTTCGGTTTCAAGAGCAATCCCCGATTGCATGCTACGTTGCCCCGCAATAACATCGGGACGTTTAGAAGCGGCTCGTTCAGGTTTGTAAAATAGAAAGTCCCATAAAGGTTTTAAAACGGGAAAGCATCCCGCCCAAAAACTCGCCCCTGCTTTGGCTTTGTGGATGTCTTGACGCTCTTCAAGAGAATACGGATAGCTTGCCGAAGGGGCAGGCGGTGGAGGAGGCGTTGCCCCTGTGCGGAGCGACACACGATGATTTGAGGGTGAAACGGTAGAAGTAGAAGAGAGCGTCATATAATCAAAGTCCTATATTGTAGCGTTAAAATTAAATAAAGGAGTATCTATTATCATTATCAAAACATGAAATTAAAAATAGATGCTAGCGACTTATGTTACAGAAAGCAAGCTCAAACGACCGTAACGCTTCAAATACACGCTATGCAACGCCGAAAGGAGCGTTAAACGATTTTGACGCACCGCTTCATTTTCACTCATCACCATCACCTCTTCAAAAAAGCGTTCCACCAGTGGAGCGAGTTCGGCTATGGCAAGCGTACTATTTTGATGTACCGCTTGACTTACCGCTTGATACAAAGAGGTTTCAACTTCGACTTCAAATAAGGCGGTCTGTACATCGGAAAGTTGAGCGTTGGCATTGTAATGTTTGCCTATGATTTTATCAATACGATTCGCAGGCGTGTACAAGGCGTAAAACAAATCAGGGGCATCAAAACGTTTAATTTTTAAAGCATCCACTTTGGCGACAAATAAGGGCAAATCCTCCCATGCGACCCAACTGGCATCAATGGCGTTGATGACATCAGGTGTATAGCCCATTTCACTCAAATGAGAGTTTAAGCGTTGACGCATGAAGCCTTCAATACGCTCCCACGTCGCTTCCCAAGACTCTTGGGCTAAATCCCCTAAGTTGTGAAAGCTATGTTCACACCACGTTTTTAAATTGATGTGTAAATTAAAATGCAACACCGCTAAAAGCACACCATTCACCAAGCGACGCAAGCCTAAGGGATCTTTTGAGCCGCTAGGCATTTTGGTTTTGCTTTGACTAAAGAGTGCCACCAAGGTATCGAGTTTATCGGCTAAACTTAAGACCATACCTTCTAGCGATTCAGGCAAGTCATCTCCTTGAAAACGAGGGAGGTAATGTTCTTGAATCGACTCTGCTACGACGGGGGATTCTCCTTGTTGAAGGGCATAATAGCGTCCAATTTCGCCTTGTAGTTCGGTGAGTTCAAAGACCATGGAGGTAACCAAATCGGTTTTACAGAGTAACGCCGCCCGTTCAATATGACGACGAGCTTCATCCGTGAGTCCTAAGGCTTCACTAAAGGCATACGCCAAGCGTTGAATCCGTTGCGTTTTGGCTTTTAACGACCCTAAGCCTTTTTGAAAGGTAACGCCGTCTAATGACTCTAACCTTGATTCTAAAGGTGTTTTGATGTCCTCTTCATAAAAGAACTTGGCATCTTCAAATCGAGCGACGAGGACACGTTCATTGCCTGCCATAATGTTAGTGGCAAATCGAGCATCGCCGTTGCTGGCGACTAGGAAATAGGGCATCAAGTCTCCTGCTTCATTTTCCACAGGGAAGTAGCGCTGATGGGCCTTCATCACGGTAATTAAAACAGGTTTGGGAATGTTTAAATACGCGTCATCAAAACGCCCCACCATGACACTCGGGTATTCTAAGATATTCGCCACTTCATCGAGCAAGTCGGCATCGATAATCGCCCGCCCCCCTAATTCAGAGGCTTTTTGATTCAGTTGTTCAACGACAAGATTGATACGTTTTTGGGTGGATAAAATCACCTTACCTTGGGATTCCAACTTTTCCATATAGTCTTGTGGATTTTGAACGTCTATTTTTGCTTCACCTAAGAGGCGATGCCCTCGTGTCGTCGTCCCTGATTGAAGTACGTCGTCGCCTAAGTGCAGGGTAAAGTGCAAGGGTTCATTGTTCCAAAAGCCAAGTAACCAGCGAATCGGGCGAGGGAAGAGTTGGCTATTATTCGCCCACCGCATAAATCGAGGGCCTTCCAAACTCAAGACGCTTTCGGCGATTAAATCGCCAATCAGGGTTCTGACGGCTTGCCCTGCCTGTGTTTTACGGTAGACGACATACGCCGTTCCTCCCATATCCTCTTGCGTACAGGAGTCAAGCACCGTATTATTTTTGCGTAAAAAGCCTTCTAAGGCTTTACTGGGGCTACCGTCTGCTTGAAATGCCATTGCCACAGGTGGCCCTTTAATCAGCTCGATGCGTTCGGCTTGTTGTTCAGGCACGCCTTCGAGTCGAATCACCAAGCGACGAGGGGTTTTTTCTACCGTAATCGCTTTAACGGCAAGGCTCATCGCATCCAAGCGTGTTTGAATGGCTTGGGTCAACGCCTCTTGCACGGTTTTGAGAAATCCTGCGGGGAGTTCTTCCGTTCCAATTTCCACAAATACAGAGGCAAGTGAAGTCATAGCAGTTTCCTTTTCAAGAGGGAGGGCAAATTCTCTATTTGCTATTGTCTATGAAAAATAAGAGAATCACAAGTTTTAAACGACTCCCAAGGCGAGTAATGCCATCCTCGCCGCTTCTTGTTCGGCGGTTTTTTTATTTTTTCCTACCCCCCGCCCCAAGATCTCGCCATTGAGACTCACTTCAATCGTAAAAGTGCGGTTATGAGACGGGCCCGACTCTTGCACCACCACATAATCGGGGAGTCCCAAGCCTTGCCCCTGCGAGTATTCTTGCAAAACAGCTTTAAAATTGTCCTTTGTTTTATTTAAATCAATTTCAGTGATGCTTTCGCCTGTTAAATCATCGAGAAGTTGATAAATTTCAGGCATTTTACCGTCTAAAAACAAAGCACCTAGTAAGGCTTCAAAGGCACACGCAAGGCTTGAGGTTTTATTCGCACCTCCGCTACGGCGTTCACTAATGCCAAAGGTCATAAAATTCCCCAGTTGCAAGTGCCGTGCCAATTCTGCCAAGTTGGCATCACTGACGACGACCGCTCGAATCTTGGTGAGTTCGCCTTCTCGATACTGCGGAAAACGCTCAAAAAGAATCTGACTGATACAGAGTTTTAAAACGGCATCACCTAAAAACTCTAAACGTTCATAGTTGTCTTGTAAAACGTCTTTATTTTCATAAGTAAAAGAACTATGGGTGAGGGCTTGATCGTATAAATCATGATGTTGCGTTGGGCTAATGCCCAAAAGCTGAAGCAGTTGATCAATTTCATGGAGGCGTTCAGGAGAGCAAGTCATGTGAGCAATTTCCGATGCGTTACAGTCTTTTGTTAAAAATTAAATTCGAGTAATTTATGAGCAAATGAAAGCAGTTCTTTCCAAATACCGTCATGATTCACCACCCAGTGAATGTAGTAATAGGCGAGCGGAATAGAAAAAATGTAGCTGTCAATGCGATCCAAAATGCCTCCATGCCCAGCGAGCAAAGCACCCGAATCTTTGAGACCTGCTTCTCGTTTGAGCTTGGATTCTACTAAATCCCCTAAACCCGCCGATACAATCACCAGTGTGCTTAAAATAAAGGCGTGTTCTAAGGGGAATTGAATCAATAGGGCATAACATAAGCCCACAAAAATGCCTGTCATTAGACCGCCTAACGCCCCTTCTTTCGTTTTTTTAGGGCTTAAATCCGCATTTAAAAGGTGCTTACCAAAACGTCGGCCGATATAGTACGCTCCGACATCGGAGGCGATAATGACCAAAAAGACCCACACCAAGTAGTGTAGTCCGTCTTGTTGCAACAGGGATTCTCCCGCTAGCACGCCCTTTTGTCTCAAAAGTAGAGCATGAGCAGGTAGCATCCCCAAATAAAATAAGGTAAATAAGGTGGCACTTAAATCCGCAAAGTGTCGCTTGGGACGATGAAACAACCACTGAAAGGAGGCAAGCGTGGTGGCAATCATCATGACAGGCCACATCCAAATGACTTTATCGGCATGAGCCAACAACGTAAAGCACAGCAAAGAGCTATAATAAATCGTGGGAGAAATAAAGACGTGTTGCGTTTTGAACAAGGCTTTAAGTTCCTGAAACGCCAAGATTAAAATCGATACAAAGGCGGTTGTCCACACCCAGCCTCCAAGTGCAACCACCAGCACCGCCACCGCTCCTAACAATAGCCCCATACGAACACGGCTTTGAGAGTGATTGGCAGATAAGGCAGGTGAATCCACGTCTCGTTCAGATGTTTCCAACATGCGTTAGATTTCCATAATTTCAGCTTCTTTAGAAACAACCAGCTGATCAATTTCTTTGATGGAGGCATCCGTTTTTTTCTGAATGGTGTCTTGGTGTCCACGAATTTCATCTTCAGAAATGCCGTCTGCTTTTTCCAGCTTTTTGAGTTCATCCATGGCATCTCGGCGAATGTTGCGAATGGCGACTTTGCCTTCTTCTCCCATTTTGCCCACCATTTTACAGGTTTCTTTACGGCGTTCCGCCGACATTGGCGGCATACTAATACGAATGATTGAACCGTCATTATTGGGGGTCAAGCCTAAATCGGATTTCGCAATGGCTTTTTCAATATCCGCTAAGACGGTTTTATCATAGGGTTGAATGACAATCGTCATCCCGTCGCTCACCGAAACATTCGCCATTTGACGCACAGGCGTGGGTGTGCCGTAATAGTCCACCATCACACGATCCAAAATACCAGGGTTGGCACGTCCTGAACGCAAGGTCGTCATTTCCTGTTGGGTAGCACTAATGGCTTTTTTCATACGTTCTTCAGTGTTTTTAATGATTTCTGGTGCAGACATAGGGAAATCCTCTTTTAAATTTTTCAATACAACTTGTATTTATGCTATTTTATCATAAACATCAATCAAAATAATAGAGGTTACAGAGAAAAAGAATGAACGCCACTCCCCCTTTGCTTCAAACCCTCTGTCAACATACGGCAGACTTCTATCAACGAGGCTGGCTTATGGGAACAGCAGGTAATTTTTCGATGCGTTCGCCTGAAAACCCTTCCCGTTACTGGGTAACGGCAAGCGGTTTAGACAAGGGGCAACTCCAAGCACAGGATTTTATTCACCTTACCGATGACCTTGATAAAGTAGATCCCTCAGACCCTCGTAAGCCTTCCGATGAAGCATTGATTCACGAGTTGATTTACCGACAATTTCCTGAGGTGCAGGTGGTGTATCATGTGCATCCGCCGTGTGGCACTTGGGTCTCTCGGCAATACCCTGAAGCGATAGGCTCAATTCCCTTGCCTAAGATTGAAATGATGAAGGGCTTGGGAATCCCGAGCCATGAAAGCGAGGCTTCTGTTTTGTTGATTCCCAATCATCAATCCATGCCGATTCTGTGTGAGTGGATTCAAAATTTAGCCGAACAAACGCCTTTGCCTGTATTGATGATTCAAGGGCATGGGCTTTATGCGTGGGGAAATACGCCTCAAGCCGCCAAGCGTCATGTGGAAATCAGCGAATTTTTATTTCAACAACGGCAATGGGATTTGATTCAAAAAGGGGCGTGCGATGCGTAAGCCAACGCCAATCAGCGTCTTTACAGGCAGTCGTGCCGATTATGGACTTTTGCATCCTTTATTAGTGGGCTTGGTGGCGTGTGAAACGATTGAGCCAACGTTACTCATCGGGGGCGATCATTTTGGTAATGTCTCTGGTTTTTTAGAAGCGATTGAGCTAACGGCGTTAAAGCATCGTGTACTTATGCCCCTTCACAAGGGAGAAAAGCTCCTGCCTCAATCGCTTTCAAAACGCATGTACACGCATCAAAAAGCCATGACGAAATGGATTCGCGCTCAAACGCAACCCCCTCAACTATTGGTGATACTCGGTGATCGCTTAGAAGCCATGGGGGTTGCCTTGGCAGGCTTTGCCTTTGGCATCCCGATTTTACATTTAGCCGCTGGGGATACCACCACAGGCGGTTGTGTCGATGACAGGCTTCGCTTTGCCATTTCCAGTTTGGCAACAGCAACCGTTTCTTTTTCTCAAAACAGCCATGAACGCATTTTAAAACAAGGGCTTGTCCCTGAAGCCCATGCCTTACATACCGCTTCTTTATCAGTGGATAATGCTTTAAGCGTCTCCGAAATGAGCCGTGAAGAGTTTTGTCATTCGCTGGGTTTAAATTCTCAACTCCCTTTTTTGATTTTTACGCAACATCCTGTGCCTGCAGAAGGGGAAGAGACACTTTCCTATTTGAAAGCCAGTTTGGAGGCTTTGGCGAGTTTAGAGGGTATTCAAGTGCTTGCCACGACTCCCAATTCGGATGCCTTTCACAAGCCCTTAAAGGCGTTGATTCAGGAGACTCAAGTGCGTTTCCCTCAAATCAAATGGGTCGAAAATCTAGGCTTTGTTCGATACATCCAAGCCTTACGTCATTGTGCGGGGGTTGTCGGCAATTCGAGTTCAGGTCTGTATGAAACACCTTTGTTTAACGTGCCGTGCCTCAACATTGGGACACGGCAAGCCAACCGAGAACGTGCCAATAATGTCATTGATTGTGCTTATGGGGTGGAGTCGGTAAAAGCGGGGCTTCACACCCTTTTAAGGGATGAAGCCTTTTTAAAGTCCCTTCAGCAGATTGAATCTCCCTTTGGCAGTCGCCCTGCCACACCTGAAATCATTACCTTTATTCAACAAGTATTAGGGGCTGTCTTCAAATAGTCAAGAATGGCGGAATTTCAAGGAAAAACAAAC
>CAZDMD010000036.1:0-15996 GCA_964506805.1 uncultured Vampirovibrionales bacterium | reverse complement strand
ATCATCGTAGCGACAAAGTATAGGCACTGTACGGGAATATATTTAATCGACTATACATCTACTCCCCACCCTAACCCTCCCCCTTAAAGGGGAGGGAGTAATTCTTCATAATCAGGCGATAAAAACAAGGCAGCGTTATTGCGCGTTTCATACACCCTTACCCCCACGAGTTGCACTGAATCGGGGAAATGAGGAGCGAGTGTCTCAAAAAAAACGTAAGCGATGTTTTCGGCAGTGGTGATTACCCCTTGAAACATTGCCACTTCCTTGTCTAAGTAACGGTGATCCACTACGTCTAAAATGTGATGTTCTACGAGAGCATCGAGTGCTAACAAGTCGATCATCATTTGCGTGGTCGTATTTAAAGTGCCTGTCAAAAAGACTTCAAACTCATAATTATGTCCATGCCCATGCGGATTATTACACTGGCGAAACACCGCTTGATTCTCTTCCTCACTCAAGGCTGGGGAATGCAAGCGATGAGCCGCTGCAAAATCGTAGCGTCGTTTAAACAACAGCATGATTTAGCCCAACCCTGTTACAAGGTGTTGAAGATGAGGTGCATCTTCAATAGAATCTTCAAAGACCCGATCCAAGCACACGCCTTCAATCGCCGAACCGTTATATAAAACGGAAAGTTCTCGGCTTTCTCGTATTTCCACCCATTCCAAACACATGTTGAAAGAACTTAATGCTCGTTCGAGCCGTTTATACAAGTAAACGCTCAAGGCTTCTAAAGAGGGTTGATTGTCCTTAAAGAAAGGAACTTGGCGGTTCAAGCACTTAAAATCAAGGGGTTGAATCACCGATTCGTGCATCATTTTTTTGACATCTTTTAAGTTCATCACCATACCTGTATCAGGATGCACCTCGCCTGAAATAGCAGCGATTAACTCATAATTATGACCATGACCAAATCGATTTGCCGTAACGCCAAAGGTTTCAAAATTCTGTTCAGCCGTCCACGCCTCCACCCAAAAATAATGAGCCGCCACAAAATCGGCACGACGCAACAACGTTACTTTTTTTCGTTGAGCAGGCATTCCTTCGTCCTTTCAGAATCAATTTTATTTATCTTCAGGAGAAAACCTCTAAAAAAGAGGCACAACCCCCATATTTTCAGAATGAGCTGCCCACGCATTATGAGCATGAATCGATTCTAATGCCGTAACACGAACCTTAAAACCCATGCACGCGGGATTATCTCGCAGTAAAAGGGTTAAATCCCGAGCCACATCTTCCACAAACTTGGCATTGTCATACTGGCGTTCGGTTACCCATTTTTCATCGGCACGCTTGAGCAAGGGATAGACATCACATGAGGCAGATTCTTCTGCATACGCAATTAAATCTTCCAAAAACAGGGTTTCTACCAGTTCGGGATTTAACGCCACTTCAATCAAAGCTAAGGCTCGTTGATTGTGAGCCCCATAGTCGCTAATGGCTTTTGAGCAGGGGCATAGTGTTGCAATGGGGACTTCTACTTTGGCGAATAAGGTTAGCACGCCATTCACATCACGACCGCTTAAGGTGCAGTGGTATCCCATCGGGGCGGAGTTATCCGTAACAGGGGCTTTTTTATCTAAAAATAAAGAAAATTGCAGTTCTACGGTCGCCGATTCAGACTTGAGCCGTTGACGTAGTTCCGCCAAAAAGAGGCTTAAATCTAAAGAAATAGGGCTTGCCGTCTTGCTCCACTGAGACAATTGTTCGATAAAACGAGACATGTGCGTCCCTTTTTCTTCTGGGGGCAAGTCCACGCTCATTGAAACACTGGCGTTAATGGGTTGCAAGTCGCCTGATTTCATTTTAAACATTAAAGGCATACGTACATCGCTAACGCCTGCGGCATTGAGTGGGATATTTCGGGCATCGGCTCTGCCTTGTACGTCTTCTAAAATATGAGAGGAAGCCAAGGGATCTAACACAAAACTATTAGGCATTTGAAGGGTTCTCCAAGATTCGGATCTATTAACCTTACAACAGCAGTTTGACCTGATATTAAAATCATCATAATCGAAACAAGGGACGTGTCTATGCTAAATCGCATACTCGCATTTTAGCCCATGATGTCTACCCCTGCAAGATTCCCTTCAGTTGTGCGAGCGTTTCTTCAAAGGAGTGATTGTCCTGCATGCCTTGCCGTAAAAACGCCATGAGCGGTTCATACAAGTTCACCGCCCGATCCAACGCAGGGTTGTTCCCTGCTACATACGCCCCTACCGAAAGCAAATCTTCATTCTGCTGATAAGTCGCCAACACACGACGAGCCTCATTTGCCAAGGCTTGATGCTCTGGCGAAGCGAGCAAGGTAAACAATCGACTTACGGATGCCCCCACATCAATCGAAGGGAAGTGGTTGCGTTGTGCCAAGTTACGAGACAACACGACGTGCCCATCCAACAAGCCCCGAGTCAAATCGGCAATGGGTTCGTTAAAATCATCGCCTTCCACCAAAACGGTGTAAATCCCTGTGATGCTCCCTTTTTCGCCCATACCTGTACGCTCCAGCAACTTGGGCATAAAGGCATACACACTCGGCGGATACCCCCGTGTCGCAGGTGGTTCACCCGAAGCTAAGCCGACTTCTCGTAACGCCATCGCAATGCGAGTAACGCTATCCATCATCAACATCACTTGCTTGCCTTCATCTCGAAAGTATTCGGCAATGGCGGTGGCAATGAGTCCCGCCTTGATTTTAACCAGTGCAGGGGCTTCGGCGGTGGCGACTACCAGCACACTGCGTTTCATCCCCTCTTCGCCTAAGGCGTGTTGAATAAACTCTTTGACTTCTCGCCCCCGTTCACCGATTAACGCAATGACGTTTAAATCCGCTTGGGCGTTGCGTGCCAGCATCCCGAGCGTGGTGCTTTTACCCACACCACTGCCTGCAAAGACACCGACCCGTTGTCCGTAACCGAGCGTGAGGGTAGAATCCCACGCTTTAATCCCCGTGGGGAGAATGGTGTCAATTTCTTTGCGATACAAGGGATTCGGCGGTGTCATACTCGCCAAATACTGCACGGAGGCTTTGGGTAAAGTCGTTTCAGGATTCATGGGATTGCCCAAGCCGTCCAACACATGCCCCAGTAAATGAGGCCCAACGCCCACTTTAAAGGCTTCATGCGTATTCCAAACCCTTGCTCCAGGATGCAAAGCATCCATCACCCCCAGTGGCATCAGGAGCAAATGTCCTTCTTTAAAACCCACGACTTCGCAGAGAATCGGATTTTGTCGTCGTCCAGCCTGTTCGATTTCGCAAACATCGCCTAGCTTGGCATCAGGGCCTTGCGATTCAATCATTAAGCCCACGGTTTTGACGACACGTCCAAAGGCAACGTCGTGGTGGCGTTGCCGATTCGGTAGCTTCAGCGTGTTCAGTAGTGCTTTGTGGGAAGTGGTCATGGGGTTTGACTTTCTTTAAGTTTTAAACTTCATCGTAGCGTGAAGCCTCTTTCACGGGCAAGGCGTGAGGCGAAAAATCCTCTACACGGTTTAAGGTAACGTTTTTATTTGAGTTCATCCCCATTTGATTTTCACATCAATATAGTCGTCTCCATAATTTCTTGTAGAGCGTTTATAGGTTGTCGCTACGATATATAGTCGATTAAATATAGTCCCGCACAGTGCCTATACTTTGTCGCTACGATAATTTTGTTCAGTCATGTAGGTCTATCTACACTCCTTCACAAAATCATCTAGGCTCCTCGTCTAGCCTACTGTTCGGAAACATCTTTAATCGACTATAAATGTATTATAGATTCGATTGAAGTATTTCTAAGGCAGTTTATATAAATAAATATTGCAGAAAGGCAAGTCAGTCAAAGAAAAAATTTTAATTCATGTAGATCTATTAGGCATTAAATAGGCTAAATTATAATATTCAAAATAAGAGAGGATTTTTATTATGAGCAAAGTTTCTAACGATTTAAATTTGTTACTACAAAGTTTTACTGGTAAGGCGAGTTCATCGACATCGAAAACAACCCCTACGAACAGCCAGTCGGTGAAAAATAGTAATGCTAATAAAGAATATACTCCTACACGTCTTCAATATTCAACAGATATGAAGCATATTAAACAGTTTGAACTACAGTCAGAGTATACTGAGGCGAAGCAAAATCTAGAATCGTTAAAAGGAATAGATCCTAAAAAACGTCCTAAATCTTAGTCTCTTTTGGTGTCTAACGCTACAAAAAAGTTAAAAGAAAGTTCAACAGAGCTTAAAGATTTTAAAAAAGATAACCCTGAGCTTGGAACGCCTACTAAAGACTTAGGTCAGCTTTTATCTACTCTTGAAACTTTAAAGCAAAAAGCTCCTAAAAGTAAGTATGTACTGTTAACCAGTGATTTGGTTAATGAGTTTAAAGATGGTAAATATCCTGCTCCCTTAAGAGTCCAACAGTTACTCAAAGATGTTTCAAAAGTAATCAATACAAAACCACAGTCAGACCCAAATTTTGACTCACTTGAATCTATACTCATAGGTTTTGTGCCTTCAACTACTCCTGTAAAACCACTAGAGGAAAGAGACTTGTCAGAATATGCTTACTCAACAGCTAAGAATGCGCATGCAGGTTGGCTACAAAAAGGCGGTGCAGGTAGAACGGAAAAAGGATATACGCTTGAACACTGGATTAGTGCAGGGTGGTCTACTGCAGATGCTCAAAATGTACTGGCTAAATTGGATCTTAACAAAAATGGTATTTTAAGTGTTAATGAAGAAGCCGCAGCACGACTCACTTGGGCTAATGATAACGAAAAGTTACAATGGACGAATGAAAATATTAGAAAAATGTTAGATAGTAACGATGCTAAATTTGACTTGCTTGATAAAAATTATCAATCGGTCTTACCACACTATGCTTTTGATGTCGCTAAGAATGTGCATGCAGGTTGGTTACAAAAAGGCGGTGCAGGTAGAACGGAAAAAGGATATACGCTTGAACACTGGATTAGTGAAGGATGGACTACTAAGAATGCTCAAAAGGTACTGACTAAATTGGATCTCAATCAAGACGGTATCTTAAGTGTTCGCGAAGAAGCCACGGCTCGACTCAACTGGGCAAATGATAATGAAAAATTACAATGGACGAATGAAAATATCAGAAAAATGTTAGGCGGTTAATCTTTTATTTAAGCATTCTAAATTTCATCGCTCCAAGTTATTATGAGTTGGAGCGTTTTTTGTTTTCCAAGTTACACACGAATACTGCCATAACTTTGTACCTGAACCGTTGAACCAATTTCGTTATAGCTTAAAACCGCCACTTGAGGCAACATGCGTTCAATCAGCTTGCGTACATGATGCCGTAACTTGCCGTTACATAAAATAACAGGTTGAACACCTTGCGTGGTCAGTACGTCTTCAATTTGTTTGTTAATGGTACTTAGTAAGTTCTGCGTATATTGCGGATTCAAGGCAAGCATCTGCGTTTGATAGCCCTCTTTACTGCTGGAAGTGGTTACGAGGTGATTCGCCATATTTTCTTCCACATCGGGGGCAAGGGTTAAAACAGGTAGTTTGCCAGAGGTTTCATCCAAATGTTGTTTACATAAATGACGACTCAACGCCACACGGCACTGCTCCACCAAATACTCGGGGGATTTTGAAATACGGCAATGATACGCCACACTCTCTAAAATAGCGGTTAAATCTCGAATGGAAACGCTTTCCATAAGCAACATCTGTAAAATCACATGCAGTTCTGAAATACTGAGTTGAGACGGCACAAGATCATCCACTAAAGATTCATGGGCTTCACTGGTTTTTTTGAGATTATCCAAGAGCTGTTTGACATCTTGACGGGTTACAATTTGAGCTTGATTGCGTTTCATTAGCTCCGTTAAATGCGTCGCCAAAACCGCTGCAGGATGAATCACCGTAAAGCCGTTGATTTCCGCCTCTTCTCGATCGTCTTTCTCAATCCATAACGCTGGTAAGCCAAAGGCAGGTTCAATGGTGGCAATGCCCTGTATTTCATCCGCCAAATCAGGATCAGTCGACATCGCCAAGAGCATATCCGCCATGATTTTACCTTGCCCCAACTCAATGCCTCGTAGTTTGAGGGTATAGGCATCGGCTTCAATGTGTAGGTTGTCTCGTACCCGAATGGAAGGGAGTACCACGCCAAACTCTTGAGCGATTTGCTTACGAATGTTGGCAATACGCTCCAGTAAATCACCGCCTGTATCTGCTTCAATCAAAGGCACGAGTCGATAGCCCAATTCCAGTTCCATAGGTTCAATGTGTAGCATTTCCAACACTTGTTCCGTACTGGTTTTAGCAGGATTATCCTTTTTTTCTTGTTCAATCGCCTCATTTTCTTTTTGGGTTTTATCTCGTAATGCCGTTGCTTTAGACGCTTGAAACTTAAAAAATGCTCCTACGCCTGCAACGATGCCTACAAACAAAAAGGGCGCATTTGGCATACCAGGGACAAAACCAATCAGCATCAATAAGCCTGATAAAATAGCAAGCACTTTATAATTAGAAAGTAATTGACTATTAAGTTCATCCCCTAAGCTCGCCTCATCATCTTCACTGACTCGAGTTACCAAAATACCTGTGGCGGATGAAATCAAGAGAGCAGGCAAGGAAGACACCAAACCATCTCCCACCGTGAGCGTGGTAAACGTCGCCGCCGCTTGTACAGGTTCCATACCTAGTTGCACAATTCCGATAATCAAGCCAAAGACGATGTTAATCACCGTAATAATAATCCCCGCAATCGCATCCCCTTTGACGAATTTCGAGGCACCATCCATTGTGCCGTAAAAATCCGCTTCTTTCTGAACGTTAATGCGTCGTTTTTTCGCTTGGGCTTCCGTGATAATCCCTGAATTGAGATCCGCATCAATGGAAAGTTGTTTACCAGGTAAGGCATCTAAGGTGAATCGAGCCGAAACTTCGGAAACACGCCCCGCTCCATTGGTGATAACCATAAAGTTGATAATCATCAAAATAATGAAAATCAACAAACCCACCACATAATTGCCCCCTACCACAAAGTTTCCAAAGGACTCGATGACTTCGCCTGCTTCCCCCGTCAACAAAAGCAAACGGGTTGAACTGACGTTAAGCCCCAGTCGAAACAAGGTGGAAACCAAAAGCAAAGTGGGAAAAGTGGAGTATTGCAAGGGTTCTTTGGTGTAAAGCGTTACCAGCAAAATCACGATGCTTAACGCTAGATTTAAGGTCAATAACACATCCAAGAGAAAAGGGGGAAGAGGCAAAATCATCATCAGCACGATTAAAATCATGCCCACCGCAAGGAAGACGTCGTTATGCTTTAAAATTTGAGCAATGAAATTTTGGGTCGCATTGGACGTACCACTTTCTAGCGTGTTACTCATGTAGATGATTTTCTCTTTCTCTCAACTCATGCAGTGCAAAGTTTATTGTACGACTTTTCTTCCAGTATGACGCATTCGCCACAGAGATTCCTGCATCTAAGGTATAATCCATTCATCGTTGCTTTTAAGAACACACCCCTAAGCCTATTTTTATGTTACATTGATAAAATCCAAGAATACAAAGGAAGGCATCCCTTTGCACAGTCTCATTCAAAAGCTCAAGCAAGCCCCTCTCCTACTCGCCACAGATGTCGATGAAACGATTACCCATAAACACACCGACGGTCTTGTTCATCTCAATCACGGCGTTTTAGATTACTTGGGGACTGATTTAAACGCATTGCCGTATGCCGTTACGCCTCCTTTGATGATAGAATCGCAACTCCTTGTGTTTACCACAGGACGAACCTTGCAAGTCGCCCTCAATTGGCTCCCCGAACTAGGAGAGGCGATCCATAGCGTCCAAGCCCCTGATGTGCTGGTCTGTAATAACGGCATGGATGCCTATTACAACAATGTGAATGCCTCTACATGGGGGGCGTTTATGCAGGCACTTCAACATCACGCCGATACCATGCGGTTTGATGACTATTTAGAGGCCTTACTTGCCCATTACACCCACGATGCCACCGATGCCAGTCGCATTCCTTTGGGTTCTTTGGTGCGTTCACGCTTAATTGAACACTTTTTCACTTTTTTTAGCCAACCCTTAGAAGTGGTGTCTCGTGGCTTGAAGCTGGATTTACTCGGGATTGAACTATTTTCAGACGCACACCACCCCAATGCTTTGCAAGGATTTGAACAACTCATTAAGGTCATGCGGCAACAATTCAAAATGGAAGTAACACACGGCATTCATCTTCCTGTGCGTGTGGACATTCAAGGGCAAATGTATATTGAACATTTAATCGTGGCGTTTTTTGGGGAAGGAGACCCCAAACCGCTGATTCAAAGTATGGGATGCCAACCCTTCACGCTCCACACGGATTGGCAGTGGCAGTCCGCATTTCTTCAAGGTTGGGGATCGCCCAGCACAGCCCCTTGCCCTTCAACGCTGATTCCGTATAACTTACGCACGGTTGCCTGGCAGGATGCACCAGATGCGTTGTCTCTTCTCATTCAAGCCCTCGCTGAAGAAGCTCAAAACGCTTTTTTCGCCTATTTTGAAGCAGGCATTCAAATTCAGATTAGCACCCAAAGTAAACAGCTCGAATCGCCTGTCGCTCGTCAGGAGTCCAACAGCCCTCGTGCGTATATTTTGGTGGAAGGACTGCGGGATAAAGGTATTAGTTTATCCTATGTCTATGATGCCCTCATCACGCTGGCAGAAGAAGCAGGGTTGACGGCGTTTCCAAGGCAGTTAGGCATCTGTTTGACCTTAGGGGACGGCAAAGTGGATGAAGCCTTGTTAGGGAATCCCACCTTAAAAGCGGCTCATCATCCTGATGCGGTGGCACTTCTCAATTTCCCCACCGTCGTGCATAATACAGGCAATCCCCATACGCCTGAAGCCAATGGCTTATGGCGTAGCGTTGTTCAGCGTAATACAAAAGCCTTGTATGCCACGCATTTTCAGCCAAATCTCAATACAGAGGCGTTAAAAATCTTGCAAAAAGCGGTTGACTCCTAAGTGTGTTTGGCTTAGATTATGAGACATATTAAAAATATGGCGGTCGTCGCCAAGCGGTTAAGGCACCTGGTTGTGGTCCAGGCATACGGGGGTTCGATTCCCCTCGATCGCCCCATATTTGATTCTCTCTTTAGCCCTCTCTTTGAACTATATTTTGGTAGATAACATGTATGTTTAAATTATCATCCCCCCCCCCTTTGATGAATCCCTTTTCATTGAATGCGTCTCGCGTTCAGCCGTCCCAAACGCCTGTGCAAGCCGCCCATATCCCTTCCCCACCTCTTCAGCAACGAAATGGCATTACCTTCACGCAAGGTGAAAAAGACATGAAAGCCCTTTTAGCTTTAATTAAAGGCTGGCATATTGAGATGATAAAACTGGCTCAAGCAGACTTAAGGGATGCGAATTTGTCTAAAGAGCATGTGCGAAAACAGATACAAAACAGAATAAATGGTCTCCTGTTTTTGTTTGCCAGCCAATCTAATGACGTGAAGGTGAAAGGGGAAGATTATGATATTGAGCACAGGCAAATTTGGTTCTATACACATTATTTCAAGAATTTTGCAGCGTACATAGAAGCTCGCAATCAAAATGCATGCCCTCAGTTGCGAGAAGACCAGCGGGTTTATTGGTCTCAAGGAAAATCCAAAGAATACCCTCGTTTCTTATGCTTATCTACTCAGAAAAACTATGATGTACATAATCCCCATTCACCAGCACAGTTACTCAGGACTTATTTGGATTTTAGTTCAATGCAAGCAAGCAATGTATTTACAAAATTTGTGAATTACCTTAAATCCCCTACACATCATATAAGTCGAACAGAGAGAACCCTTCAAGACTATGCGCAAGAAGTCCTCCGTCTTGTTAATGCCATTCATGCTTCTATGCCAAGAATTCCTAAAGAAGACGTACCTCAAACCCCACTCATGCAATACTGGAATACAAACAGAAAAGCATTGATGGATGAAATCATGGAGGCGTACCGCAACGTACTAGAGAGAAATACTTCGTCAAAGCCAAACCCAAACCCAAACCAAAAGCTAGCACTGCAACGCTTTAGACAAAAGTAGGAATCCACTGCAAGTTCCAGCGTCGTTGACGAGGGGTTTGATGCTCGTGCCATTGACCGTTGAGTTGCAAGTGAGCCGCCTTCAATTCTAAGACCATGTGATTCGTCGATTGTATCTGCCAGTTTAATCGAGAATGCGGATGATGCGTCCACGTTGAAATCGGCATGTTGTACCATTCTTGATGTAATAATTGTTCAAAATCTTGGCGTTTAAGCCTTGCCCTTTGGGCTTGTGTTGGTGTGATTTGTTTGGATTTTGAGGTTTTCTTGGCGTGCTTGCTGCGTAAGTCTTGAGTCTTTTTCTGTTTTGCGATTTTCTGTTTTGTTGGCTTAGTGGACGCATAGGCTTGACGGGTATTTGTAGCTTTTAACGCCAATAAAGGAGCCTCTGGGATTTGCGTCCACGCAGGAGGGGCATCACTGCGAAAGAGAATAGAAGCCTCTTGCGTCGGAAGTGTCGGTTCTTTTAAGAGGGCGTTTAGAAAGAGAAGCTGTTCACGTCTAAACGCCTCGTGTTCTTGAGTCATCATCGTTTTCCACTGGGCTTCAGACGCTTGAGACAAGCTCTCTTGTTCTTGAGCTGAAAATCGCTTTAATAGGCTTAACAATCGTTTTTGAGAGAGTCGTTTTTCTTCTCTTGTTTTTCTTGCCTTCTTTTTGGTGGCGTTTTGTCGAGCCGTTTTGGGGGCTGTTTTTTTAGAGGCGGATTCAGAGGTTTTGGGTTTCAAATGCTTAAACGCTGTTGCCTCCAAAAAAACCAGCTCTTCAGGAGGAGGCAAATGACGTGCCGTAAAATAGCGTTTGAGATCTCGAACATCGTGGGCATTGAGTAAGGCATCGGTAAAGACGATGCTATGTATCGTTTGAGGTGAATCTTTCTGCGAGTCTGTCTTATTTGAGTTTTTATCATCTTGATGATTCAACCCTTTATAATGCAGGACACTTACCCCTGAACGCGTCAAGGATTCTTTAATGTGAAGGCTCACCCACTGCTGTTCAGGTAGACGATCAAAACGAGTCGCCTCCCAATAAAAAGGAAAGCCAAACAAAAGTAAAATCAAGAGTCCCGCTAATGTATAAAGCAGTCGACGCATCACCAACGCGCTAGGTCGTATCCACCCAAACCACGGCAAAGCAAGTAAAAAGGCATATACCCCCACGACCCAAATCCAAGGCAGTTGCAAACAGTGCCATTGAAGCGAAGGGAAAGACGCTCCCCACTGCGTCCATGCCACAATCCACTCGAGTAAATAACGACTCAAGGCTAAAAACCAAGCCGTTAGAAGAGGCGAAATCTGAAACAGTAAAAAGCCTAAAAAACCCCATAGCGTCAATGGAGCGACTAAAATACCGCTTACCAGATTCATCAAAATCGCATGGAGGGGCGTTTTGAAAAAGGTGAAGAGAATCAAAGGCGTGGCGTAAAGTTGAGCCACCCCTGTCAATAATCCAGCGGAAAGAAGTCCTGCGAGTATATTTCGCTTGGCATCCCAGCCTGTGCGTTTGAGGTGATTTTCAATCGACGTAAAAAGAGTAACAATCCCAAACGTGGTAAGCACCGAAAGTTGAAAACCTAGATTCAACCATAAAAAAGGTTGGATGAATCCAATCCCACTCACGGCGAGTAACAGCAAAAACAAAGGGGTCAAGGGCTTAAACCAGTATTTCACCCATAGGCCAATAAACCACATCACCACTGCCCTTAAAATAGACGGCGGAAACCCTGTCGCCACTCCATAAATTAAGACCCCCACACTGCTCACCCCAAAAGCCATCCATCGAGGGCAACGCGGGATAAGGCGAAAAATAAGCAAGAGCATCCCTGCGATAATCGCCACATTCATACCACTAGCGGCAATCAGGTGAACTTGCCCTGTTGCCACAAAGGCTTTATGCAAGTCTTTGGGCAGGGGGCTGGCTCTATCCCCTAAAACAATGCCTCCCATTAAGCTGCCTGCCTCTTCACCCAATCGATTTTTTAAAAACGCCACGAATTTTTCTCGTTGCTTGAGGATAAACGGCATAACCGCACGCCAAGGGGTCGTGAGTGTTTCGGTGAAACTTTGCACGGCGGGGTAGGGGTTTGATGTTTCGGAAGGGCATTCGGGGGAGAGATGGGCATAATTCAAGACCCCCACGACTCCCATGCTCTGCAGATAGCGAGCCTCGTCAAAATCTCCTTCAAAGCGAGGGGGATGTCCTGCTTGAAGTACGCCTGCCAAACAGAGCTTTTCTCCCACAGGGGGTAAGTCGTCTTGGGGTTTAATCAACAGTCTTACGGCGTGGGGGGTATCCAGTTGCGTGGTATGAAACACAATGCCTTTTTCATGGGGTTCTAATTGACCTGAAAGCCTCAAAAACTGCCCCCTTAAGTAGTGGGGGATTTCCACAGGTTCAAAACGAAGCCACCCCACGCCCAAGCCAACGCATAAGGACATAAGAGCCAATGCCAAACGTTTTCCGTTGAGCGTATGGGTCTGCCAGATGATGAAGACCATTAGGCTAAATAAAGCGATGACGACTTTCAGTGTAATCCAGGGAGGGAGATGAAATCCGCTCCATTTGAGATAAATCGCCAATACAAAGCCTAGAATCCACAGTAATAGTAACGCACCCAGCCCCTGTTGCGTCCGAAAAAT
Organism: uncultured Vampirovibrionales bacterium; assembly: GCA_964506805.1. Taxonomy (GTDB): domain Bacteria; phylum Cyanobacteriota; class Vampirovibrionia; order Vampirovibrionales; family JAJTHC01; genus JAJTHC01. Next base: position 3,299 of record CAZDMD010000036.1, on the reverse strand, counting down.
CACATGTAAAAGTAATTGAAAATAGTAAACAAGGGTGTGCATCAAGGACTTGTTCCAATTTATCTTTTGATTGAACATTGTGCGATAGATTCATTGTATAGTGTAACGTAAAATGAGGGGGTTTTGGAATTGTTACGAAGCGTTACCCGCTTGTTTTGATGCTTGAATTGTCTTCATGTTTACGATAAGGTATTGGGAAGTTGTGCGATAGACATTATTTGCTTGTAATTCTTTGCACTTCATGCCATACTAAAAAAATATACATAATTCTAAATAGAAGGGTGGATGCACGTCATGTCTAAAAAATGTCAAGTTTCAGGGGCGACTCGTAAAAAAGCGAACAAAGTCAGCTTTTCAAATAAAAAGCATGGTCGCTTCCAAGAACCCAATTTGCAGTGGAAGCGTTTTTGGTGTGAAGAGCGAAAAGCCTTCGTTCGTCTGAAAGTTAGTACACGCGTCATTAAAAAAGTAACCCAAGTGGGACTCGCTGCTGCGTTAAAGGCTTACGGCACAACGCTTGAAGCTGCACTTAAAAATTAAGTTGAATCAAATCTGGAGTAATTAAAATGGCAAAGAATGACAAAGGGGCGCAACCTGTTCGTTTGAAAAGCACGGAAAGCGGACATTTTTATAGCATCCGTAAAAATAAGAAGAAGAATCCTGAGCGTTTAGAACTTCGCAAGTATGATCCTACCTTGCAACGTCATGTAACGTATCGTGAAGAAAAGAAGTAAAACAGTTTTAAAACAAAACAGGGAGACTGCTCCCTGTTTTGTTTTTTAATGCGTCAAATGAAAGAAGACCGCCGTAGATGACCCCCAACGAGCAAGCCACCCCCTTTGCCACGTTGAATCTGTATAAACCCAAAGGCCCTACCAGCCATGATATGGTGGCTCAAATGCGAAAAGTGTTTGGCACCAAAAAAGTCGGGCATTTGGGGACTTTAGACCCCATGGCGGAAGGGGTTTTACCTATTTGTATGGGAGTAGCAACTCGTTTGATTGAGTATTTCCCTGATACCAAAACCTATGTGGCAGGCATTCGATTGGGAAAAGAAACCACCACCCTTGATTTAGAAGGGGAAGTGTGGAAAGAAGTGCCTCCCCCCCAAGACTTAACGGATGCCATGCTCCTCAAAGTTTTTGAAGCCTTTACTGGACACATCGAACAGCGTGTGCCACGTTATTCGGCGGTGCATTATAATGGTAAAAAATTGTATCACTACGCTCGGGCAGGCGTGCGGATTCCTTTTGAAGAGTTGCCCGTCAAACCTGTGGAAATTGCCCATTTAGAATTGATTGAATCTCGGCTCAATCAGCCTGAACCTGAATTTAAAATTAAAGTCTCGTGTTCTTCTGGCACTTATATTCGCTCTTTGGTGCGAGATATTGCCTATGCCTTAGGCACGGTGGGCGTGATGACTTCGCTTGTTCGGACTCGGCACGGACGCTTTTATGTGGAGACCTCTCACACCTTGCAAGAGGTGAAAACGGCTTCAAATCCTTACGCTTTGACGATTAACCCCTTGCAGTGCCTTTCGCTTCCTATGGTGCAGTTGGATTCAACAGAATCCTATGATAAGCTCTTGCACGGTGCGGTGTTAGAAGCCTCACACTTTACGCCCAAATATTTAAAGAATGGGACAACGGTTTTGACGCTACACGAACGTAAACTCGCTGGGGTTGCGGAATGGGACAATTACAGGCTTCGACCTCGTAAAATTTTAGATGTGCATTTTGAGTCGGATGTCAACCATATCCAAGAAGTCCCGATTCATTAACCTGATTCAGTCAAAAAGACAAATTCGCTTATGAAGGGAGACACCATGAAACGAATATATGACATTCAACGCCCCAAGGGACTTGTGAAAGGCTCAACGCTTGCCGTTGTTTCGGCTTCAGCTCCTAGTGCCTCTCGTGATGTGGATTTAGGAGTGGCTTGGTTGGAGGATTGTGGTTTTCGGGTGCGGGTGATGCCTCATGCCAAGGCGAGTTATGGCTATTTAGCAGGCACGGATGAACAACGTTTAGCGGATTTGATTGAGGCGGTGGAGTCTCCTGAGATTGAAGGGATTTTATGCACGCGTGGCGGTTACGGAGCAGGGCGTTTATTACCGCATCTCCCTTGGCAACGTTGGAGAGACGAAGCGATTCCCTGTAAATTGCTCATGGGGTTTAGCGATGTAACGATGTTGCATCAGGCGTTTTTTCAAGAACTCGGTTGGGTCAGCTATTATAGCCCGATGTTGACGTCTAACCTGTTGAATGATACTCAAGATTGGACTCGCCAGCAGTGGCTTTCCGCCATTTCGACTTCCACTTTTTCCACTTTTGAGGCACTGCCCTATGCGTTTCCAAATTTGGATGCGTATCATTGCCTCCAAGCAGGCACGGTGGAAGGGCTTTTACACGGCGGTAATTTAAGTTTACTGGCGGCCTTATGTGGTACGCCTTGGCAACCGTCCTTTCAGGATTGCATTGTGGTGATTGAAGACTGGAAAGAAAAGTATTACACCTTGGATAGACAATTTACGCAACTGATTCAAGCAGGTGTTTTCGACGGGGCTAAAGCGATTTTATTTGCCGATTTTTCGCAGATTGAAGAAGAGCCAATTCGTTCTTTAGCAGAACAATTGGCGTGGCTTTGCAAGGATTTAAGCATTCCCATGGGATACGGCTATACTATTGGTCACGGGGAGCAAACTTTAACCATCCCCCTAGGCGTAGAAGCCCGTTTTGATACTTCGGCTGGGATCTTAAGTTTGTTAGCGTCTCCGCTTCTTCCGCACTAGGGGCAAACGCATCACGTTTGGTTTTTAATAGGGCAAGCGATTCGGCGTTGGGTTGTTCCACTACGTTCAACACAAAAGTTTTGAGATTTTTGACAAGCGGCGTTTGCATGGTCAGTTCTTGCGTTTCAGCATTCCACACCAAGCGATAGGCTTTTTCCGAAACCGCCTCTACCCCAATGAGTTCATTGGCTTGAACACCTGAGGTGAAACTCATCCAACGACGTGTATTGGTAGAGGCAAGCGAAGCAATCGGCTTGCCTTCTGTTAAAGAGGCTTTACCGTCTTGCCATTGAATCGTCATCACTTTTTCAAGCGCGTCTTGCGTGAATAGAAGAGGCAAGCGTTCGTTGTTTTCTTGTTTAACAAAGCCCACCTGCGTAAAGGGCGTTTCGCTTTTCAGCGTTTTGATTAAGGTCCCACTCAATAAATCCACCGCATATAAAGTAGCCGTGTCTCGGCTCATCAACCACAACGTACCAAATTTCCCTTTACGAGCATCAATCCAAAC
>CAZDMD010000035.1:9461-16062 GCA_964506805.1 uncultured Vampirovibrionales bacterium | reverse complement strand
ACGATAATTTTGTTCAGTCATGTAGGTCTATCTACACTCCTTCACAAAATCATCTGGGCTCCTCGTCTAGCCTACTGTTCGGAAACATCTTTAATCGACTATAATTCCCACTTCAAACGAATAAAAAAAAAGACGGTGATTGATTTGCAGAACTGTAACATTCCTTGTATTAAAATGTAACAATATTGAAAATCAAATTAAGACTTGATGATTTAGACGTTCTGTGCTAGATTAAAAATCTGATAAAGCCTAAATATAAAGGTTCTGTTTTATGAAAATTTGTCCTCGCGATTTGACCCAACTTCTTGAAATTATTCGGTCTGTCTATACGATTGCTTCAGTGTTGATTATTCTACCTTTCCTTAGAATGGCTCGGTAGTCGGCGTTTTAAATTCTTTCATTTTGACGAACAACTACCGAGCCTCGCACAAAAGGTTCGGTTTATTGTTTTTATCTATATACTAACAATAATCCAACTGTTTTCATCCACAACAAATTTTTAGAGAGATTTTTGATCATGTCCCCTTCAATTCCTCATCGTATTCCTTTAAGTGCTTCAAACGCCTCGCCCTCTGCAAGCCCCTCTAGCACGCCTCTCAACCCAAGTCTTTCAGGTTTTTATACCAGCACTAAGCATTTAAATGGAGCCTGTATCTTATTAGAATCTTTACTGGCAGAAGGCGTGGATACCATTTTCGGATACCCTGGTGGTGTCATCCTCCCGATTTATGAAGCCCTGCCTGACTACCCGAAACTACGACACATCCTCGTTCGACACGAACAAGGGGCGTGCCATATGGCAGAAGGCTACGCTCGCACGACGGGAAAAGCGGGTGTGGTCTTGGTAACCTCTGGGCCAGGTGCGACGAACGTGGTAACAGGACTCGCCGATGCCTATTATGACAGTACCCCTATGGTCGTCATTACAGGCAATGTGCCGTCTGAGTTACTCGGCAATGATGCCTTTCAAGAAGCGGATATTTTAGGGATTACGCGCCATTGCACCAAGCACAACATTATTGTAAGAGATGTCAACGACCTTGCCTCTGCGATTAAAGAGGCGTTTCATGTGGCAGTAACAGGTCGCCCAGGTCCTGTTCTGGTGGATATTCCTAAGGATGTTATTAACGCCAAAACGGATTTCAACTATCAAAACACCCGCTTGGATATTCCAGGTTACATCAATGAAGAAACCTATACGCTTGAGGATATTGAGCTGGCGTTAGATATTTTAAAAGAAGCCAAACAACCGATTATTCTTTCAGGCGGTGGTGTGAATGCAGCTCTCGCCACTGAAGAACTCAAAGCCTTTGCGGAGCGTTTTCAAATCCCGGTGGGTTTAACGCTCATGGGTTTGGGGAGCTTTCCGACTTCGCATGACTTGAGCTTGGGCTTTACAGGCATGCACGGCCATTTCTGGGCAAACATTGCGGTTGCCAATGCGGATGTCTTATTCGTGGTGGGGAGTCGCCTCAATGATCGCCAAACAGGAAAATCAGACAAGTTTGCTCGAAAAGCACGGATTATTCACATTGATTTAGATCCCGTCAACATTGACAAAAACGTCAAAGCAGGCTTGGGAATTCAAGGTGAAATCAAACATGTGTTAAATGATTTACTCAAAGCAAGTCAAGAACAAATGTCTGACTTTGAAGAAAGTCTCAAGACTCGACAGGCGTGGTTTAATCAGATTCAATTTTGGAAGAATCGACGCACTGAAACGCCAATGCCACAAGGGTATTTAAGTCCGCAATACGCCATTGAACAAATTTTTGAGAACCTCCCCAAAGATGCCTTTGTTACCACTGAAGTGGGACAGCATCAAATGTGGGCGGCACAACGCTATAACCTAGATCGTCCTCGATCATGGATTACATCAGGGGGCTTAGGCACTATGGGCTTTGGTTTCCCTGCTGCTATTGGAATTCAAGTGGCGTATCCCCAAGCCACCGTTGTGGATATTGCAGGAGACGGCTCGTTTCAAATGACGCTTCAAGAACTCGCCACCTGTGCCGTCTACAAGTTACCCGTCATTGTTTGCGTGATTAACAATGCACACTTGGGGATGATTCGTCAATGGCAGGGCAAAATGTATGGGCGTGAATCGGAAGCGTGGATGTACTCGCCTGATTACATCAAGCTCGCCGAAGCCTTTGGAGGGGTGGGATTCCGTGTCACCAAAGCCGAAGACATTGAAGAAACGATGCAAAAAGCCATGGCGATTCGAGACAAGCCCGTGATTATTGATTTTGTCGTCGCCGAAAAAGTTGATGTGTATCCGTGGGTGCCGAGTGGGGCAGGCAATGAAGACATGCTCACCGAAAATAAATAGCATGTTTTAGCGTGCAGATGTTTTAATACTTCTAAGTTCTTGGCTGATTAGAGTATTTAAAAGGATTGTGATTAAAATGAACTCACACACACTGAATCCCATGACAAACACCTTTTCAAAATCAGCGACTGGCAACGTTGCTCCTCGTTCACAGGCTTCCCCAAGAGAAGCGGATTCTAGTTTGACAACTAAGAATCCCACCGCCACGAGTTCACCAGCAGTCCAAGAAGGCTTAAATGCTTTTTTCCCAAAACAATATGCCCTATTTGGACTGGTCAACAAGAACAAGTTGCCCGATTACCTCGCACATCCTGTTAAAAATATAAATAATGTCATCAATTTTTCATTACTCATTATAACTGTCTTTTCCGCTGCTGTTTCAGCCGTTACTGCACTTACTTCTCGTAAAAAATCAGAATTTTCTAAAAAATTAGGAGGGCTAGGCTTAGAATTTCTACTTATTTTAGGAGGTGCATTGTTTGGTTTACAATATCGAAAAGACCTTAACAAAGACACTTTAAAGGGTATTCAAGTGCTTGGTGAGAATGCAACCTTAGAAGATTGGCAAAACTACAAAAAATCACACCCTGAAGTCAACAAAACCTAGAAGGAAACACATATGAAACGCACATTGATTGTACACACCCAAGCCAAACTCGGTGCAATGGATCGAGTTCTTGGGGCTTTAACGCATCGAGGCATTATTCCTCAGCAATTCACTTGCAGACAGGTGGAAGCCGATATTTTAAGCATTGAAAGTATTTTTATGTGTGGAGATGACCATGTGATGCAAAAGCTCTGTAAATTTTTGGATCGTCAAGTGTATATTTTAAGTGTAGAAGATGCCAGCGAAACGCCTGTTTGTAAGCCTTTAGGTATTTCTGTACCGCCTACACCTTTACCTCAAAAACAAGAGGCGTTGGCTTCTGCCTAAATTAGCGTATAATAGAAGAATCCCTTATTTTATATTGTTTGTTTGTAGGAACATATTATGATGATGACTGTGAATTCCCCCCAAGCGTTAAAAGTTTATTACGACAAGGACATTGATCGTAGCCTATTGTTGAGCAAGAAAATTGCGGTGATTGGCTTTGGTAGCCAAGGCTTTGGGCAATCCGTGAACTTAAAGGAATCGGGGGCGAACGTGAAAATCGTTTTGCGTGAAGGCTCTAAAACCGCAGAGAAAGTCCAGGCCAACGGCATGGAAAGTATCAGCTTTGAAGAATCCGTCGAATGGGCGGATATTTTGCTGTTCTTGTGTCCTGATGTCGTGCAAGCGGATGTGTATCAACAGTATTACGAAGGCAAGCTCCGCAAAGGGCAAGCCTTGATGTTCAGTCACGGATTCGCCATCCACTTTGGCTATATTACACCGCCTGCCGATGTCGATGTCTTCTTGGTCGCCCCTAAAGGGCCAGGTCACTTGGTGCGTTCTGAATATGAGCGTGGTCGTGGCGTGCCTTGCCTCATGGCGATTCATCAAGATGCCAGCGGAAGCACAAAAGAGGTGGCGTTGGGCTATGCGGCGTGCGTCGGTGGCGGACGTGGTGGCGTGATTGAAACCACCTTTAAAGACGAAACCGAAACCGACTTATTCGGTGAGCAAGCGGTTTTATGCGGTGGAGCGGCGGCTCTGGTGAAAGCAGGCTTTGAAGTCTTGACGGAAGCGGGTTATCCCCCTGAAATGGCGTACTTTGAGTGCTTACATGAATTAAAATTGATTGTCGATTTGATGTACGAGGGTGGCTTGGATGACATGCGTTATTCCATTAGTGATACCGCTCGTTATGGGGATGTAACCCGTGGGCCTCGTGTGGTGGATGCCGATACGAAAGAACGTATGAAAGGTATTTTAAAGGAAATTCAAGACGGTACGTTTGCCCGTGAGTTTACGGCGGATGTTCGTGCAGGGATGCCCGATCTAAAACGCCTCGTTGAAGCGGATTCCAATCACCCCATTGAAGTAACAGGGCGTAAATTGCGTGGCATGATGAGCTGGTTGAGCGAATCTAAAAACGTTCAACGAGACAAAAACTAGGCGACGGGCTGCTTGAGAGCCTCAACTCAAAAAGAGAGGGATAAAACCCTCTCTTTTAAATGCTGTAATGAAACAATGGCTTAGTTTTGTTCTAAGGCTTCTTGTTCGCTTTGGTAGATTTTGACCGCCTTGTTTACCCCAGTAAGGTTAAACAATTTATTGACATAACCTTGTGCTTGGCAAACGGCAAACTTACCACCCGCTTCGGCACAGGCACGCTGACCGTATAAAATCACGCCTAAACCAGCGGAATCCATAAAATTAACGGTTTCCAAGTTCAACAAAACTTCGTTGCTGTTGTTTAAGCTATTGTTAATCGCTTGCTTAAAATCATCGATAAAACGGTGATCAAAACTCTCAACATTCACATCAATCACGTTAAAACTTTGTTCTTGGCGTGTGTTGTACAATTCACCTTGTGTACTCATGTGAGACATCTCCTAATGGCTGTGGTTCAAAATCACGGGGCGAATACGATTGCATCCTGTTGGTATTATAGGAAGTCCACTGCCTACATGGGGGTGAATAGTTGAAAACTCCTCTACTTGAGTTATTTTTTCTCAACATCAAAGAGACGCTTTTGAAAAAAGTTCTCTATGATGTCAAAAATATGAGCCATTTGCACAGGATTCAATTCATAAAAAAGCGGTAACCTTACTAAAGTGTCGCTAATGCGATTGGTTACGGTTAATTCGCTGTGTGAACGACCGTAGCGGAGTCCTGCTGGGGAACTATGTAAAGGAATATAATGAAACGTGCTTAAAATCTCATGGGCTTTTAAATGAGCAATAAACGCTTGCCGAGTCTCTAAATCAGGGAGTAAAATATAGTACATGTGAGCATTATGCTGGCACTGTGTTGGATTCCACGCCACAGGACGCTGAAGCACCCCCTTGGCTTCATAGGGTTCAAAAAAGTCATGATACGCCTGCCAAAGGGCTAAACGCTTTTGCGTAATGGATTCACTAGATTCGAGCTGAGCATAGAGAAACGCTGCGACTAAATCGCTAGGCAAAAAAGAAGAGCCGACATCTACCCACGTGTATTTGTCGACTTGCCCCCTAAAAAAGCGTGAGCGATTTGTGCCTTTTTCTCGGATGATTTCCGCTCGTTCAAGCAAGGTATCGTCATTGATGAGTAAAGCACCGCCTTCGCCTGAAATTATGTTTTTGGTTTCGTGAAAAGAAAGCGTGCCTAAATCGCCTAAAGTCCCCAGTGGCTTTCCGTGATACGTCGCTCCAAACCCTTGAGCCGCATCTTCCACAACGGCTAAGCCGTGGCGTTTGGCAATGGCTAAAATCGCCTCCATATCACACGCCACGCCCGCATAATGCACCACGCAAATCGCTTTGGTTTTAGGGGTAATCGCAGATTCTATCAAGGACGCATCGATGTTCAACGACTGCGGATGAATATCCACAAAAACAGGGACTGCTCCACGCAAGACAAACGCATTTGCGGTAGAAACAAAGGTATAAGAGGGCATAATGACTTCATCACCGATTTGTAAATCTAGCAAAATAGCGGACATCTCCAAAGCCGCCGTGCAAGAATGGGTCAACAGCGTGTGGCATCCGTAGTGCTTGAAAAACCAATCATGGCATTGTTGCGTGTAGTAGCCATCACCTGAAATTTTGCCTCGTTCAAGGGCATCGAGGATGTATTGCATTTCTTTTAGGGAAGAATAGGGCTTGTTAAAGGGGATAAAAGACATAAGGTCTCCAAAATTTTTGCAATGGACAGTCAGGCTTATCATGTTATGGATTAGCACGTCTAGGATATATAACCCAAAAAGTCGAAAATCTTTTTTAATATTTATTTTTTTTGAAAAGTTTGTGCCTAATGGTTTTTATTTTTTGTTTTAATGTTTTCATTTTACGCCTAAGCATGCGATATGAAGGACGAATGTAAGGCTTTTTTTCAGCAGAAATATAATTGTAAAAGTAACGTGCCATTTGATCTCGGATGTTCAACAATTGCGCTGAAAGTTCCTTATTTTTGTCTTTAGCTCCATCGACAGCATCTGTAAAGGAACCTCTAAATAAATGAAACGCAATTTCTTCACCATTTAAACTATATTTTTTAGTACAGAATTCATAGCTATGGGAACCAATACAGTCAGCCAAGTCAAAAAAATCTTCTTGATCAAAAACCACAAAGTTACTGCTGTCTTTTTCTGTCGACAATGCAACACGAATTTTCCAGCCCACGTCATAAGAATAGCCTAGGTC
>CAZDMD010000035.1:0-9361 GCA_964506805.1 uncultured Vampirovibrionales bacterium | reverse complement strand
TTCTTGAGGAGTGTAGTAAATAATTTTGATATTATTATACTGTTCATTGTAGGGTTTCGTAATATGTTCAAGCGGTTCTTTTTCGTGAGGGCGGGAGTTGTCCACAATAATCAAATCAAAACTTTCAGGGTCATTAAATTCATAAAGCCCTTTGATTTGCCAATTTAAATATACGCTGGTTTTATAATTAACAAACGCAATCGTCCACTTTTTCATTTTATACCTCTACGGTTAAGACAAAGCGCTTTTCTTAATAATTTAGCGAGCATATTGAATCACCTTTTCAGCAATGTATTCTCGTTCTTCTGGCGTTACCCACCAACCAACGGGAATACAAAGATGCGTGGCATTGAACCGTTCGGCGTTGGGAAGATCCACCCTGAACTCTGCAAACATGGAATGCGTGTCATTTCTTGCATGCACTTTTGAAGACATCACACCATTTTCATTCAGTTTTTTCATCAATTCATCTCGATTGTTTACATGAAGCGTATACAGCCAGTAGGCCGATTCACCATCCGAATTTTCGGGACACAGCGTAATCGCCTCCACATCTTTAAACGCTTCATTATAAAAATACGCATTTTCACGATGCTTACCCACAATATCATTCAGGTGCTTAAAGTTTTCATTTCCAATAACAGCACAAACGTCATTCATATGGAACTTATATCCCGCTTCAGGCACATCAATTTCACAGCGTAAATCTACCCCTTCACGAATGGTTCTGTCTATTCCAAACCAACGGAGGAGCTTTGCTCTTTCAAAATCTTTTTCAGATTTAAAGTAAAGCAAGCCTCCGTCTACAGAAGTAATATGTTTAATGGCTTGTAAAGAGTTCATTGAATAGTCAGAATGATTCCCAAACGGCTTGCCTTGGTATTCCATACCCATGGCATGTGCCCCATCTTCTATGGTTTTAAGTCCATGCTGTTGTGCAATTAAGTTGATTTTCTCAATTTCACACGGATTTCCTCCCCAATGCACCATTGAAATGGCTTTGGTGTGCTTCGTGATTTTTCTTTCAATATCTTCTGGTAGAATATTCCCTGTAATGGGGTCTACATCTGCCCAAACAATTTTGGCTCCGCAATTTAGAATAGGGGTATTCGTTGCGGTGCAGGTAATGGGGGTTGAAATAATCTCGTCTTCATTAGAATTATAATAGCCTTTGTAGGCGTTTTGATTTAACGCCAAGTGGTAAGCCAAATGAAGTGCAGACGTTCCCGCATTGACGGTTACTAGTTTTTCATTGCCCGTGTAGGCAATGAGGTTTTGCTCAAATTCTTTAACCTTGGGGCCTTCACCAATCCAGCCACTATGAATAACTTCTAGCAAGGGTTTGTCAATCGTAGGGGAAATAAACACTTTAAATAGTGGGATTGTTTTCTTATCTTCCATTTTCATATTCTCCACGTAATAGGCTCATCATGATATAGTCCTGATACTGCCCTTCTTTAAAAATTGCTTGTCGTTGTACGCCTTCATTGAAAAAACCCATTTTTTTATAGAGGTTCTTTGCTGGCTCATTATTTTCTAATACCAATAACCATAAACGATTCATATTATAATAATCAAAACCAAGCCTAAAAATAAGATCATACATTTTAGGAGCATGCCCTTTGCCTCGAAACTCTGGGCAAATGTCTCCCCCAACACACATGGAACGGTTAATCAAATCGATGTCAGAAATTCTCACCATACCAAGAGCTTGCCAATCAGATTCTTGAAACTGTTCGAACATTAAAAACAGTTTAGATGAATCGTTTTGTAAGCCTTCAAACCATTTTTTTTGTCTCGCCATATTCAACATACAAAAAGAACCCAAGTATTGACTTGTTTCTGGAGATTCCCTCAAGTTTTTTAGAAATGTTAAATCTGTTTCTTCAATCAATCGAAGCCTATAATGGTCATTAATAAGCATAGACGCTTCCTAACAATTCAGAATCTACAATACCAAATTTATCACACAAAAGTAACATAATAACAAGGAGCAGTATAGAACAGATTACAATACTTACAATAAATAAGCGCTTGTATTTTTTAACCTTTTGATGAGCGGGAGGGCGTAATTCATTCAAGGCGATATGAGAGGCGATTGATTCTTGTTTGTATTTTTCTGCTGTGTAATTGACTATATTATGAAAAAACTCATTTTCCCTATGCTTCAATATCACACTCGAATTGGTGTCATGCCATCTGTATTTCATCAGGGGTTCTTGGATATTGTAAAATTGTGTAAGATTTAACATATCCTGCCACATGATTTGTTCTGAATTTTCACTGAATTGATGCAAATATCTTATATTGTTTTTTTCAAGGAGTTCTTTTCTAACCATGCTAGCACCTAGAATACCAGCTCTTTGAAGAAATATATACAATCGTATTAAAAAATCAAATTCGGGCAGTAAACGTATTTCTGATTTATCTGATTTTTCCCACCATTCCCAATAACCCGTACCCACTACACCAATGTGGGGATTTTCATCAAGCACATGAATCATTTTTTCAAGTTTTGTAGGGAGCTGTATATCATCATGGTCAGCAATTGCAATGAATTCACTCATCGATTTAAAAGAAATGTCCATTAACTTGTTTCGAGTTTCCGCAATCCCTAGATTTTTTTCATTTCTAAAATACTTAATTCGTTCGTCCGAATAGGACTTAACCACCTCTTCCACCGTTTTGTCTTCAGGACAGTCGTCTAAAATAATGAGTTCGAAGTTATGATAGGTTTGTGTTAAAATGCTATCAATCGCCTCTCTTAAATGGTGAGGCTGAGTTTTATAAGCTGGCATAAGTACAGATATACGCGGATTCATTAAAATATAGTCCTTTCATTTACAAGTCCTTTTGGTATCGTAACACGGAACCTTTTTGCTCAAGCAAGCGAAAGCCCACTTGCTCATAAAGATGCTTCGCCACAAGGTTGTCGCTCAAAACTTCCAAATAAACACGTCGCAACTGAAGCGTTGTTTGGGCATAGGCTAAGCTCAATCTCAAGGCTTCTTTACCGATGCCTTTGCCTCTGGTGTTTTCATCGTGCAAATAAATACCCCAGTCGGCACTTTGTGTTTCATAATCAATCGAATGAAAATAAGTAACCCCAACCGATTTTTGATTCACTTCGATAAAAAAAGCCACCGTTGTCGGAGGGAGTTCTTTGAGTTTTTGCAACCAATTGAGATGCGTTGCCAGATCAATCGCTTGAATTTGAAAATATCGAGCCACATGCGGTGCATTTCGCCACGACAAGGTTTCCACTTGGAGCGACGCTTCTTTTTCTAAAAAATTGACGAGTTGAACCTTCATTGAATCCCCACAAAGCGATACGTCAACGACTCGTCGAGTGTATCATAAAAGTCGTGCAAATGGGTACACCCTTCTATCAACGCCTTGTATTTTTGACGCACGGCTTCCGCTTCATAATGGCTTAAGTAATGCTGAAAGTTCTGCTCTACCGCCATTTGGCGTTTTTCAGGGTGAGACAACAACTCCACAATTCCTGCTTTCATCGCCTCTACGCTTTCACACAAATACGGATAGCTCGCATCAAAGTATTCATGGAACGACCACAACGCATTCTCTCGGTTGATTTTAACCACCGTTGGCACTTTTAGCCCCATCAGTTCCACCTGCATTAACGCCCCACTCACGGGGAAGCTGTCCACATAGACATCGCAGGCTTGAAAATACGCCCGATACGTTGACGTAAAGGGGCGTATTTTTAGACGATTTTGGTTTTTAGCGTCTATATGCTGTTTAATGATGGCGTCTTGCGTTGGGTTAAATTCTGAAAAAATCACCCAATGGAGGCTTTCATCTTGCGAAAGCATCTCATTGAGCATCTGGAAATAGGGGGAGGTCTCGCCGTCAAAAAATTTATAGCCCGCCCCCGCACTCATGAGCAGGGCATGATGAGGTGCGAGTCCTAGTGATTGACGAAGGTGTACTTTTTCTTCATGGCTGATGTAGACAATCTCTTCTTTCGCTTGATCAGGCAAGCCCACGACGTGGCATTTATCAATGCCTCTAAAATGCTTGGTCACATAGTGCGTGGTGGGCATGCCTTCCAGCACTAAATCCGAAAAGGCAAAACCCAAGGCAGGGTAATGAGAGCCGTGATTAAAGTAGATGATTTTAATAGTCGTATGTTCTTTAATGAGTGCTAAAAGCAGGGTGGAAAACACATCATCCATATGTGCAAAAACAAACACGACTTTGGGTGCGACTTGCGCAATATGTTCAAAAGCGGTTTTAATCTGTTTGTGATAATCAAGAAAGCCCAAGTTAGCCCCTTCGACGGAAGCCCAGTGTTTGAGGTGTTCAAGCAAAACAGGGGCTTGATTTTCAGTGTGTTGAAGGCGTGTTAAAAAAACGTGAGCCTTATAGTCCGCCTGCAACAATTTCACCAGATTCAACACACACTTAGAATGACCCCCTGATTCATAAAACTCCGAAGCCAAAAAGAGAATCGTATCGTCTTTTGTTTCGGACAAGGAAGATGTTATTGAAAGCCGTTGAGCCTCTTGTGCGATTGCCTCATCAAAGGCTAAGCAGTTGAGACGATTGGCTTTCTTGAAGTTCCGTACTAATTGTTGTAAAGGCGTTCTATATTTAAACAGGCGAATCCCCAAAGCAAAAACACGAACGCTATCAGAAGCTACTTGAATCCTAAACAGTGAGTATTTCCCAATTTTATATTCGAACGCCATACACGACTCCTTTTTTAGTCTAGAACCTTGATATAGACTGAAATCGAATAATATTTCTAAACAGACCTCTAAAAAACTGCTCAGCTCGACGATTTCTGAATAAAGAAGCCATCACTTTTTCAAAGAGACTAACGTCCGACTGCCTAAGCAACGACAATAAAGCTTTAAAAAAAAATTTTTCTTGAGAGCGGATCTTGCTAGATGACTGTGCAATATAACTACAAGAATGCCGCCTAAATTCTGTCAAGACGACATCTAAAAAATAAAACTCATTTTTCAATGCAATTTGGAAATATAGCCACCAATCTAACCATGGAGCCACTGGCGTATTAAAATCACATTCATTTAAAACGGATTTCTTAATCGTTACGCAGGAAAAAGTAGGAACGACATTCATTAGAAAAAAGGGTAGCACTACGGAGTTTGGCCAGGTCCATTCTGTAAAAAGAGCATTACGTCTTTCTTGATGCCTCAAAATTTCTTTCACACCTTCTGAATCGCCAAAGGGTTTAATTTCATTAAATAAAAAAGAGAGCTGAGGATATTGTTTTAGGATTTTGATACGTTCTAGCAAGCAATTTTTGAACCACCTATCATCACTTTCCAAAAAAGCAAGATATTCCGCATTGGCTTTAGAAATACCCAACTGAACCGTTGCGGCAAGCCCTTTGTTTTGATTTCCTGCATGCGTATAAAGCCGAATGCGGGCATCTTGATTACAATAAGATTGTATAACTTGGCGTGAATTATCGGACGAGCCGTCATCGACAATAATAAGTTCCCAGTCTTGATGCGTCTGCATTAGAATCGACTCAATAGCTTCTTTAATATAATCTTCGTAATTATAGCTTGCCATGACAATAGATATTTTCATTGAGAACCTCTAAGCTAGATTGTAGTCAATTATCCCGATTTTCAGCGTATTAGATTTATAGCAACATTATCTTATCATAAGCCCCTTGAAAATCAAAGGACACCCCTCAAAAAAAGTCGACTATAAAAAGTGCTTGTGTATTCAAGTGGCTTTGTAGTATAATCAAATGTGTAGTAACTTATATGGTGATGCACAATGACTGTTGCACTTTATCCAGGTAGTTTTGATCCCGTCACAAAAGGTCATGAAGATCTGATACGTCGCGGTGCGGAACGTTTTGACTCCTTGATTATTGCGGTGGCTCAGAATTATGCCAAATCCAATTCGTTATTTACACCTGAAGCCAGAGTCGCCATGCTCGAAGAGAGTATCGTGAATATGCGGCTTCAAAACGTAACGGTAACCACCTTTACAGGGCTTACCGTTCATTTTGCTAAAGCCATTGGGGCGGACTGCTTAATTCGCGGACTTCGTGTGATTTCCGACTTTGAATATGAGTGTTCCATGTACCAAGCCAACGCAAAAATTAACCCTCACATCGATACCTTTTTTATGATGCCGTCCCTTGAATTTCAGTTTTTGTCGTCTCGCTTGGTGAGAGAACTCGCCACTTACGAAGAAGATGTACACGCCTATGTGTCGCCTCATGTCGCCACAGCACTGAAATCGCTGATTTAAACTCGCTTATGTTGCAGGAGTCTCTACTCCACCCCCAAAGAAAGGAGCCATCCGAATGAATGCCTTTATCAAGATACTAGACCACATGGAAGACCTCCTGTTGGGGAGTACGAACGTCCCTTTCACGCCGTGGGTCATGGTTAATGCCGATCGCCTATTGCCCTTGATGGATCGCCTGCGTGAGCAGTTGCCTCATGCGATTCAGGAGGCTCAAACGCTTGTTAATACTCAAGAAGTCATGCTGGAAGAAGCTCGTCAACAAGCGATTCAACTTCTGCAAAATGCCGAACACGAACGGCATCAAATTCTTTCAGAATCCGAGCTAATGTGTGCCATCCAAGAAGAGGCTCATCGGGTGCGTACACAAATGATTAACGAACTTAATGCTTTAAAAGCGGAGACTCTGCAAGACTGTGAAGACTTACGTCGTACCGCTCAAGACGAAGCAGAAGAAATCCGTTACGCCGCAAGAGCCTATGCCAGTGAAATGCTTAATACCGCGGATGCACGCTTGGGCGAATTGCATCAACATCTGCGTACAGGGGTGAAGCAACTGAATGCCACAACGTCACCGACTCCTGCACAGCCGACGAATGAAGAATTGGTGCGTCGTGCGATGATGCCTGCCTTATCGGCTCCTCGTTCGATGCCTGCCCAAAGCCCAAAGCGTCAACCACGCCCAAAGGTGGCAAGCCAACAGATACCTCTCCTCTCTTCGCAAACCAGTCCTGAAGACCAAGTGCAACTGGCAATGCAACTTTTACAGCAAAATCAGCGTTAAAATCTCGAAGCCGACGTATAGACGCGCTACAATAAATTATGGAGACGACTATAAGGGTCAGAAACTTTTTATAGTCAATTAAATATATTCCCGTACAGTGCCTATACTTTGTCGCTACGATGATTTTGTTCAGTCATGTAGGTCTATCTACACTCTTTCACAAAATCATCTAAGCTCCTCGTCTAATCTACTGTTCGGAAACATCTTTAATCGACTATAAAACGCTATACTCCCCCCGAAAAATAAATAAAGCACCCTCTTTCCCACCGAGTCGTTGTAGTTTACGCCACTGCAAACCTGCGAATTCCACCGCTGTTTTCACACGTCGTGCAAGGGAATACGTCAACACGCACCCTGTACTAGGATGCAAGACCCGACTGTACAAGGCAAAAAGTTCCGCCGACCATAAATGAGGCACTTTTGCGGGAGAAAAGGCATCATGAAAGATGACATCCACAGGGGTATTCTGTTGGGCTTCCCATCGAGGCAAGACGCTTAAGGCATCATCAAAATGAATCTGCCATGTGAGTTCAGGCACTGTGAACTCAGGCACATTTGAGGCACGGCGTTCCCATTGCCAAAGGACATCCGCCGTAGGCGTGTTGGGGATGCGATACGTTTGAGTCAACGCCTCAAAATGCGCTTGAGCCAAAACGTCTTGCCAATGCGAACTTAAAGACGCATCCGAATCCACCGTATAAATCGTGATGTGTCGTACTGATTTCAAGCGTTCAGAGGCGAGGAGTCGTTGTAAAAAGGCAAAGCTATTATAGCCCAAGCCAAAGCATACATCCCAAATCACCAACGCTTCAGGGGGTTGAAGGCACGCTTCTAAATGTTGAACGCTCGGCAGAGCATAATGAAAATCGGCTTCGGCAAAGGCCCCTGCTCGATTGTGATAGGCTTCTTGGAGGGCGGGTTCAATCAGGGTAAATGAACCGTCTTCTAGCATCCGCTTTTCCATGACAATTTAACCACGGCTAACGCATCACTTTATGCGTAAACTGGTAACGAGGCGACACCCCGACAAAATCTTTCACCACATGGTGCCGCCCTTCGAGTTGAAACTTATAACTCACCAAGCCTTCTAAACCGACTGGCCCTCGTGCATGGGTGCGAGCGGTGGAAATCCCGATTTCAGCCCCAAAGCCATAACGAAAGCCATCGGCAAAACGAGTCGAGGCATTGACAAAGACGCTGGCACTATCCACCGCCTGCAAGAAGCGAGTTTGGGCGGTTCTATCTTCCGCCAAAATGCCGTCCGTATGGTGGCTAGAATAGCGGTTAATATGAGCAATGGCGTCTTCAATATCATCTACCATTTTAACGGCAAGCGTTAGATTGCCGTATTCGCTCGTCCAGTCGTTTTCGGTGGCAGGCTTGGCATCAGGCAAAAACGGAAGACTTCTTTCGCAGGCATGTAACGTAATGCCTTCGCTCTTGGCTCGCTCCGCCAAAAGCGGTAAAAAGTCAGGAGCAATACACGCCTCCACCAAGAGGGTTTCCACCGCATTGCACGCCGAAGGATACTGCACTTTAGAGTCAATCACGACTTCTAAGGCAAGGGGAAGACGAGCGGAATGATGCACAAATTGATGACACACGCCATCCGCATGCCCTAGCACAGGAATCCGTGTTCGTTCCATAATGCTTTGCACCAAGGCATTAGAGCCTCTTGGGATGACCAAATCCACATATTGCGGAAATTGAAGCATGGCTTGCACGTCTTCTCGACTTTCAAGTAAAGTCGCCCAACCTTCAGGCAGGAAATCACACGCCTGCGTCAGGGGGTGAACCACCTGCGTCATAAAAGCGTGATTGGAATGCTTGGCTTCACGCCCTCCTTTAAAGACAACCGCATTCCCGCTTTTCAGAATCAACGCCAAAATCTGAGGCATGACATCGGGGCGACTTTCAAAGATAATCCCAATTAGTCCCAACGGCACGGAACGTTTCGTCAACGTTAGGCCGTCGTGGAGTTCGGTAACCGCCAAAATTTTACCCGCAGGATCGTCCAAATCAACCAGTTGACGTACCCCTTGCACCACTTGAGCCAGTTTGCCTGCATCGAGCTTGAGGCGTTGGTAAAGTGCCTGATCGAGGCTGTCCTTGTTTTCATCTAAATCCTGTTGATTCGCTTCAAGTAAGGCTGCTTGAGCAGATTCAATGAGCGTCGCCAGTTGATGCAAGGCGTGATTTTTTTGTGCGATGCTGAGGCTTGTCATCTGCATAAAGGCGTTTTTGCCTTCTGACAAGCGTTCTTCAATAGGGGGCATTTGTGTCATGGGATTTTTCTCCGTCAAGGTCTCTTTT
>CAZDMD010000034.1:0-16292 GCA_964506805.1 uncultured Vampirovibrionales bacterium | reverse complement strand
GACCTGGTGATACGCACTTGGTTTACGTCGGTTTAGATCAAGAATTGTACAAAGGTATCGGTATCAATGCAAACTACATGTTTAGTAACTCCACCGACCGTGCTGGATTCTTAAATGGTCAAAACCAGAACTATAACAACACAACGGGCGTGATTGGATATAATGGAACAGCTATTGCGTTGAACCCTCGTCAAGCGGCTAGCGTTGCCTTACACATTCCTACGGAAACTCTCGGTTTTCGTGATGGCGATAACATCGGTGTAGGCTACGCCATTAGCTCTTACAAAGACAACACATCCACAGACGAAAGCGATCGTATAGCACAAGTGGTAGAAACCTACTACAACTTCCGCTTAAACGATCGAGTTAGCATTGTTCCGAGTATTCAAGCTGGGTTTAAGCCTTTTGGTCTTGCTGGGGCGGATAGCTTCTTTGCAGGCGGTCTGCGTACCAGCGTGAAGTTCTAAGTTAGCCTTAACTTCAACATTAAACACCCCTTTTAACGAGTAAAAGGGGTGTTTTTGTGTGAAGGAATTCAAAATAAAACGTTTGCCATTCTTGTGTTTGAGTTAGAATGAAAATAGTATTCCCCTTTATTCTAAACTTCGTAAGGATTCCCTACCATGATGACTGTAAAAGATAGACCCATTGTTGTTCAAACTGTTCATAGTCGTTTAACCAAAATTGTAGCGACACTTGGACCTGCCAGTCGTCATGCCGAAGGGATTCGTAACCTCATTGAAGCTGGGGCGAATGTGTTTCGCTTCAATTATTCTCATGCGGAATATGAAGAACTCGAAAAAGCCTATGCCAATGTGAGACGTATTTCCAAAGAGTTGAAGCGTCCTGTGGCGATTTTAAGCGATTTACAAGGACCTAAGTTTAGAGTCGGTTTTTTTGAAGGACGAGAGAGCATTCCTGTGCAAGTGGGTCAGACCTTACGGTTTGCGTATAGCGAAAGCAACGAAGGCGGTAATGAAGGACTTGTGGTTTGCAACGTTAAACCGATGTTTGAAGCCTTAGAAATTGGCAATACCGTTTTGTTTGATGACGGTAATATCCAAATGAAAGTGGTTTCTCGTGTAAGTGATACAGAAGTCATGGTGGAAGTGCTAAACGACGGTACTTTGAAACAACGCAAAGGTATTAACGTCCCTGAAATCACGATTCCCGTAGCGGCTTTGTCTGAAAAAGACAAACACGATTGCCTTTTTGCACTCAAGCAAGGCACAGATTTTATGGCACTCTCCTTTGTACAACGCCCTGAAGATGTCATTGAATTGCGTGAATTCATGCTCGCCAATGGATGCACCCCTACTGAAATGCCTAAAATCATTGTCAAAATTGAAAAGCCTCAAGCCATTGAACGCTTAGACGATATTCTTGCTGAAGCCGACGGTGTCATGGTCGCTCGTGGGGATTTAGGAGTAGAATTGCCTGCAGAACAAGTGCCTGCGGCTCAAAAAATGATGATCCGTAAGTGCATGGAAGTGGGTAAGCCTGTGATTACCGCCACCCAAATGCTAGAATCCATGACTTCAAGCCCAGTCCCCACTCGTGCAGAAGTATCAGATGTGGCGAATGCCGTTTATGACGGCACCGATGCGACGATGCTCTCTGGGGAATCTGCTTATGGAGATTATCCGAAAGAAGCCGTAACAGTAATGGCAAAAGTACAAGCGGAAGCTCGCAAGCATTATGGAGAGTTTACCAGTTTTGAAAATGTGGATTATCACGAATTCCCGAGTCATACCGCACCTGAAGTCGTGGCACGTGCCGCGGTGGACTCCACTTGGAATGGTTCTGTGGATACCATTGTAGTGATGAGTTATTCAGGGGCTATGGCACAGCGTATCGCCAAATATCGCCCTGAAGTACCGATTATTGCGTTAACCCCCAATGAGTCGGTGTATTATCAAATGTGTTTACTGTATGCGGTATTGCCTGCCATGTTTAATGTCTCTGATACCACAGAAGCGACGCTCACCAGCATCCAAGAGTGGTTGCTCAATGAGGGCTTGGTGGTGAAGGGATCTCGGATTTTAATTTGTGCTGGCACAACGGAACTAGCAGGCTTAAGCAACAGCTTCTTGCTCACCACCGTCTAGCTTAGCGTTTTTCATGCAACAAAATGCTCTGCTGATACACGGATTCCGCCAGTCCAAAACCACGACCTGCTTGTTTACTGATATGACTTGCGGTTTCTTGCGTCAACATGCCCCGAAAGGTTTTTTCCGCTTCGCCGCCGTCCATAAAGCCTTCTTCCCGATTCACCGTCGCCTCCATGGCGTCTAAGAGCTGTTGCATAAAGACCGCTTCAAACTGCTGAGCCGCCTCCTTCAATTCCTTTTGTTTAGGGGTGGCGGGATTCAGGTAGCTTTCTCGTAGATCCTTAAGGCGTTCCGCCATCGGTTTAGCCAGGCTCGGGAGCTTAGCGTCTACCTTTTGAAGTAAAGGTTCGACTTGATTCAACAGGCTGAAAGGAAGTTGAGTAGGAGGCAATGAAATACCTTGTGAAGATAAAGAATGTAATCCATCCATCGCTTAAATAATCTCCAAGTCGGCTTCTAAGGATCCTGCTGCTTTCAGGGCTTGCAAAATAGAAATTAAATCGCTGGGGGTAACCCCAATGGCATTCAACGCATTCACCAATTCATTCAGCGTATTATTCGCACTTAATTCAATAAGGCTTCCCTTTTCTTTGACAATATCGACTTTATCATTAGACACGACGGCGGTTTCGCCTTGTCCAAAGGCATTGGGTTGCACGGCTTCATTCGTGCTTTGTATTGTAACGGTAATGCCTCCGTGTGCCACCGCTGCAGGTAAGAGCCTCACACCATTCCCGATGACCACCGTGCCTGTTCGTTCATTGACCACCACTTTACTATTGCTGGTGGGGATTTCCACATTCAACTGCTCTAAAATAGACACAAACGCCACCCGATTGTTCAAGTATCGTTGAGGCAATTCCACACGAACCGAAGAGGCATCAATTGCCATGGCAGGGCTTAAATTCGTGTTAATCGCAGCCGCAATGCGATTGGCTAAGGTGTAGTCGGTGCGATCCAACACAAGCGTTAAACCAGAGGCATCCCCCATTTGCGTATTCATTTCCCGCTCGATAATCGCTCCGTTGGGGACTCTTGCACTGGTTACAATGCCTGTTTGTTTAGAAGACCCCCCTGAAGAAACGGCGGTGCCTCCTGTGGAGATAGGCCCTTGAGCCACCGCAATGACTTCACCATTCGGGGCTAAGAGTTGAGACGAAATCAACACTCCCCCTTCTAAACTTTTCACTTTACCGATAGAAGACACCGTAACATCAAGGCTATCACCTGCCTTGGCAAAAGGCGGGATTTTAGCCGTAATAATCACCTGAGCCGCATTGCCCCCTTGTAAATCATTGGGGTTGCTGATACGTCCGCCCATGTTGTTGAGCATATTCCATTGTGCTGTGCGTGCGGCAACAGAACTATCCCCTGTGCCGTTTAAGCCCACGACCAAACCATAGCCGACGACTTGGTTTTCTCGTACTTCTTTAATACGCACAAGGCTTTTCAACGACATGAGCGTTTTACCTGCGTAAGAGGCTAAAGGAGAAGCCCAAAAACTCATTAACACCATGAATAGACTTAAAACGATAGACACCTGTTTCATAAAAAAATTCCTTTATCCGTGATACGACGGTATGGGCTTACTGGACTTTACTCATAATTTTAGAGAAAATGCTGTCGTTTTGGGTACGACTGACAATGCCGTCTCCTGCCACAACCACTTGCATATTCGCCACTTGTCGAGACGATATTTCATTTTCACTATTCAGAAAATATGGATTCACAATGCCCGTAATGTAGACATCCGCTTTTTCTTTGGCAAAAGCGATGGTTTTACGTCCTTGAATCATTAAATTGCCGTTCGGAAGGACTTGAACCACTTGACACGTTACATAATCGCTAAAACTAGAATTTTGAGTTACCGTCCCTTGACTATTATTACCGCTTGAGTTTTCAATGCCACCCAAGTTGGGTAATTGCAGATACTTCGCCAAACCTCCGACTTTAAACTTATCCAAAATCACACCTGCGGCATTGCCTAGTACTTCGGTAGTATTTTCATCAAAACTAGAATCTTTCTGAATTTGAAGGGTACTCTGATTTTTACGTTTGGAGGCTTCATCAATTTTAATGGTTACCAAATCCCCAATTTGTTGGGAGCGAGGGGGGCTATACAGCATTCTAGGAGCGTTGGCTCTGGGGTGCATGCCCTGTGTGTTGGGCATGAATAGGGATTCCGCATCAACGGTGAGTATAGGACTATTAAGTGTTGCAAACAATACAAACACCAGTGCTAGTTTAATCATCAGGTCTTGTCCTTTAGGGCAGTGTGTGCTTTCTCTCTCCCTTTTAGTATGACAAAAGCCTCAAAGAATACCCCCATCTAAAGATGTATTTTCCGTGTTGACGACACGTTATAGTCGTTTTCAGAGTTTTTTGTAGAGATGGCTAGACGAGGAGCTTAGATTATTTTGTGAAAAAGTTTAGAAAATGTGTAGATAGACCTACATGACTGAACAAAATCATCGTAGCGACAACGTATAGACGCTCTACAAGAAATTATGAAAACGACTATATAGAAAACTCGACTCCAACCTTGTCTTTTTTATTACTTCATGTTTAGATAAAAATGTTGAGTAATGATACCGATTCAATGTAAAGGACTACTCATGAGTGCTTCTCCCCTAACAAAAAAATCTCGTATTTTAGTGGTGGATGATGAAAGAGACTTGGTGCGTTTACTTAAATATAACGTGGAACAAGCGGGCTATGAAGTCTATTGTGCCTACAATGGAGCCGAAGCCCTTGATTTAGCATGGACGAAACAGCCTGACTTAATCGTATTGGATTTAATGCTCCCCGATTGTGGGGGCTTTGAATTGTGCAAAGAACTGAAAGAAACCCTGAATCCCAAACGCCCTAAAAACCCTGTTCGCATTATTATGTTGACGGCTCGAACCGCAGAAAATGACCGTATTCAAGGCTTTGAATCAGGAGCGGATGATTATGTCGCCAAACCCTTTAGCCCACGAGAACTGGTCTTACGCATTAAGGCGATGTTGAGCAGACAACACATTGAAGAAACGGAAACCATATCCAACCATTTGTTAAGCAACGGATGCATTAGAATGGATACCACTGCCTTTCGAGCATGGGTCGAAGAGACTGAAATTCAACTCACACCGATTGAATTTAAAATCCTTTATACCTTGATGAAAGTCCCCAACACGGTAAAAACGAGAGAACAACTCTTGCATGCCGTTTGGGAGGATACCGCAACGGAAGTCTTGGATCGTACGGTGGATGCCCATGTCAAACGTTTACGAGCTAAAATGGGACAAGCCCGAGAGATGATTGAAACCGTGCGAGGTATTGGGTATCGTATGGAATTGGCTAAACCTTAAAAAAATTTCCCACAACTTTTTCAAGTTGTGGGAAATTGAGTCTATTTGTCCTAAAGACTATTCAGGTAAAATAACTTCATCAATCACATGAATAACACCGTTAGAAGCCTTCACATCAGGAATAATGACCGTTGCATTATCAATACTAATGGCTCCTGAAGGGTAACGAACTGCTTCTAAAGTAGACCCTTGTAAGGTCGTAACGTTAGCTTTTTGAGATGTAATCGCTTTAGATTCTACTTGACCAGATACGACATGATAAGTCAAAATACTTTTCAACTTCTCTTTGTTTTCGGGCTTTAGTAAGTCTTGTAAAACACCTTGAGGCAACTTCGCAAAGGCTTCATTGGTAGGGGCAAAAACCGTAAAAGGGGTATCTGCTTTTAACGCATTCACTAAGCCAGCAGCTTTCAATGCGGTTACCAAAGTAGAAAAATCAGGATTACTCAAAGCGGTATCCACAATATCTTTTTGAGCAGTGTGTTCTTGTTTCATCCCACAAGCACTAGGCTTGGCGTGATGAGAATCTGAAGCCAACGCCACAGAAGCAGAAGACAATACCAATAAGGCAAACAATAGAGTCAACTTTTTTAACATTTCATCTTTTCCTATTTTACTCTCGATAATAAAAATGTAGATTATAAACATAACACTACAAAACTGATTAAAGCATTTTATTTGAAATGCCACAAGCAAATCCGACCAATCCTAATGTTTTTTTAAGAATCCCTCGCTCCATTTTTATGTTTCGTTTACGATACAAACATATAATTTAATTTCATGCGACAGAAAGCCTGACACCCTTGACCACACCTGAACCTTTTTCTACTGATATTCTTAATATCTACCGTAACATGTTAAACTTTCCCCTTGATGACTTTCAAGAACAAGCGATTGAAATCATCCATACAGGCGATTCGGTCGTGGTCTGTGCGCCCACAGGGGCAGGTAAAACCGTTATCGCCGAATTTGCCGCTCTTAAAGCTCTCAATGACGGACGAAAACTCTTTTACACCACGCCCTTAAAAGCCCTGTCGAATCAAAAATATCACGATTTAAAGGAACGCTTTGGCGAACAAAACGTGGGCTTATTAACAGGCGATACCTCCATTAACCGAGAAGGACAAATCGTGGTCATGACCACCGAAGTCTTTCGGAATATGTTGTACGGCTTGAACGAAGATTCCACTTTAGTGGATAATTTAGGCTATGTGGTGCTGGATGAGTGCCACTTTATGAATGATGCGGATCGGGGGACGGTATGGGAAGAATCGATTATTCATTGCCCACGCCATGTGCAGATGATTGCCCTTTCCGCCACTGTTTCTAATGCGGATGAACTCACAGCATGGATGAATAAAATCCACCCCACCGTTCGCTTGGTGTATAGTACGTTTCGTCCTGTTCCCTTGCATTTTCACTATTTTACAGGGAAGGATGTCGTGCCTCTCTTTGAGCAAGGGGAAGGCGGCAAGCAACGATTGAATCACCGACTCAAAAATGAGCAAGCCGTTCGAGACCCCAAACGTCGAGGGCAAGGATTTTCGCCTTTACGCTTGATTGATAACATGGTCGAGCGAGACATGTTGCCTGCGATTTTCTTTACCTTGAGTCGTCGTGGTTGTGATACAGGCATGAAAGAACTCACGAATGTGGCGTTAAACACGGCATCCCAACGTAAAGAAGTCAAAGCCTTTATTCAATTTTTTAAAGACAATAGCACGCTTGAAATCACGGATGAATTTGAAACAGGTTTAATCAATGGTGTGGCGTGTCATCATGCAGGACTATTGCCTGCGACTAAAATGCTCGTGGAACAGCTCTTTCAAAAGAATTTGCTCAAAGTGGTGTTTGCCACCGAAACACTCGCGGCAGGGATTAACATGCCTGCTCGCTCTACTGTGATTACCGCCATTTCTAAACGCACGAATGAAGGGCATCGTTTATTGAATCCCAATGAGTTTTTGCAAATGAGTGGCCGAGCAGGACGACGGGGCATGGATACCATTGGACATGTCGTGGTGGTGCGTACACCCTTTAATACCGCCATGGAAGTTGGTAAAATCGCCAGTTCAGCGGCGGATGCTTTAAATAGTCAATTCACGCCGACGTATAGCATGGTCTTAAACCTCTTGCAAAAGCATTCTTTGGAAGTGGCAGAAACCATTGTCAACCGAAGTTTTGGTGCCTTTACCATGGAGCGTCGAGATAATCCCCTTGCCATTGAACTCCATGAGCGAAAGCAAATGTTGGATTTGGCTTATCATTTCCCCTGTGATTTCAAACTCACGTTAAAGGACTTTCAAGCACAGCTTGAGTTAAGGGAACAAATCTCTAAACTGAATAAGCAAAAATCCACGATGAAAAAGCAAATCAAACGCTACGGCAATCTTCCTGAACTTCAAGCGGAACTCAAACGACTTGATGAAGCACTTTTTAAAATTATTAACCAAGTCGAAGAAGCCCCGTGCAGTACCTGCGATGCGTTTAAGTCTCATCGTCGAGCGAGTGAAAAAGTCGATAAAATCGAACGGCAGGTGAGCCGTTTGAACGAGCAAGTACAATCTGAAAAAGATGTGTATTGGCAGAGCTTTTTAAAACTGTACCACTTATTGAGTGAGGCAGGATATTTGCAGGCTCAAGACGGTAGTGCCGAAAATAAGCCTACGAGTTTGGGTTTATTAACCGCTAACATTCGTACGGAAAACGAGTTATTTGTCGCTGAAGCCTTGAGAGAAGAAGTCTTTGATGATCTTCAATTTCACGAACTCGCAGCGGTCGCTTCCGCTATTGTCAATGATTCCACTCGAGAAAATGTACAAACCTTTGTGCGAAGTTCTAAAGCCGTGGGTAGTTGTATTCGTAAGCTCCAGCGTATTGCGGATAAAGTCGTGCGTTTACAACGACATTACGATGTTATTGTTCCCTTGAACATCAACCCGATTGCGAGTGGGGTCGTTGAAATGTGGGCCAAAGGAGCAGATTGGGCCTCTATTATGAGTGCCACAACGATTGATCAAGGGGATTTGGTGCGGAACTTAAGACGTACGGCAGATCTGTTGCGTCAATTCGCCAAAACCCCTGGAATGCCTCCGACTTTATCAGGCGTTGCCATGCAGGCCTTACTTGCGATTCACCGAGAACCTGTTAAAGAAGTGGAATTGCCCTCGGAATAAGGACATCTGTAAAATGTCTCGGAAGCCTCGCATTGAGTGGAATTCGTCGAAAGACACCCATTCTAAGCCTCATGTTATAGTCGTATTTAAAAAATGTCGAT
Source organism: uncultured Vampirovibrionales bacterium (assembly GCA_964506805.1). Taxonomy (GTDB): domain Bacteria; phylum Cyanobacteriota; class Vampirovibrionia; order Vampirovibrionales; family JAJTHC01; genus JAJTHC01. The sequence goes on along the minus strand of CAZDMD010000034.1, from coordinate 7,554 downwards.
AAACTGTTAAAAACACCCCCTAAAACTATTTGAAACACCCCCTAAAACCAGCCTATAGGATTTTACTTTCAACAGCTTCAAATGTTTCAAGAAATAATCAACACGTTTTCATCCCCCCACTCTTCCCTTTTTACTCCCTTTTTCAACAAGTGCTATTAGGCTTCTATCCAGTTTTTCCACACTTTTAAACAACTTTAATTGATGACTACGATGATGATGATTTATATTTATAAATTCATAGAATCTTTTTTAAATACTCTTAAAAAATAGAGTCAAATGGAAAGCATCCTTTGTTTTTGTCTTTGCATTAAAATAAAAAAACCACTCTTAATCATTATAAGGATTTTACTTTGTCTCATCCCCTTTATGCCGACTTTCAAAAAAGTGTGGATCTTTTGGAATGGTCTGCTTTATTGGAATTGATTCTTGATGAATGTCCCAGTTACTACGGACAAGTCTCTTGGACAGAAACCCCTTTTTTAGAGTCGATAGAAGCGATGCAATTGGCTCAAGAAGAAGTGGCGTGTCTGACTCAACTATTAACACGTTACGGAGAACCTACACATGCCAAACAAGGTGAAGTGCGACTAAGTCTGGAGAGTCTGCAACAGCTTAAAAAAGGCGGGATTCTGAATTTACATGATTGGGTTAATCTCTTTCACGGTTTGCATCACGGACGCCATTATATCAATCATGTTCAAAAGTATCAAAGCGAGTTGATGTCTAAAACAGCGGTTTTTGCTTTTTTAGAATCGCTACAAAGTTCCGTGCCATGGTGGACGTATTTGAGTGAGAAAATCAATCCAGACGGTTCCATTCGAGATGCTGCTTCTTTGGAGCTTTTACAACTTAAAAAACGTGTCAAGTCTCAAGAACAAGAGATTATGACCACCTTGCAACGGATGCTCACAACACCCACTATTCAAAACGCTTTGCAGGATGCCATTATCGTACAACGCAACGGACGCTATGTGCTACCTGTCAATGTATTCTATAAAACAAGTGTACCAGGGATTGTGCATGATGTTTCTTCCAGTGGATCAACCATTTTTATTGAACCTAAGCGCGTCGTGGAATTGTCGAATCGCTTACAGGAAACGCAAACCGCCATTCAAAAAGAAATCGTACGTATTTTAAAGCAAATGAGTGAAGATTTACAATCTGAAGCAGATGCCATGCTAGCCTTTTTTGAAGGTTTAATGCAGTTGGAGCGTCATTGGGCGGCAGCTCGTTTCGCGAAACGTTTAGAGGCACACCCTGTTCGATTGCTTGTCGCATCGAATGAAGCAGAGGCTCATTTGAATCTAAAGCAGTTGAAGCATCCTTTATTGTGCTTGCAAATGGGGTTGCATCAAGTGGTGGGCAATGATGTGAGTTTAGGCATGACACAAAGTACTACACAAGGCAATGCCCGATGTATGGTTATTACAGGCCCGAATACAGGGGGCAAGACTGTTCTTCTCAAAAGTGTGGGATTGGCGGTTCTCATGGTTCAGGCAGGGCTTTTACCTGTTGTAACAGAAGGTTCTTCTCTGTCCTATTTTTCGTTGGTTTTGGCGGATATAGGCGATTCTCAGAGCTTACAACATAATTTATCCACTTTTTCGGGGCAAATGAGTCGTTTGGCTCGCTTTGCAGAGACCTCTATTCCCTTGAATAATACGCTGATGCTACTCGATGAAATTGCGGCGGGTACGGATCCCTTAGAAGGAAGTGCCTTGGCTCAAGCCCTATTAAAGCGTTTTTACGATAAAGGGGCGTTTGTCATCGTAACCACTCATTTGGGGGTCTTAAAGCAAGAAGCGTATCGTCATGCAGGTTATGTGAATGCCTCAGTGGCGTTTGATATAGACGCACTCGCTCCCACTTATCGATTGTTAATCGGCGTACCGGGAGCGTCTAATGCGTTAGCGATTGCTCAGCGTTTGGGCATGGATGACACCCTTATTCAAAACGCCCAAGAGAGGATGAAACAACAGCAGTCCGATTCAGCGACCTTACTCACGACGTTGGAACAGGAAAAACACCAAACGCAAGCATCTTTGGAATCGGTTCAACACTTAAAAGAAGAATTGGAAACCCGTTTAAATACCCTTAAGCAGGAACAACAACAGTTTCGAGAAAAGAAAAAGCAGTGGTTGACGGATTATCAAGCCCAATTTAAAGCACGTTTAAATGAGTGTGAAGCCCAAGCCAAGCGACTTAAAAAAGAATTGAAGCAGGCGGAAAGCTCATCGCAATCTTTGGCGTTTGCTCAACAGCGTATTTCACGAATAAAAGAAAAACTAGGGCATCATTTTGAAGACGCTCTCGCTCCCCTTGAAGCGGATTTGCAAGAAAACGCCGTACCACCTCAAACGTATACCTTTCACGTCGGGGATGAAGTGAGACACCCTAAGCTGTCAGGAAAGTCGAAGGTGTTGTCGATTTCTAGCGACGGTAAAAAACTAACGCTCCAAAATGGGAGGATTCACCTTGTCGTGAAAACGGCTGAAGTTGAGCCGTTGGGCTTAAGTGTGGAATCCGTCAAGGCGATGAAGCAGGCGGAGTATCGGCAGTTGCGGCAACGGATTCAACAACAGCATCAACAGCAGGAACAGGCTCATCATGTTGCTAGTATTCGAGGGAGCTTTAAGCTAGAGTGTGATGTGCGAGGCAAACGTGTGCTAGAAGCACTGGCGGATTTGGAAGCCTTTTTGGACAATGCTCATATGACGGGCTTAAATACGGTAAGTGTGATTCACGGGCAGGGGACGGGGGCGTTAAAGCAAGCCGTTCGAGATTACTTAAAAACCTGTGCGTTGGTGGCGGATTATTACCCTGAACAAGCCCACTTAGGAGGCGACGGTAAAACCATTATTGAAATGAAAGAATAAGGGTAAGAGAACGCTCACTAGGCTTGCTTGCCTAATGGACATATAGTTGTCTCCATAATTTCCTGTACAATGTCTATATTTTGTCGCTACGATGATTTTGTTCAGTCATGTAGGTCTATCTACACGCCGTTCACAAAATCATCTAAGCTCTTTGTCTAGCCATCTCTACAAAAAATGCTGGAGACGACTATATCTAGGTTTTTTGACGTTGGCATCTACTATACTATGGCTTTCTTAATTGTCAACACTATCTATGAGAATGTGCAACGCCTCATTTAGAAACCTCATTTAGAACATGTTAATTTAAGACCCTCCAGAAAACACTATCTAAAAAACGGTATCGGTGCTTAAATAAAAGAAGCGTTTTTTAAATTTGTGTCGACGGCAAAGGAGGCTGCCATGAAACTATCCACCCTATGGCTCAATGATTACATCGATGTGCAAGAGATTGCCCCCCAGCGTTTAGCGGATGCCTTAACGAATGCAGGGCTTGAAGTGGAAGGCGGAATTGAATCCACAGGCGTACAGTTTAAGAAGGTCATTGTGGCGAAAGTTTTGGCGTTAAATCCCCACCCCAATGCCGATAAATTACGCCTTGTAACGATTGATTGCGGTACGGAACGGGGCAAAACCCAAGTGGTGTGTGGGGCAAGCAATGTCGCTGAAGGGCAACGCATTGCCTTTGCTTTAAATGGGGCAACGGTTTTTAGCACCAAGCAAAATGCTTGGTTTACACTCACGCCTGCGGTGATTCGTGGGGTAGAAAGTCAAGGCATGGTTTGTTCCTTAGAAGAACTGGCGTTGACTTCGCAATATGAATCCACAGGTGGGATTTGGGTACTGAATGACGTGGTGGGAGACAATTGCATCGGGCAAGCCTTAGAAGTCGCACTGGGGCTAGACGCTGAAAGCGATTCGATTTTGGAAACCGCTCCGACTGCGAATCGTGGCGACTGGATGAGCTACTTGGGCGTTGCTCGAGAGCTTTCCGCCTTGTTTGAGCGTCCACTAAAAGCGATTGAAACCCTTCACGCCGAGGCGTTAGAAAATACTCCCCCCGCCACGTTTGAGATTCAACTGGAGGATGAAAGTCTGTGTAGCACTTATTTAGGGGGCAGTTTAGAGCAAGTGAAGGTCGCTCCTTCGCCGTTATGGTTGGTCAAACGCTTGGAAGCCTCAGGTATTCGTTCGATTAACAACGTGGTGGATATTACCAACTTTGTGATGCTCGAAACAGGACAACCGCTCCATGCCTTTGACGCTCAAAAACTAGGCAATACAGGTCGTATTGGCGTTCGTCGTGCCAAAGCGGGTGAATCCCTTAAAGCGTTAGATGACGTCAGCTACGAACTGAATGCTGAACATGTCGTCGTAACCTGTCAAAACACCCCTGTGGCGTTGGCAGGTGTGATGGGAGGCGAAGACTCCTGTATTGATGAAGCTAGTACGAGCGTCTTTTTAGAAGCCGCCTTTTTTCCTAATGCCACCACGAGACGCTCTGCCCGAGAGGCAGGTATTCGCACGGAAAGTTCCGCTCGATTTGAACGAGGAATAGATGCAGGCGGTGTTCAACATGCCTTTTCACGAGCCATTTATCTTTTACAAACACTGGCAGATGCCAAGCTCACAGGGGTGTCTCGTGCAGGATGCTTGGCTAACGAAACGCTTGAAATCCCTTTGAGTTTAAACCATTTGACGCGTGTGATTGGACAGAGCTATTCGGCGGACGTGGTGCAGTCTTGCTTAGAGCGTTTAGGCTTTGGGGTCTCTCCTCAAGACGAGGATGTTTTAAACGTCTCTGTCCCTAGTTTTAGACAAACCGATGTACAGAAACCCATTGATTTAATTGAAGAAGTCATTCGCATCGCAGGCTATGAGTCGATTCACGCTAGCTATCCCGCCAGTTCTCATCAAGTGGTGGCGAGTTCTCGTCGTCGTATTTTAAATGAGATGCGTCATCTATTGACAGGCTTGGGACTCAATGAGGCTATGACCACTAGCCTTGTGGGAGACGCCTTACTTCAGCGTGTCAGTGCCACGCAAGACGAGGCTCAAACAGTCGCCTTACTCAATTCGCATTCCTCTGAACATACCTTGATGCGTCAAAGCGTATTACCCACTTTACTCGATGCTTGTTTAACGAACATTCAACAAGGTGTTGGGCAGTTTAACGCCTTTGAAATCGGACGCACCTATTTTAAACGAGGCAAAAGCAGTTTTAAAAATACAGGCGTGCAAGAGAAATTGAATGTGGCGGTGATTTTGTGTGAACAAATGCCGTCGCCTCATTGGGTGGAGTCTACACCGCCTGATTTTTATCGATTAAAAGGCATCTTGGAAAGTGTGTTGCGTCGATTTGATTTGTTGGAGGGTGTTCAGTTTACGTCTCATACCGACTCGTCCATGTTTCATACAGGCCGTTGTGCCAGTGTTTCGTTTCATGCGTCTCAAAAGCCACTTGCGATTTTAGGGCAGTTGCATCCTGCCATTCAAAAACGACTCAAACTCAAAGCCCCTGTTTTCCTTATGGAAATCGATGCGGATCTCCTCATCAAAACGATTGAGCAACGCTTAAACACTTCTAAAGCAGGCGTACCTGCCGTGATTCGTTTGTCGCCTTTCCCTGAAATGGAGCGGGATTTGGCGTTGCTCGTAAAAGCCCCGTTGACGTATCAAGACGTGCTAACACAGATTCACCGTATGGGCTATGAAACCTTGCAGTCCGTGGAAGTCTTTGATGAGTATCGGGATGCGTCTATGCCTGCGGATGCTCGCAGTTTGGCGTATCGCTTAAGCTGGCAAGCCCCTGATAGAACGTTGACCGACAAAGAGGTGGATACCGCCATGACCGCCATTCGCCAAGAACTCGAAGCCTCATTAGGGGTCAGTCTGCGTTAGAAACTGATGTGCAATACTTATGGAACTCGTTTATCCCAATAAGAAATCATTTCAAGAGATTGAAACTTCCATTCTATCGATTGAGTTTGACGAAGTCTTAAGCGCTGATTTCAATTATTTGATTCAAGGTGAAAATTTAAGCGTTTTAAAGGCTTTGATACCTTATTATGCTCGGAAAATAGATTTGATTTATATTGATCCGCCATTTGCGACGAACAACGTTTTTAAAATCGGTGAAGACAGGACAAGCACCATAAGTCATCATCAGAATGATGAAATTGCCTACCGAGATACGTTAAAAGGGGCGGACTTTCTTGAATTTTTAAGAGAGAGGCTCTATATCGCCAAATCCTTACTTTCTGAAAAAGGTTCTATTTATCTGCATATTGACTATAAAATCGGGCATTATGTCAAACTGATTATGGATGAAGTATTTGGAATCGACAATTTTAGAAATGATATTACACGCATTAAATGTAATCCCAAAAATTTTAATCGAAATGCGTATGGCAATGTCAAAGATATGATTTTATTTTACTCAAAGTCCAGTCATCCCATTTGGAATCACCCTGTTTCAGACTACACAGAAGCGGACATTCAGAAATTATTTAAAAAAGTGAGTTCTAACGGTCGTCGTTATACCACAATACCGCTTCACGCACCAGGTGAAACGAAAAAGGGTAGCACTTCCACAGAATTTAAAGGCTTAAAACCGCCTTCAGGTCGGCATTGGAGATGTTCGCCTGTCGAACTAGAGGCGTTAGACAAAGAAGGCTTAATTGAATGGTCAGGCAATGGCATCCCTCGCAAAATTATTTATGCGGATGAAAAAGAAGGCAAAAAAATGCAAGATATTTGGGAGTTTAAAGATCCGCAATATCCGCAATATCCGACAGAAAAGAATATCGAGCTTTTGAAAACGATTATTCAGGCATCTTCCAATGAGGGAAGTTGGGTTTTAGATTTTTTCTGTGGTTCAGGGACGACTTTAGTGGCAGCACAAACATTAGGACGAAAATGGATTGGCATTGATCAATCTGAAAAAGCGATTGCCGTCGTTAATGAAAGACTCGCCCATTTGAATTTAAATCTTTTTTCTAATGCGTTCAAACAGGTAAAGACTTATCTATTAGAAGAGACACAAATCGTTCAACAAAAATCAAGCTAGTGAAACGGTTTTAAAATACAAACTGGCTGTGTGTTAAGGCAATGGCAAGGCCATCTGCAGCATCATCGGGGGTGGGTTTTTTGAGCAGGTTCAGTCGTTGAATGACGGCTTCGGTGATTTCATGCTTTTCAGCTTTACCGTAGCCCGTGAGTGCCTGCTTGACTTGCATCGGGGTGTAGTCCACTGTCGGCACACCAGCGAGTTCTGCTAAGAGCAAAATAACGCCTCGGGCTTGTGCCACAGGGACAATCGTGGTGTTGTTGCGAAAATAAAACAAGGATTCAATCGCCATGACATCGGGGCGTGCTTCTTCAATCAGGGCTTTAACATCGTGGTTAATTTCCACGAGTCGTTTGCCGATTGGAGCTTTCGGGGTGGTTTCAATCACCCCCCACCCTAGAGCAATCGGAGGGTGGAGGGGCTTGACTTCAATCAAGCCAAAGCCAATGCGTCCCAACCCAGGATCAATCCCGATAATTTTCATGGGGTAGACAACCCACTTGCCTCAATCAAGGTATAAAAATTGCTATTCGGCATGTTCTTTTTGTCAGCTCGTTCGCTTAAAGGGGTATTATTATCAAAAGAAAGAGCCTTGTCTCGTTGTTTGAGATT
>CAZDMD010000033.1:0-17107 GCA_964506805.1 uncultured Vampirovibrionales bacterium | reverse complement strand
AACTTAAGTGTTAGACGATTGTTTATTAGAGTAACCCTGTTTTAAACCCATGTATTAAGACCACCTTTCAAATACCTCCCCCTCCTTTCTTGGCTTAGGACTGTAATATTTGGAGCAAGTGGCTTGAAATTAAAATTTAGATGGAAAATCAACCATGAACTATCCTCCTGTTCATTCCTATACACGTTACTCCCCACCTTCAACGAACAGTCCCTGGCATTACAACACCTCTAATTCTTGGACGGCTGATGCACATAATACTTGGACGCATACCCCTCCTCAAGCATTGGCTTATCGTACTGGATACCCCAATGTACCACAAAATACACGCTTACATTTTGATCCCTTTACGGGACACACCACCTCTACTACTCAGAATTCTTCAGTGCCTGGGCAAGGCTGGGAAACAGGTTTTGGCGATATTTACTTTCCTCATGTATTCAATCGCCCTGCACCAGCTCCTCTTCACCGTCGAGTTCAACCGATTGTGCCTCCTGCTCCACGAAAAATAGTAGCGGCAAACGAACATTCCAGCTACTGGGGAGACCCTCATGTGGCGGATGCTGATCGAGCTGAAAAAGGCAACAATCGACACAATAGCTTCATCGTCAAAGGCGACGGTATTTTTCAACTCTTAAAAGATAAAGATGTCTTTTTAAACGGTGTTCATAAAAAATATCCGCAATGGGACTATGAAGTAACCGACCGTATCGGGCTTCGTGTCGCAGGACTCAATATTGAAATGGGGGCGTATGATGCAGCGCCCAAAATCAATGGAGCAAGTTTTAAAGGTGAAAAAATACTCCCCAACGGCACTAAAGTTGCTTTTGACGGTACGAAACTTTCCGTTTCCACAGGGGATTCGGGTGAGTACGACTTTGAAATTGCGATTGTTCATGCGGAGCATAAAAACCCCGATGGCTCACCGATTAAATATCTGGATACCGACATCCGCACTAAGTCCAAGGGGGTTGCCCTGGATGGTGTCATGCCCACGGGTATTTTAGGTGAAGGTTTTGATGCCGATGACAAAGCACGCACCCAACTCAATAATCCTTTAGACACTTACAAACGAGGTGGCTTATTTCAGCCTTAATTCAAACCAACGTTTTTATGCTATACTCAAGACCTAGTCCTTGAATCAAAATCAAAGAGTATGTATGAAAACGAAATGTATTGAACGTATCGAAGCCTTGCAAGCCGTGATGAAAACACAGGGTTGGGATGCCTTTTTGCTCCCGCATAACGATGTGCATCTCAACGAATACTTGCCTGATGCCGAAAAGTGGCGAGATTGGTTGATTGGCTTTAGCGGGTCTGCAGGGGATGCCCTTGTTTTAAAAGATACGGTTTGGCTTTTTGCCGATGGACGCTACTACTTGCAAGCCGAAGATGAAGTGCCGTTGTCTCATGTGCAGGTCTCTAAAGTGGGGATTGAAGGGCATTTGTCCTTGCGAGATACGTTAAAAACCTTACCGCCCAATTCATATATTGCCTATATGCCTAAAACAATGAGTGCCTCTCAACTCACTCAGCTCCAAACGGCGTGTGAGTCTCGTGAGTTTAAGTGGGTGGAAATCCCCCAGTTCCCGACTGCTCCTGAAAGTCATTCTAGGATGCGTTCCACCTTGCGTTTGGTGGAAGCCTCTGTACACGGGAAATCAACGGCTCAAAAAATTGAAAAAATTCGGCAAGATTTGGCGTCCTTAGGCTGTGATGCCCTTGTGTTAAGCAAGCTCGATGATATTGCGTGGCTAAGCAATACCAGAGGCTCCGATATTCCCTACAATCCCGTTTTTCATGCTTTTGTGTGGATAGAAAAAAACCAAGCCATTCTTTTTGCGAATCCTGATGAGAGTCCCTCTAGCCAAGAGGCGTTAAACGCTTTGAAACTCAACGGGTTTGAAATACTGCCCTATGAAAGTGTTTGGGAACGACTCCTGCTTTTAAGCCAGCATAAAACCGTTCACTGGACGCCGTCGGCTCACTCGCAGGCTATGGCAACCGTGTTAAAATCAGCGACGCTCAAACAGGGCATCAATCTCGTTCAGCATGAAAAAGCGGTCAAAACCCCTGAAGAAATCGCAGGCATGAAAGAAGCCAATTTAAGGTCTTCGGTGGCCGTCGTCCGAACGCTCGCTTGGCTCGATGCTCAAGCCGATGCAGGAAACAGGGTTTCTGAACAGGATTTAGCTCAAACGATTGAAGGTTTTTATCGTGCCGAAGGGGCGTTGGACTTGAGTTTTAATACCATTGCAGGTATCGGAACGAATACCGCGGTTATTCATTACGGAACGCCTTCCGCCGATGTCGTGGCTCAAACAGGCGACTGGATTCTACTCGATTCAGGGGCTCAATATCCCTTTGGTACGACCGATATTACACGGACGACGACTTTTGGCAAAAACGTCCCTAGTTTGGAACATCAAAAAGCCTATACCCATGTGCTAAAAGCCCATATCGCTTGTGCCTCGGCTATTTTTCCCAAAGGTACCAGTGGGGCGATGTTAGACGGTATTTGTCGGCAACCCTTATGGCAGGCAGGCTACGATTATGGACACGGCACAGGGCATGGCGTGGGATGCTTCCTCAATGTGCATGAAGGACCGAACGGTATTTCAAAAGCCTATACAGAAGCCATGAAAGCAGGTAGCATCAATAGCATTGAACCAGGGTATTATGTACCAGGCTGGGGGGGGATTCGTCTGGAAAACTTGGCTCTTGTGGTGGAGGCATCCGCACATCCAATACAGGCAGGGACTCCACAAGAAAACTGGTTTCAATTTGAACTTTTAAACTGGATTCCCTTTGCTCGGCATTTGATTGATAAGGCTTATCTCAACACGCCAGAAAAAGCGTGGTTACAGAGGTATCATCAAGCAACACTGGCACGGTTGACCCCTCGCTTGCAAGGGAAAGATGAATCGGCGTTAGCGTGGTTGCGTTTACAGTGTGGTTAAAGTCTACCAGCCCCCCCATTTAAAACTTAACGATTCCAAAACCAGGTCATCAGTAATTCAGCCATACCTTCCCACATGCCCCATTCCGCAACACCATGCACGATGTTGGCGGGAATGCTTACCCATGGATTGTGATGATTTAGGGCATTTTGCACCACTGGAAGTCTACCCACTGTTGCTGCCATCAGTAGGCTTGCTCCAATCATGGTGGGAACAAAAATAAGCGCATCCATACCGATACGTTTAAAAAAACTAGCTTCAGAACGTTTTTGCATGGCGGTTTGATACGCATTTGGCTTCTTTTGCGGATGACGTTCCGTTAAGGTATCTTGTGGCGTTTGATTCACCATCACATACGTCACGCCCGCATTCGGATACTCTGCAGGCATGACGCCTCCCACACTGCGAGGGTACATGGTTTGATTTAAAGCATAAGACGACACACTCATTACATTCCACCTTTGACCATTATTCATTTTGATTCAAGAGATTTTTAATTGTAACACACTACATATTGGTATAAAACCTAAAAATTAAATTTTTGGGTGTGTCATCAGTTAGTGTAACGTTGTGTTACAAGTGACGTGTTTCTTTTTATAGTCGATTAAAGATATTCCCGCACAGTGCCTATACTTTGTCGCTACGATGATTTTGTTCAGTCATGTAGGTCTATCTACACTCTTTCACAAAATAATCTAAGCTCCTCGTCTAGGATTATCTTCTAGCCTACTGTTCGGAAACATCTTTAATCGACTATATATCATTTATTTAGAATTGTAACAATTAAAAAACAATCTTAATTAGTTTTCCTTTATTAACATGTGTGTTACTTCCTGTTTCACTCAAAGTATTTACAAAAAATAAAGGATTTTTTTAAATGATTGCTAAAGTCCCTAAAACCCCTACTAAACCCAGTCAAACCAACCAAGCAACCAACCAAGCAACCAAGCAACCTAACACCCCAAACAGGTAAGATACCTATCGTAGGGGTTAAGTCCTTTGGTAAGGCAGACCCCGTCCTTGTGGCGAATACTTCAGATGAACTCCCAATTGAGCCACCTGTTCCTGAACCTAGCCCTGAATCAAATCCGACTGTTCCCTCAAGTCCCGGTGCTTCAGACTTAGGAGGGCCAATTACCAATACCAATACCAATACCAATTCGGGAGATGTCATTATAGGTGGGGACAATAACGGTGTCGTCAATACAGGGATCATTAACCTAGACCCCACCCGTCGAACGAGTCGCAACTCAAACAGTCTCTCCGCTAATATCAAAATCAGCTTCAGTAATAGAGGACTCGAATATGCGGGGGTAAGAGTTAATTATACGAGTAATTCTAATAGAAACGCTTCTAGTTCACTAAATAATGAAACAAGTGAGAGCAATCTAGCTTTAGGCTTTGAAATTGATTATACCCGAAAAGATCTACCTGATGCCCCTAAAGTTGAGGGAGCGGATAGATCAGGAGAAAATTTAATCCGTTCCACTGAAGGCGGAGGAACTTTAAAATTCGCATTTAAAAAGCCACTTGACAAAGGAGATTCTGTAGTTGCCGTTGTAGTTAATAAAGGTGAAAAGACCGCTGCAGCAACTGTAAAACGTTCTGACGGTAGTACCTATGTTGAACTGGCTCGTGTAAGTAACAGTTAATCTATAAGGAACTAATCTTATGGGTTTTAACGATAGCCATACACGGCTTCAATGGGGCATTACTGCCACATGGGGCGGTTCTAAGCGTACTCAAATAAACTCTAATCTCCGATTCCAAACAGACGGTTTTGGCGTTGAGTTCCAATATCAACACAATCCGAATAGCACAGAAGAACCTCCGACTACAATACGTGGATTGAACAAAGGTAAGACTGCCTATATTGAAGCAATTGAAGGTGGCGACTGTCAAAAATGGAAGTCTCAAGGCGACACTCTTCTCCCTGACGGCGTAACGCCTTCAAGGAATCCTAATCTCTTTAAAGAACCTGTCGCCTGTGATGCTCCGTAGCCTTTTTTTCGATTGATGACATTACTTTCTCTCAATCCTCCGCTCCACCAAGCGGAGGATTGCTCTTTAGGAGAGAGGGGTTTTGTCGAACTCCTATTTGTAGATTCTGTTTTTTCTCTCTAATTACGAAACAGACTACCGCATGACAAGGATGCCATGACGTGTTACCAAAGTCTTCCCCTCTACCGCAGGATGCCTAGAAGAAGACCTTGCTTAAAGCTGTACTTGTTACGAATTCACATTGGTGAGTTTTGAAAAGTGCCGAACACCTCACGAGGCATCACGCTCTATGAATCCACGTTCTAAAACATCTCAGCATTTAAATACGCATCAACCAGCTCTCCCGAGCATGGCACAAGACCCACTCGCCAATAGGCTTTTTAACACTTATTTACCGATTAGCACCGAAGCACAAGCTCATCGTGTTTGGGCGGAACTACTAGCACACCCCACGGTGGAACAGCTCAATAGTCTTCAACAATTTTATAATGGTAAAGGGCAAGCCTTCTTACAGTCGCCTTTGCATAAAGGCAGGCACACCTGGATTAACTGGCTTTCAGGGCAGTTGATTTTAATGGAAGGCTTAGGCACCTTTCAACAGATTGTCGAAGAAGACAATCACAACACCGAAGCCTTACATTTCTTAGCCTTTTTTCAATGGGAATGCGGTTTAAATGAAGTCGCTGAAAGTACCGCTCGAAAAGCGATTGAACGTAAAGGATTTTCAAATCTTTTAACCCGACGTATGCAATGGGCGTGGTGGCAGGAGTCTCGTCCGAACGCCTTACGCTTATTGTCTGAATGGGTGGTTTTGGGTATGGCGGAATGTGTTCACCTCTTTTTTAGGCTCTGCGGATTGAACCTTTTGGGGGTGTCGCATCGCATCAAAACCCGTCTTCAAGCGTATTCACAAACCTCTACACGAGACGAGTATTCCCCTCAAGACGCTTTAGCCTCTCGTTTTAAATCGGAAGAAGACGACGCTTTCAATGCTTTAGGGCTTGATATTTTCTCGCCCCCAGTGCAGGGCAGTCAAAACCCCGCCTTTCGTTCGCTCCTAGAAGAGGGTAAGCTGGAAGAGGCTCTCATCCTCATGGAAGCCGAGATTGAACAAGACCCTGAAAATGGTGATTTGCACTTTGAAATCGCTAAAGTGTATCAAACCCAAGGGGCGTTGATGAAGGCGTTATTCCACTTAAGAAGTGCATTAAATCTCATGCCACATCACGCCAAAAGCTACTATTATATGGCGGAAGTCTTAAAATCAATGGACGATATAGACGGCTGTATTGAAGCCTATAAAACCGCTATTACTTTTGGGGTCGATCCGCTTTGGACGGCACAAGTGTCTCGGCAGCTAGCCCGCATTTATGAAGATTATAAAGGTGATACGGATCACGCCTTGGCATGCTTACAGTTGGCTCAAGAACTCGAACCGCACAACATTAACGACTTATTTTCTTTAGCGGAAGTGCATTGCCAAAATGAACGCTATGAAGAGGCGGTGGGCGTGTATCAAAACATTTTACGCTTTCAGCCCGAAAATGCGGAAGTCTACGGATTTTTAGGCTACCTCTACTGGCAAAGCAAGCGATACGCCGATGCCGAAGAAGCCTATTTGACCGCCATTCGCTTGAACCGTCAAAACCCGATTACGCTCAACAATTTAGGGGTCTTGTATCTGGATATTTGGAAGGATTATGAGCAGGCTCGTCATTACTTTGAACAAGCCCGTCGCCTCGATGCGTCGTATGCGATGGCTCGATTCAATTTGGGACGCACTTTTATTCAAATGCAAGAACCGATGATTGCTCGTCCGTTGTTGGAAGAGGCGTTGAGGTTGAATGTGAAATCCCGAGAGCTAGATTCAGCCGATATTGAAGCCTTGCTCAAGGGGTTGTAATATCACCAAACAATGCTTTACTTCGTTCAATCCAATAGGCTCGTTTTTGTTCTTTAAATTCTTCTCGTCTTCCGCATACTGGATTAAATGCTGAGAGGTTTAAATTGAATTCTAAGCCTTTATTAACTAATTCTGAAAACCATTTAGACTTTTGTTCTTTTGATTTTGTCTTGGAAAGCCCAGTACGTTTTTTTTTGGAGGAGTCCTTTTTCTTCAAAGGTTGTGTCAAAATACTGACCCACAGGGCATAGTAATCTTTCAACTTTTTTGGGGGGCATCCGTGTAAAATATCCGTATAAGGTGTTCCATTTGGCAACCTACCTTCATTATGAATATAACGCGTTACTTCTGCTAAAGCACCCCCATAATTTTGCGTCAAGTGATGCAATTCAATTTTTTGACCGTCTATGCCTAAAGGGGCTTTACCTTCTTGCATCCGTTGTCTATTATCTTCGGTTTTAGGGATGAGGTCGTCTCGTTGATAAACGGTGAAGGTCATCCCCTTTTCATCTGTAAAGTGCGTCTTAATTTTCCAAAACTTAAAAACACGTTTTCCTTGTTCAAAAACAACTGGTTCTCTAACTTCTTGAAGCGGATCGTATTTGCAGGGGGGGGGGGGGGATTTTAGTGTTTTTTCTAGTGAGGTAACAGAAGGAGTCAATTGAATTGTCATCGAAAAACCTTTGAAATCAAAATAGGTACTTTTTTATTCAACTACAAACCTATGACGTTTTTAAGGCGATTACTTTAAAACATTGATAGAAGCCTAAAAACCACTGCGATCAGGGCGTAAATGCCGAGCCTCATTGAGATAAACGTGCTTGACCTCTTGAGGCGTTTTGGTCGAGTAGAATTGAATCAAGACACGGACAGCTTTGGGAGGTTGTCCGTGAATATCAGGCTCCACAGCGGAAAATAACGCGACATGCTCCCACGGTAAAGCACGGCGAGCCACTTTTGCAGGACTCATGCTGTGTAAATCAGACGTGAGTGAAAAAAAGACGCTCACAATCTCTTCAGGCTGCACATGATTTTGGGAAACCAAGGCTTCCAAGAGCCGACGCACCTCAATATCCATCGTCTCTGCGGTGTCTTCAGGCAGCGTGGTGGCACCTCTTAGGGCAAGTAGTCGAATCGGTGGGACGGGCATGGGTTCATCCTTATGCGGTTTGAGTTTTTCTTCATCTAGTTTATAATAAAAAAAGAGAAATGCTAAAGGAAGGTTTGCGAACTCATCATCTCTCGTTTTATTCGCTCATCTTAAAAGGTTTCCTTATATGCAACATGCGTTACATCCCATAGCTACCCCCGACTTTTTAGACACTTTGAATACAGAAGAAAATATCGCAGTAGAAAGTAATGGTATTGCGACGGTTGTGTTAGGAGATTCTATTGATATTTTAAACCGCTTGAAGAACAAATCGGTTCATCTTATTTTTGCGGATGCCCCTTATAATATAGGCAAAAACTTTGGAAACAATCAGGATTTTTGGAGAACGAAAGAAGATTATATTGCGTGGTGTATCCAATGGATTGATCAATGTATGCGAGTCCTAAAAGACGACGGCACGATGTATTTAATGACGGCGACCCAACATATGCCTTATTTAGATGTTTATATTTCAGAGCATTATCATGTGTTGTCTCGTATTGTGTGGGTCTATGACAGCTCTGGTGTTCAATCCAAAAATTGCTATGGTTCTTTATATGAACCTATTTTAATGATAACTAAATCTAAAAATAGTGCTTATACATTCAATGCGGAAGACATTAAAATAGAAGCCAAAACAGGTTCTCAAAGAAAGTTGATTGATTATAGAAAAACGCCTCCTCAACGATACAGTACCGAAAAAATACCTGGAAATGTTTTTGAATTTAACCGAGTGCGTTTTAAGATGGATGAATACGAAAATCATCCCACTCAAAAACCAGAAGCCTTATTAGAGCGTATTATTAAAGCAAGTAGTTCTGTTGGGGATCTTGTTTTGGATCCTTTTAGTGGTAGTTTCACAACGTCTGCAGTTGCCACGAAGCTAGGTAGGAAATCAATCGGTATCGATATTAACCCCGACTATTTTGAAATAGGATTGCGTAGAACCGGGCTTGCGACTCATTACAAAGGGAAACCCTTACTCAAAGAAAAAGTCAGAAAAACGAATGCAAAATCTAAGCAGAATCATATAAAGGACGACACATGCGACAATTTATTGAAATTATTTTAAAAAAAATGTATGGAGATGCTTGGCTTGATATTTTTGAAAATAGCCCCTTGTTAAAGTACTTAGATGCTAAAATGGGTGCGATTGAAGGCGATTCCAAGACAAGACGGAGTCTGGCGAATATCTATGCAATCTATTCTATTACAAAACATTATGAGCCAGAATTTTATCAGCAAAAAGAAGAGTACAAAGTCTTTGAAGGCTATGATTATACAAAACTATTCATGTTTTATCGTACCTTATACGGGGGCGAAAAGTTACAAAATCATGCACTGAATAGCCGTGTCAATGGCGAATTCGATAATAAATTTCCAGAACATCAAAAACCACTCATTATTGTAAGTGAGGGGAAATATGCCTTACATATTGACTACTTGTATGTGGGAGACATCGACATCTCCCCCGTCGTTAATACAATTGTGGAACAGTATATGGCACTTCTCATTGAAAAAGATGCCCACTTGATTGCTGAAATCCAAAAACTGCTCAAATTGAATAATACAGAGCAAAAAAAAAATAAAATTACCCAACTTATTTCTGAAAAGGCAGAGGCACGTATTTTTGAAATTATTGCCTACGCTATTCTAAAAAATCATTATAAAAATACGGAAGTTTATATCGGCTATTCTATAACCGATTTAAAAAAAGAACCGCTTCAGCTTTATAAGACAGGCAGAACTAATGCGAATGATGGTGGTATAGATTTTGTTATGAAGCCTTTGGGTAGATTTTTTCAAGTAACTGAAGTGAATCATTATGATAAATACTTGCTTGATATTGACAAAGTGATGCACTTCCCTATTACGTTTGTCATTAAAACACAAAAAACGAAACAGCGTATTGCGATTGAAATTAGCCAATATATTGATCAGAAATCGGGTGGCATGGAGATACTCAAACAGAGGTATTTCCATGCGTTTGAAGAAATTATTACAATCAATGAACTAGTTACTTGGTTGAAATCTATATCAGAAGAAGGGATTAACGATATTCTTAAAGATATAGAAACTTACTATAAATTAGAATTAAATATCAGTGAGTCGTAGGATTATCGCTATACAAAGGATTCTGAAGAAAGGTTTATGATGTCTAATGCGGTTCAATTACTGGTGGTGGATGATGACCCCGATATTTTGGCGTTGCTTCAAATGGATTTTGAACTCATGGGCTTTCAAGTGCATACCGCCAAAAACGGACTCGATGCACTGAAAGTCCTACAAAGTACCACCCCCCTTGATTTGGCTTTGGTGGATGTGATGATGCCTAAGCTCGACGGCTACGCCTTGTGTCGCCATGCCCGAGAACTCCCGCATCGGGAAGCCTTGCCGATTATCTTACTCACCGCCAAAAGTCAGCTGGAAGACAAAGTAAAAGGCTTTCACGCCGGGGCGGATGATTACTTGGTGAAACCTTTTGAACTGCAAGAACTCATGGTACGGATGCGTGCCTTATTTCGTCGAACAGGCAAGCTGGCGGATTTGCAAGGCAAGCGTAACACACCGCACGCTTCGCCACAAGAAGCCACGCCGAAGAAAGAAGAACGCTTGGCGATTGGAGATTTACGCCTACTCCCCAGCTCTTTAGAAGTCTTGTGTCATGGGCGTTTGATTCGATTGACTCCGACCGAGTTTGAGATTCTCTATTGTTTGGTGCAACACGCCAATGAAGCCGTTTCCTTATCGCAACTCTTGCAAGAAGTATGGGGCTATGACGCCAGTGATGATGTGCGAACCGTGCGTGTGCATGTAGGGGGCTTGCGTCAAAAAATTGAGCTGGATTCTAAAAAGCCGACTTTGATTCAGACGGTAAACAATGTGGGGTATCGCTTAAATCTAGCAGATGCAATGGCAGAATCCGCCGATGCCCTTTAAATTGTTTAAAACCAAAGTATGGGGCTTGCGTCGAAAAACGACAGGCTTTCGCTTTTATCAGCAAATTATTATTTTGGTGTTGGTCATTGTGATGATTCCCCTTGGGGGCTTGAGTATTTGGCTTTACGATATTAACGACAGTGCCTTACGCAAGCAAATCGCCAATACCGAAGAAGACGTGTTACGAGCGACTCTGAAAGCCACATGGCAGGAAGCACGCCTTCGCCAAGAGCAGGCGACGTTTTTACAACGTGCTTTTATCGCTCAAAGTCAGCCTTCTACGACCGATACCGTACTTTCTAAAAAAACGCTGGCACGCTGGGTGCATCAAGAATCCACCTTGTCGTTTTTGGGGCTATGTGAAGCACAAACCCCGAATAGACGCTCACGATTGTTGCAATGGGCCAGTCGAAGCACACCGCCTCAAAGCATGGCATCTCACTTAAGTGAATGGGCGTGTCAAGGTAACGCTTCTAGCATCCCTCAACATGAGTTGATTGTCTCGTGGAATGAAAACGCCTTAGAGCCTCGCTGGATGAAAAGTCGCTTGCCTTTGAATGAGGCGTTGGACGTGGTGCAGGTGCGTCCCTTAGAAAGTCTGCATAGTTTGCTCGGGGATTTATTGCATTTGCAAAAAGCAGGGGTGTGGCTGGTGATGCCTCAAGCTGGTCGAGCAAAACCGCATATACTTGAAGTGCGTGAAAAACGAGACGGCACCCTTGATTTTCAAATCGGACGCTTACCCAAAGGTGTGGAAACGCCTATCACGCCGTCGTCTGAAAGCCTAAATCCGAAGAAACGCACTCAAGATGAGGGGCTTGTTTGGCAGCGTTTTAAGCTCGACGGTAAAGACTATATCGTTTCTGAACTTAAACCGCTTTCGGTGTGGCTGATTGTGTCCCCTGATTGGCATGAGAATCGGCATTTTATTAAGCAGGCTCGCTTGCAAACCTTTTTCTTAATTGGGCTGAGTTTGCTCTTGAGTATTTTGATCGGGACGGCTTATGTGTGGGGGATTATCCGCAACTTTAGGCAGATGATTAAAGGCATTAAAGCGATGGGGGAAGGCAATTACGGCAGACAAATTCGCTTGATTGTGAATTGGGTTACCCCGTTTGAAATTCGCTATTTAACTTCGGAAGTCAATCGCATGAGTCGGCAGTTGGAAAAACAGGTAACGACGATTCAAAAGGTGAATAAGGAACTCGCCAAGTTGGATGAGTTGAAATCCAATTTAATTGATACGGTCAGCCACGAACTGCGTACGCCGTTGATGAATATACAGGGTTATACGAATCGGCTATTGACACATCACCCTAACCTTTCAAGCGATCAACAAGTGCAGGCGTTACAAACTATTAAACAACAATGCAAACGACTGAACCGCTTGGTGGAAGATTTACTGGTGATTCCTGATTTAGAGAATCATCAATTACGGGTGTATTGTGAACCGCATGTGATTGACGACTTATGGCAGGGGCTTCTGCCTTTACTCTCTGAACAAGTACAAACGGCTTTAATCCTTGAAGCCGAAAGTTCGCTTGAAGACATCACCATTGCGGTAGAGGAAGATCGCTGGCAACAGGTGTTGATTAACTTGCTAGAAAATGCTGCCAAGTATCGGCAGGGCGATGAGGATGCGATTACAGTGCGGTTCTCTCGTACCGCAACACACGCCGTCATAGACGTAAGTAACCCCAGTGAGCGAATTACGCCAGAGGATTTGGCGAAATTGTTTGATAAGTTTCATCGCTTGGATGACGGGCTGACCCGTCGCAGTCGAGGGAGTGGCTTGGGGTTATTTATCGCCAAAGCCTTGACGGAAGCCATGGAGGGGGACTTGAACCTCTTTTTTGAAAACGATACGTTTACGGCTCGCTTAAGTTTTCCCGTCTTGTCCTAGCGTTTCAAAATAGAGTGTGTTTTATAGTCGTCTTCAGAGTTTTTTGTAGAGATGGCTAGGGGCTGTCTTCAAAAAGCCCATAATGGGTACTTTCTGTGTCAAAACAAGCCGTTGTTCGCTTCGCGAGTGATTGCAAGCAATCAGCGTTATGTAGTTTGTCTACACGCCTCAAAAGCCGTTTGTTTTTCCTTGAAATTCCGCCATTCTTGACTATTTGAAGACAGCCCCTAGAAGACAATCCTAAACAAGGAGCCTAGATTATTTTGTTCAGTCATGTAGGTCTATCTACACTCCTTCACAAAATCATCGTAGCGACAACGTATAGACGCTCTACAAGAAATTATTGAAGTCGCTATATATTTCATTCTAAACAGAAACAAAATAGAATCAAGCCTCTCTAAATGAGTTCTGTTTGCAACTTAGGAGATTCTTCACAGGCTTTCTTCTTCTTTTTAGACGACTTGAAAATCCCCCAAAACGGATGCTCCTGCACGGGAGCTTCTGCTTCAATCGCCATTTGCTCAACATCCGTCAATCGAATCTGATACACTTCGTCATTCGGCGTTATTTTGGGTAAAAGACGCATCCCCTGAATCACACGTCCGAAAATCGCATACTTGGCATCTAAGGAGATTTGGGGACTCAACGTAATATAAAATTGACTCGATGCACTATTGAGTGCGGTTCCTCTTGCCATAGCGGCAATGCCTGCTTCACAATGACTTAAACCGTTACGCACCTCTAAATCGACGGTTTTGTCTGAACCGCCCGTCCCTGTGTTGGTGGGATCACCTGTTTGAATCACAAAATCAGGCACGACACGGTGCCACCGCATCCCTCGTTGATTATAATAGCCGTCTTGAATGAGTTGTTTCATGTGAGCCGTGGTGAGAGGGGCTTCTTTTTCGTAAAACTCAATGACAATATCGCCTTTGTTGGTCTCAATAATCGCCCCTGCTTTATACGCATCCGCACAAGGCATTAGCGTGAGCATGGTTAAAAGTGTGGTCAAAATTGTGAAAGATCGCTTTTTCATTCGTATATTACTCGTCTAATCGTCTAATAATCGTCCAAAATCAATAACATGCGTTATAATAGCACAATCATCCCCATTTTATAAAGAGACCTTTCTATGCCCACGCCATTTTCAACGAAAGCCCCCCTTCAAGATCCCGAACAAATCGTGGCGTTTTGTCATGCCAATGTCCTTACGCCTCAAGGGATTCAAACGAATCAAACGCTACAATGGCAACACGGTAAAATTAAATCCATTAGCGGAGAAGCCCCACTCGGGCATTTATTACGAGATGACGATATTCACACCATTCAACTCAATGACGACTTCTTGGTGAGTCCCGGATTGATTGATTTACAGCTCAATGGGGCGTTTGGGGTGGACTTTTCCACAGGCACGATTCCTCAAATTCAAAAAGTTTTAGATATTTTACCGCAATACGGTATTACGGCTTTGCTCCCGACTTTGGTTACCGCCCCCTTAATGGATATGGCCAGCTCGTGCAATCAACTAGAAGAATTGATTCATTTTAATCAACGAAGCAAGGGATCTCGCCTTTTAGGGATTCATTTAGAAGGCCCGTTTTTAAATCCTCAAAAACGAGGCACGCATCCGCAAGAGGCGATGATGAAAGCGGATTTAGAGAGTCTGGCATTACTGCTTTCGCCTCATGTCAAAATGATGACTTATGCCCCTGAATGCGATGAGGATTTTGAACTCTTGCATGAACTGGTAGCACAAAGGATTTTACCCTTTGCAGGGCATACGCAGGTGGAACGTGCCAGTCTAAAGGCTCATATGGCGGAAGGCTTAAAAGGAGTAACCCATTTATACAATGCCATGGCAGGCTATACGCACCGTCAGGTGGGAACAGCGTTACATGTACTGAATGAGCCTGATTTGTGGGCGAGTGTGATTGCGGATGGCTTCCATGTGCATCCTGAAGTGTTGGAACTCACCTTAAAGCTGAAAGGTACAAAACGATTGCTTTTAGTCTCTGATGCGATGAATTTGGCAGGCTTAAAAGACGGTGAAAGCACACGATTTGCAGGCACTCACGTTCGCAAAGAAGGCGGTCGTGCCGTTAATACTGAAGGTAACTTAGCAGGTTCGACTCAACTTTTACCTGAAATGATTCGTAACCTGATTCGTTGGAATCTCTGTACATGGGAAGAGGCATTGCACATGGCAACATACAATCCCGCCAAGCTCCTAGGGATTGAACAAGATTACGGCGTTTTACAGCCTCATGCCGTGGCGGATATGTTGCTTTGGCACAAGCCCACGATGCAAATCATCGCCACGTGGATAGCTGGCGAATTGCGGTGGAGAGATAGCTCTTTTTTCACGTCTCAAGCGAATGCCTTGCTAGGGACAGCGAATCCAATCCGTGAGGCTTTACCGCCTCAAGCGAATTTGACATTGTGATTTTAGGATAGTGCATTGCGTTGTTCTAGCAGTTTAGCTTTTTCTGCTTCTAAAGCCTGTTTCTTCTCTGGGTCGTTTTCTTGATTGATTTGAGTAGTGATTTGAGTGATTTTCATATTCAACTTAGCTTTCTCTTGGTCATTTGAAGCACTTGAGGCATTATTATCCGTGGCTTGTCTTGTAGGTGGTGCTTTGGGTTGTATTTGTTGAGGTTGTTCTAGAGTAGTTTCTGCTTTTGCGGTCGAAACGGCTTTATTTCTCAACGCCTCTGTTTTATCTTTCGCAGCTTTGGATGAAAAATCAGCTTTAAGTGCGTAAAGTCGACCTTTTTGAGTTGTTGTATTATTGTTCTCATCGCCTTGCCTTTGCACATAAACCGTACCTGTATTAGCCAGTTTTTTCTCATCAATGGATTTAGCTTTTTCGAGAGATTTTTTCAAAGCCTCTAAGCTATCAACACCATGATTATAAAGTCGGCTTGTGGTCGTGCGGACACCTGTTTCTTTATCATAAGAAGTCGAAAGAACATACGTGTTCCCATCAGGGTTCAAAACCAGTTGTTGACCATTACCAAAATCTTTAATGACTTTTTGTCTTTCATTCGTACCACTTGCTTGAGAACCTGACGCTAACTTATAAATTTTATTCGCAGCTAAATTTGGTACGGCGAAGCCTTCAGTGATTGCTCTATTTTGAATTTTTTGTTGGATATGTTCTGAACTCAAATTTTTACCGCCAGAAAGGGTCTGAACAGCTACAATTAAATTCGCCACATCTTGATGATCAGTTCCTTTAAAAGTCGCATCTAATACATTTTGAGAACGTGTGCCTTTCGATTTTGCATGAAGTCTCTGATCTAATACTTTCATCAGCTCTGTAACCGCTCTGCTATATGCCAAAGGTTGGTTACCTTGCCCTGCAATACCAGTGCCTCCATTATTTTGAAGCTCTTTATTAAAGGTGTCCATTGTATGGTCTAAAGCAGTATGTAGTTCAGGGTCATTGGGGAATTGCTGTTTTAACTGTTTGACTTTGCTTTGAAGACTCGCTCCTAAATCTGCCCCGCCTAATTTAGCTTCTTCTTGTTTAGCATACTGAACTAATTGAAATGTTTGAGCGTCTACCACACCATTTTGTTCAACAGTTTGATTTTGAAGAGATTTTAATTCATTGAGATACTTACCTTGATTTTTAGCATATTGTTCAACGGACAAATTTCTGCCTCCAGCATCTTGCCCTGCTTGTCTTTCAAGATTCACAAAGCCTTCTTTTACTTGTAAAAGTTGACTTTTTTCAGATTCATTTGTAGGAACAGGTAGTCCAACAGCCGTTAACGCCGATGTATTGCCTGATCTTTCATATTGAGTAATGGCAGCAATATATTTACGACGATCTTGATCATAAGTAGAGGCTAAGTTATTGGGTCGATACCCTGCCCACCCGAATGTAGGTGTAAGCACTGTATCTAAGACAGATTCCAGTGTTCCATTACCTGCCCTTCCTTTTAAGTGTGCTCCTTGCCAAGCGGTACGATTGAAAAAGTTTATACCACCTGACCAAGTCGGTGTTTCAGAGCCGTCATTATTAACGGAAATAGCGTTATAAGTAGAAGCCAGATGTTGAGCTCGGTTAATTTGATTGAGTTGAGTTGTAAAATCTGACATGTTAAAATCTTCCTTCTAAAAGGTTGGGTGTAAATTTGGGTTGGGTTTGATGTTTGAGACTGGTCGTTGCTTGGGATGAAATGCTATCTATAGTCGTATTCAGAGTTTTTTGTAGAGATGGCTAGACGAGGAGCCTAGATTAT